>NZ_JALHLX010000081.1 GCF_022844385.1 Hydrogenophaga sp. | reverse complement strand
CCAGCGAAAGACCGCTACCAACCCAACACTCATTAGTAAGCAAAGACCTACCAACACCCAGAAGCCATTGGTGGCATCTGCGAACGGCAGTCCCAGAAGATTGGCGCCAAACAGGCCAGTGACAAAGTTCAAGGGCAAGAAGATTGTGGATACCACGGCAAAAACATAAGAGCTTTGATTCAGCTGTCGCTCCTGAATGCGGTTTGCCTGGTCACTGAGGATATCGATACGGTCACGCAAATTCTCCAGCGTTTCGAGCAACCGCAACAGCTGGTTCAGGTGCTCCTCCAGTCGGCCTCGGTGATTTATATTCAGCGGCGGGACGACGAGAGTTGTCAACGTTTGAAGAACGGCTCGCTGGGGGCCAAGATGACGAAGAAAGCCAGAGATCGCGGTCTGGGTATTGGCCATGCTCGGGCATGCCGCTTCCGTCTGGTGCTGAACCAGAAGGCCGCCGATCAGATCCACCCCATCCTCCAGCATCTCGACCTGCTCGGAAACTTCCGCGAGGTGCTCTTCGATGAGATCGCAAAGGAAGTCACCTGGCGTTGCAGGGCCGCGCCCCTGAGAGATGTCTTCTGCAAGTTCGAGGATGGGATCCACATCCTCCTCGCGGGTCGTGATAACCCGACGCTCATCAATCCAGATTCGCATGGACACCATGTCCTCTGGATGCCCCACTCCATCAGCTCTCAGATGCATCGCTTTGAGCAGAACCATCACACCCTGCCCGTGGACGCGCAACCGCGACCGGGTATCTTCAGAGACCATCGCTGCGGCGATCAGCTTGTCCAGGCCGGTCGCGCTCGAGAGAAAACCTTCCGTCTCGCGGTGGTGGATGCACATGTGCAACCACGACGCACCGCCGGTCATCTGGAGAAGATGGAGGAACCCAGGCGTACGCTCTGCTTCGATCATGGCTCTCAGCCCACGGTGGATTCAACGTCAAGGTTAACGGTATCTCCAACCCGTAGCACGCCACCTACGACGATCCGTGCCGTGGCGCCCCCGTGACCACGCAGCGCGGCGTAACCGCCTTCACCGAGCTCGTCCTCCATGCGTGAACAAGGAGGACATGGCCCCGTGATTTCAATGCGGACCGAACCGCCAATTCGCCAGACAAAGCGCTCTTCCCGGAAAGGTGAATGCATCGCGGCGATGTTGATCCCCGAGATCACGAGGTTGCGCCGCAAACGCTCCGGGGCAATTGGGGCTTGCCCCGTCCAGACCCCGAGCAAGCTGAGGTGCTCAGCCTGGATCAGACTCAGCTCGCGATGGCGTTGCGCATCCGACTGACGAAGCCGCAGGGAGCGGTGATCGCCAATCAGCCCGAGACCCGGTTCGGCCCTGGCCTCCTGCACGGACACAGCGTCCTTGAGGCGATCCGGGCGCAGAACGATGGCACCAAGTCGACCTGTGCCATGAAAGCGCCGGACCAAGTCGCGCAGCGTGCCGCCCATCGTTCAGACTCGAATGAGGTGCATCACAAGACTTCCTCTATGTGCAGTTCGCGTTGCCGGAAGCTGACAACATCACCGGCTCGGGCATCTGCGATCGCTGCGTAGATGGGCGCCTGGGTGGAAATTCCCATGTAGGTGTTGCCGTCGCACTGGAAGGCATCGCTAGCAACCGCAATCACGAACCAACGCCCGTCGATGCGAACCACGGCGCCTGTCTCCACCGAATCCCGGGGACCGAAATCGATCTGACGTAAGACTTCCAGGGCCTCCTGATGATCGTGAATGGGGCATTCGAACGCCTGCGCCAGAGCGGCATTGTTGACGGCCCGCGACGCCGCATCGCTTTCACTGGGTTCATCTCCGCGGCCCGCCGCACCGACCAGGTATTGCGCATAGGTCTGTTCAGCAAACCGCAGGCGCCCTTCGGCAAGGTCCAGCATGGTCTGGCGCAGATGGGTCTTGTTGCTCATTAGGACTCCTTTTTCAGGTCGACGTTTGTTGCGTTGGGGTGAACGGTAGCCGGTGCCAGACGGTGATGGCGTACCAGCCTCGGGGGTCGGTCAGGGTGCAGGTGTTGTCAAACCCGCTTCGGCGTGCGAGGTGTTCGATTGAAGCCAGGGAGTATTTCTGGGATTGCTCTGTATAGATGGTCTCCCCGGCATGGAATACAAACCCTCGGTCAAGGGTTCTGCTGTGGACCACCTGGTCAACTTGGCTCACCAGAAAGCTTCTGGCCACGTGTTCCAGCGGACAGTAGCTGGCGTAGTGCCGAAATTTCGTCAGATCGAAGTCCATGCCCAACTCGCGATTCAACCGCGTCAGCAGATTCAAATTGAACGCAGCGGTCACGCCCTGTGAATCGTCGTATGCTGCGCGCAACATGGCCGGGTCCTTGACCAGATCCAGACCAAGCAGCACAAGGTCACCCGGGCGCAAATGCGAATGCACCCGCTGCAGCAGCTTGACGGCACCGTGTTCGTCGAGGTTGCCCAGATTGCTGCCCAGCAACATTGCAACCTGGCGTCGCCCTTCGGCAATCTGAGGCCAATGCTCGAAATAGTCTCCCAGCACCGGTTCGATGGCCATGCGGGGGAGGTACGTGTCAAAGCGGCGGCTCAGATCCGCTAGGGCGTGTGCGGACACATCCATAGGCCTGTAGATGCAATCCACTTCACGTTGCGCCAGTGCCTGGCACAGCGACAGCGTTTTGGCCCCGTCGCCGCTGCCCAGTTCAATCAGATCGATCGGGCTGCACCGAGGATCTATCCACCGGGAAAGCTCATCCGCGCGTGAGCGCAGCAGCTCGTGCTCAAGGCGTGTGAGGTAGTACTCGGGCAGCGCCATGATCTGCTGAAACAGGCGCGAGCCCTCATCGTCGTAGAACCAAGCGGATGAGAGCGCCTTCTGTGGTCGCGTCAACCCTTGCAGAACATGCTCCGTCAGTCTGTCCCGATCAGTCATGCGGACTCCCGCGAGCGAACAGGACGGATGCCCGTGAACTGCCAACGCAACGGAGCGTGAAAGAAGTTCCGGTATGTCAAACGGGCGTGGCCCGGCGATGTGGCCCAGGACGCTCCGCGCAAGACCTGCTGGTTCACCATGAACTTCCCGTTGTATTCGCCCACTGCGCCCTCGCTGCGGGCAAAACCGGGATAGGGCTGATAGGCACTGCGCGTCCATTCCCATCGACGCCCCCAGTCGAACCGGCTTGCCGCTGCTTCCCACTCGAACTCGGTGGGCAATCGCCACCCCGCCCAATCGCAGAAAGCGTGTGCCTCGTAGTAACTGACATGCGTGACTGGTGCCTGACTGGTCAGCGGCATCACCCCCTGGAGCGTGTAATGACCCCATCCGTCAGGCTGGTTAGGGTCGGGCTGCCAGTACATCGGCGCACGGAATTTAAGCGTTTGCACCCAGTCCCAGCCTTCCGCATGCCAGAGCGAATGGCGCTGATATCCTCCGTCGCGCATGAACTGAAGGTATTCATCATTGGTGACTAGCGCCACACGGATGTCTACTCCTTGAATGAGCGCCAAATGCGATGGCGACTCGTTGTCGAAGGCGAACCCTGGCCCCTGGTGGCCCATGCGAATCGTCTGCCCTTCGACGCTAAGCCAATCGTCCAGTGGTGGGCAGGTTCCATCATGTTCGGCCGTCACATCTTGGGGACCGATGCCCAGAGGGTCATACGCCGGATGCAATGGGTTGTGGCCCAGGATGTACTTGATGTCTGTGATCAGCAACTCCTGATGCTGTTGTTCATGCTGCATGCCCAGCTCTACCAAGGCCGCGACCGCGGGCTCCAGTGGTTCCTTCAGCATACGGCGCATGGACTCGTCCACATGCGCGCGATACGCCATCACCTCAGCCACCGTCGGGCGACTCAAGCTCCCTCGCTGCGGGCGTGCCAGGTGAGCGCCCTCCGATTCGTAGTAGCTGTTGAACAGGTAGCCATACAGAGGATGGAACAGTCGATAGTCCGGCTGTTGTTTCGCGAGGACAAAAGTCTCGAAGAACCACGTGGTGTGGGCCAAGTGCCACTTCGGCGGACTGACGTCGGAAACCGGTTGGGGAACATGGTCCTCGGCACTCAGAGGGGCACACAGACGTTCGCTGCGCGAACGGACAGAGACGTATCGGGTTAGGCGGATGTCTTCAGGTGTCACGGCAGATGAGAAAAAAGAGAGTCAACTTCCGAAGCGCTCGGTGCGGATGGAGACCTCGGGCACATTTAGCCCGGTGACCATATGAACGATGGACTCGACAAAGTCATTACGCCCGCAGATGAAAACCTGCGCAGATTCGGTCGCCACATCACCCAATTGCTGCAATGCCCAAGCAACATCGGCTCCATCAATGCGGCCAACGTGGTCCTGTGCGCGCGGGGCACAGGTATCCCGCGAGAGCGCCAGTCGGCTGCGAAACCGCGGCGTAAACGCTTCCCATCGCTGCAGGGTGGGCCAGAGCAACACTTCGTCAAGATGGCGTGCGGCAACCAACAGCGTTGTATGCGCTTGGCTGTATGCACCCACGCGTTGCGCTGCCATGGACAAAAGGGGAACGACGCCAGATCCTCCCCCAATCAGCAAGGCTGGTCGTGTGTTCGACTCGTCAAGCACAAAATGACCTCCAACCGGTCCGAGGACTTCAATCGTTTCGCCGTGCTGGGCCTTGTCGTGAAACCAGGTGGATACTTCGCCATCGTCCAAACGCTCAATGCCAAGCTCATAGAGCCCGGTACGTTGAGGAGGTGAGAGGAGTGAATAGCTCCGTTGTGCCTGATAGCCGTCTTCCGCTGTCAGTCGGACATCCAAATGCTGGCCCGGCCTCGGGCGAACCCATCTGTCAGGACGCAGCACCACCCGCATGACGCGTGGAGTCAGTGCCTGCAACGCATCGATGCGTGCGGTCTGCCAGCTCAGCCGGTGTTGACCAACAGCCTCATCCATAGCGCTCTTCCTTGAAAGGGTCGCCTCGCATGTGATAGCCCCGCAGTTCCCAGAACCCGGCCTCGTCGCGCTCGTTGAACTGCAGCGCATTGACCCACTTGGCCGACTTCCAGAAGTAGAGATGCGGCACCAACAGGCGTGCCGGTCCCCCGTGCTCGGGCGCGAGCGGTCGGTCGTCGTAGTGCGTTGCGATCATTGCGCGCCCTTGTGTCAGATCGGCCAACGGCACGTTGGTGGAGTAGCCGTCCTGAGAATGCGCCAACACCCAAGGCGTGGGCGCTTCCAGTCCGGCCGCCTGCAACAAGGTGTCCAACGTCACACCGCGCCAGCGGGTGTCGAATTTCGACCAGGTGGTAACGCAATGGATATCGACCACCTGCTCGGTCTGGGGCAGGGCCTGGAATTCGCTCCAGGTCCAAACGCGAACCGGCCGCACACCGACCTTCAAGGTCAAGCGCCAATCGCCAAGCGCCAAGGCTTTTGGGGTGGGGCCCGCAGTCAGCACGGGAAAACCTTCCGTCAGGGACTGTCCTGGCGGAAGTCGACCGCCGTGGTTGTGGACATCGCGATTGCGGCCGCTGAATGAGCGGTTGATGGGCATGGTGTGGGTCCTCCGGCTCACCCAGAACTTGCGGTCAAGGGCTTGCGTCGATCAATGATGGTGGGCAGGAACTCGGTGACCGTCGGGTGAACGGGCAATGCATCCCGGACCAACTTCCAGGTGCCGCCACTGGCCATCACCAGACCGATCGCCTGAATGATCTCGTCCGACTGGATCCCGAGCATGGTCGCTCCGAGGAAATGACCACTGTCCTCATCGATGAGGAGCTTGATCTTGCCCACGGTTTCGCCTTCTTCCTTCGCGCGACTGACGTCCTTCATGGCGTGAACCGCCTGGGAAATGCGTCGCCCTTCGGTCACGAGTTTTCGCGCGTCGGCCTCATAAAGACCGACGTGGGCCAGCGGAGGATCGGTAAACATGGCATAAATGCCGACGCGCGCGGCGGCGCTGCGTTGCCCTCCGGCCAGGTTCTCCGCCACGATGTCCTGATCGTGGTAGCTGGTGTGGGTAAAGGCCCCGCGCTGATTGATGTCACCCAGCGCCCAGATGCCGGGAACCGCGGTTTCGAGCCGGTCGTTGGTGACCAGGTAGCCTCGCGCACTGACCTCCAGGCCCACCGTTTCCAGGCCCAGACAGTCGGTGTTCGGTATTCGCCCGGTGGCCACCAGCAGGTGGCTGCCATCCACGCTGCGGCCACCAGCCAACTGCACCCGCACGCCAGCGTCGTTGTCCGCCTTGCCGACCCGCTCAATGCGCACGCCGGTGTTCACTTCGATGCCTTCCGCTGTCAGCATTCCGGTCACAGCGGCTGCAATGTCCTCGTCCTCGCGGGCCGTGAGGCGGGGCCCTGTTTCCAGAATGGCAACCTCACTTCCCAGCCGCCGAAAGATCTGAGCCATCTCCAGGCTGATGTATCCACCGCCGATGATCACCAGCCTGGACGGTAATTCACGCAGCGCCAACAGCCGTTCGTTGTCCAGGAACGGCAGCTCGTCCAGCCCAGGCACCGGCGGAACAAAGGGACGTGTGCCGGTGTTCAGCACCACCTTGGGCGCCACCAGCTGATGCTCGCCGGCCAGCACCACGAACTGTTCGCCTTCACGGCCCGCCAGGCGACCGCGCGCCTTGATGATGGTGAGTCCTTCCAACTGGCCCAGCCAGGCCTGCAGGCCAGAGCGAGCCTCCTCCACCCGGCGTTGCATGCGCTCCATCGCTGCCCTGAAGTTGACCTGGACCGACCCGGTTTGCACACCGAATTCGCTGGCCCGGCGCGCCATGTGAGCCACACGAGCCGACTTGCGTAGGGTCTTGGTTGGGGTGCAGCCCCGATTGACACAGGTACCACCCAGGTCACGCTCCTCGATGAGCGCCACCTTCATACCCCGGGCAACGAGTGTCGCGCCCAGAAAGGGACCGGCCTGACCGGCTCCGATCACGATCGCGTCGAACCTCTGTTCCCCGCTCATGGCCGCACCTCGACACCGCGCCAGAACGCCACCCTGCCGGTCACCGCCTCCGCACCAGCCTTGGGCGACGGGTAGTACCACGCCGCGTCAGCGTTCACGTCTTCGCCGACCACGACGTCGTAGTAGCTGGCCCGCCCCTTCCATGGACAGGTGGTGTGCGTATCGCTTGGTTTGAAATGTTCCGGGCGCAACGCGTCGTGTGGGAAATAGGCGTTGCCTTCAACTTCCACGATGTCATCGCTCTCAGCGATGGTGGTGCCTTTCCAGATGGCTCTCATGCTCCGTCTCCTTCGTTTGTGTGTGGTTGGGATCAGTCCCGAATCAGTGTGGTGGTGATCACCGGATGGTTCTCCAGCGTTCGATGCACGGGGCAACGATCGGCGATGCGCAACAGGTCCTGTCGCTGGCTTTCACTCAACGGTCCGCTCAGCAGGAGCTGCCGCGTGACGTGGTCAACCTGTCCCGAGCGATCCCCGCACTCCTGGCAATCGGTCGCGTGCGCGCGCTCATGACGCAACCTGACCTGGACATCCTTGAGCGCATAGCCTTTTCGCTTGGCGTACTGGCGCAATGTCATGGACGTGCAGGCGCCCAGCGACATCAGCAGAAGTTCATAAGGATCGGGCCCGCGTTCGCCACCACCCACTTCCTTGGGCTCATCGGCGTCGAGGTGGTGCGGACCTGCTCGCATCGATCGCCAGAAGGCGTGATCGTGCTCCCCCACCCACACCTCGCCCGCACGAAGGTCCGACGGCGCATCGTTTCGCTCGGCTCGCATCGGCAGAAACCGCGAGGCCCAGGCGCCAATCAGGTCAGCCGCATACTGCGCATCGGCCGGGCGCGTGAGCAGATGGTCCGCATCGTCCAGGCTGATGAAACTCTTAGGATGTCTGGCCGCCTTGAACAGGTCCTGTGCCTCGCCGATGTCCACCACCGCGTCACTTGGCGCGTGCATAACCAGCAAGGCCGCGCGAAGCCCCTTGACCGGGTTCTCGTGGGCTTGGGCCTGGAGCTCTTCAATGAAGGCCGGCGCGATCCTGAACGCCCGGCCGCCCAGGTCGACCTGGATCTGCCCATCCTCTTCGGACTTGGTCGGACCGAAGTGACGAAGCACATGGTCGGCCGTCGCGGGTGCGCCCAGCGTGCAAACCGCCCGTATGCCGTCGAGGCGGGCAGCCGCCGCGATGGCCGCCGTCCCCCCCAGGCTGTGTCCGACCAACAGTGCAGGCATGCCGATCGTGCTCTGCATCCAGTGCACCGCCGCCACAATGTCCGCCACGCTGGACGAAAAGCCACCGCGCCCGAAGTCGCCTTCGCTCTCGCCCAGACCGGTGAAATCAAAGCGCAGCGTGGCGATGCCCTGCTGAGCCAGCGCCCGGCTGATGCGGGTCGCGGCGAGAGAGTTCTTTCCGCAGGTAAAGCAGTGGGCAAACACCGCCAGGGCTTGTAACGGTGCATGGTCCGGGCGTTCCAAGACACCCACCAGCAGACCCTGGCTGCTGCCAGCGAAGCCTACCTTTTCGCTGCTCATGCTTTCTCCAGTGCCAGGGCGTTGATGCAGTAGCGCAGACCGCTGGGCTTGGGTCCGTCGGGAAACACGTGACCCAGGTGGGCGTCGCAGACGTTGCACGTCGTCTCCACCCGCACCATGCCGTGGCTGTTGTCTCCGTGATAGCCCACCAGACCCGGGGCAATGGCCTGCGTGAAGCTGGGCCAGCCGCTGCGGCTGTCATATTTGGTCGACGCATCGAATAGTTCAGTGCCGCAGCACACGCACCGGTAGATCCCGGGCGAAAACAGCGTACACATCGAGGAGCTGTGCGCCCGTTCGGTGCCCTTGAGCCGCGTGATTCGGAACTGCTCGGGCGTCAGCTGTTGGGCCCACTCGGCTTCGCTGCGCTCAACTCGGCGCGGTGGCGTCGGGTTGCCCGTTTCCACCAGTTGAATCACTCCTTTCCAAGTCAACATGTCGGGCCCAGGCTCCGGTGCCGCCGGTTCGTTTTCCAGCCGCTTGAGAAAGGTGACGAGCTTGTCGGCGTCGATTCGGAAATGGTTGTAGACCACTCTGCCATCGGGATCGATCAGGATGAACCAGGGTGTGCCGCCGTTGCGGTAGCGGCGCATCAGCTCCGAACCCGCGCCGTCCTGTTCGTCACCGGCGTCGTGCCCGAAGGGAATGCCCAGCGCGTAGCGGGAGTGATTGGCCAGCATGCGCTCCCAGGTGTTCGAACCGAAGTCCTCGAACACGGTCTGGACTGCGGCGAACCCGACGAAGTCGCTCCCCCGAAACGCGTCGACCACCCGGGCAAGCGCCGGAAAGCCGGTCGCATGGCACCCCGGGCAGGCGTCCTGAAAACAGAAGATGAGCTTGAACCGGCCGGGCATGCGGTCCAGGTCGAAGTGTTCCAGCGCCTGGCCCGACGCGTCCACCCACCGGGTCACACCCAGGGGAGCGGCCGCTTCGCCAAGGACACCGGGTTCCTGTTTCGTTGTGGTCATGCGAAGTCTCCTTTCAGAAATCGTTGGGTACCCCAATCAGGTGCCGCAGAAGGTGCGGTGGGCTGCGGCCACTTCGGGCGAGGCCGGCAGCGTGAATGGCCGCGCGGACTCCACCGTCTCGTACGGCCGCCCCAGCACCGCCAGCAGGCGCTCGAACGGACCGAGGTCGGCCTCGTCCACGGCACTCGACAGCGCCGCCTCCACCTGGTGATTGCGCGGGATCACGAAGGGATTGACCGACCACGCCGTTGCGGCGCAGTCCTGCAAGGTCCTTCCCTCCCGGGCCATGCGCTGGCGCCAGCGCGCCAGCCAGTCCGAGAGCGCCGGGCGCTCCCGTCCGAACAGGTCGTGCAGTGCGGCATCCGGCCCCGTGATGGCGTCGGACAGGAGGCGGAACGCCAGCGTGAAGTCCACCTTTTCCCGCTGCAGCAGCTGCAGGAAGTCGTCCGCCAGGGCGCGGTCGTCCGGCTCTTCAGCGGCCAAGCCCAGCTTGGCGCGCAGCTGCCCGGTCCAATGCCGGTCAAAGCGCACGGCAAACCCGGCCACCACCTGTTCCACCCGTTCCACGACGTCGATATCGCGGGCGTCCAGAACCGGCAGCAACGCTTCGGCCAGACGGGCCAGGTTCCATTGCGCCATGGCCGGCTGCTGGCCGTAGGCATATCGCCCCTGACGGTCGATCGAGCTGAACACCGTGGCCGGATCGAAACCCTCCATGAACGCACACGGACCATAGTCGATGGTCTCGCCCGAAATGCTCATGTTGTCGGTGTTCATCACCCCGTGGATGAAGCCCACGCCCATCCAGCGTGCAATCAGCTGCGCCTGCCGCTCACAGACGGCCTCCAGCATCGGAATGGGCTTGTCGGAAAGCTTGGCGAGGGCGGGGTCATGCCGCGCCACGGCATAGTCGAGCAGCCGCCGAAGCATCACCTCCTCCTCCCGCGCCGCGAAGAACTCAAAAGTGCCCACCCGCAAGTGGCTGGCCGCCACGCGCACCAAGATCGCCCCGGGGGGCGAGCCCTCGCGGTTCACCCGCTCACCGGTCCGGATCACCGCCAGCGCACGCGTCGTGGGAATGCCCAACGCGTGCATGGCCTCGCCCATGAGGTACTCGCGCAGCGCCGGGCCCAGTGCCGCCTTGCCATCGCCACGGCGCGAAAACGGCGTACGGCCCGACCCCTTGAGGGCCAGGTCCCGACGCTGTCCTGCCGTGTCGATGAGTTCCCCGAGCAGCAAGGCGCGGCCATCCCCCAAGTGTGGCGAGAACTGGCCGAACTGGTGTCCCGCGTAGGCCTGCGCCAGCGGCGCCGCCTCAGCCGGCATTTCCACGCCGGACAGCCACGCCAGACCGGTCGCAGACTTCAGCGTCGCCGGCTCCAGCCCCAGCTCCAGCGCCAGGGCGTCGTTGAACTGCACCCAGGCCGGGGCCGGGGACGGCTCGGGCTTCCAAGGCACATAGAACCCCTGCATGTCCCGGAAGAAGCTGTTGTCAAACGGCAGCCGAAACGCCGGGCCCGTCCCCGGCGTCTTCGGCTCCGACACGGCCTTTGGTGTGGACGCACGCATGACTTCAGGCCGCCTTGAGACCATCGTTCGAAGCGCCGAACGCCCCGATCAGCTGCCGCTCGTCGAGCTCGAAGTCGCTGTAGAGCACCTCGTCCAGCGGATCGATCACCAAAAACCACGGCGTGCCGCGCGTCCCGTAGTCCGCCATGAGCGACGACGCGCGTCCGATCGCAGGGTCGTGTCCGAACGGAATGTTCAAGCCGTAGCGCAACTGCGTCTCGCGCAGGCGCTCGAAGGTGTTGGACTCGGCGCCCTCGAACACGGTCTGCACCGCGGCAAACGCGAAGCCGCGATCGCCCAACGCCTTGATCAGCTTCTGCAGGGTCGGAAAGCCATGGCTGTGGCAGCCCGGACACCAGTGCTGGAAGCAGAAGATCACTTTGAACCCGTCGCCCAGATCGGACAGCTTCAGCGGTGCCATGCTGCGCCCTTCGCCGTCGATCCACCACGGCACCCGCAGCTCGGGCGCCTGTTGAATGCACCGGGATTGCATCACCATCTCCTCAGGAAAAAAACAGACACACCGGGTCGGCCCGCCCACTGGCGCGCCGACCCCCACCGTTCTTGAGCGTTGGCCGTCAGCCGATCTCGCGTCGCGGCAGCTTCCAGCCCGCACGGGGGTAGTGGCAGGTGTAGCCGTTGGGGTGCTTGACCAGGTAGTCCTGATGCTCGGGCTCGGCCTCCCAGAACGGCCCCGCGGGCGCGAGCTCGGTGACCACCTTGCCCGGCCACAAACCCGAGGCATTCACATCGGCAATGGTCTGCTGCGCCGTGGCCAGCTGCTCGTCCGAGGTGTAGAAAATGGCCGACCGGTAGGAACTGCCGCGGTCATTGCCCTGGCGCCCCGGGGTGCTCGGATCGTGGATCTGGAAGAAGAACTCCAGCAGGTCGCGAAAGCTCGTCTGCGTGGGGTCGAACTCCACCTCCAACGCCTCGGCGTGGGTGCCGTGGTTGCGGTAGGTGGCGTTGGGCACATCGCCGCCGCTGTAGCCCACACGGGTGCGCAACACGCCAGGCAGCTTGCGCACCAGGTCCTGCATGCCCCAGAAACAACCGCCGGCCAGGACTGCTTTTTCGCTCGGGTTCATCGTGATCTCCTTCAAAGTTCTGCCTCAAGGCATTGAACCTGAAGTCGGGTCCGTTCGGCACAGCACAACGGCATTCGGCGTCCGCATCACGCCACCGATCGTCCAGAACCAGGGCGCGATGGACCTACGGCTGACTCAGATGCTCCATCTGCCAAGCGCTGGGCGATTGCCCCGAGGCCCGTTGAAACGCTCGCGCGAATGCGGTGGCATTACCGTAGCCCACCTGAGAGGCCACCGCCTTCACTGCCTGCCCTTGCGCGAGTAGGTTGCGGGCAACCGCCATGCGCCAGTGGGTCAAGTAGGTCAACGGCGGTATGCCCACCACCTGGACAAAGCGCAGGGCAAAGGCAGACCGGGACAGGTGCGCCAGCTCCGCCATGCTGTCAAGCGTCCAGTCGTGCTCTGGCGATTCGTGCAGCATGGACAGCACCACACCCAGACGGCTGTCGACCATGGCCTCCAGCACACCGCCGGACAGCAGTTGCCGATCAATCAGGTGACGCACAAGCACCACGAAGGTGTATTGCAGCAGGCGGTCGATCGCTGCCCGATAACCAAAAGCACGTGCCTCGGCCTCCTCGAACAGCAGCTCTACCGGTCGCTGCAGCGATGACGTGGCGGTCAAGTCAATCACCGTGACGTCCGGCAAGATCATGTCCAGCGGCGGCGCCAATTCACTGAGGGTGGCGCACATCAGGTCCACCCCCTGCGGCCCTGAGCCCTGAACCCAGTGCTCCAACGCGCGGGGAAGCAACAGCACGCTGGGCGCCCGCACGTTCAGCGGCGCAAAGCCCTTGCGCGTCAGTTGCAGCTCGCCGCGACTCAGCAGGTGCATCGTCCCCTGCTTGAGGCCGTCAGCCTCGGATCCCTGCGTCAGGGTACAGAGATTTCCCGAGAAAAACATGCGCGCCGTGGGGGTGAACCGTAACAGCTGGTTCAGCAGAGAGGCGTTCGGCAAGGGAGTGCTTTGGTTCAAGCGCGTGACACCTGTTGTGGGTTAGACCTTGATTATCTTGGAGCTTCCGCCTCTCCTTAGAATGACTGCATGCCCCCCCCGTCCCTTTCGTCCAGCATCTCTCGACACCACCAAGCTCCCGCAGAAATTGAGGGCCAGGCGCTCAGGACGTCAAACTTCCTGCGCCAGGTCATTGAAAAAGACCTCGCCACCGGCACCTACGCCCAGCGCCAATGGGGCGGCGGCCCGGGTGATGCCGCCTTCCACGACGCCGGCCAGCCCGACCCGGCCAAGATCCGCACCCGCTTCCCGCCCGAACCCAACGGCTACCTGCACGTGGGCCACGCCAAGAGCATCTGCCTGAACTTCGGCCTGGCGCGCGACTACGGCGGCGTCTGCCACATGCGCTTTGACGACACCAACCCCGAGAAGGAAGAAAAGGAGTACGTGGACTCCATCCTCGACGCGGTGCAGTGGCTGGGTTTCAACTGGGAATCCAACTTCAACGGCAAGCAGGAAAGCCACCTGTACTACGCGTCGAACTACTTCGACTTCATGTACCGCGCGGCCGAATACCTTATCACCGCCGGCCACGCCTATGTGGACGAGCAGACAGCCGAAGACATGCGCATCAACCGCGGCGACTTCGGCAAGCCCGGCGTGGACAGCCCCTTCCGCAGCCGCAGCCCGGAAGAGAACCTGGCCCGCTTCCGCGAGATGCGCGACGGCAAACTGGCCGACGGCGCCGCCGTGCTGCGCGCCAAGATCGACATGGCCTCGCCCAACATCAACCTGCGCGACCCGGCCATCTACCGCATCCGCCGCGCCACGCACCACAACACGGGCGACGCCTGGTGCATCTACCCCATGTACACCTTCGCGCACCCCATCGAGGACGCGCTGGAGCAGATCACCCACAGCATCGCCACGCTGGAATTTGAAGACCAGCGCCCGTTCTACGACTGGTTGCTGGAGCGTTTGTGCGAAGGCGGCCTGCTCAAGGCCCCACCGCCGCGGCAGTACGAATTTGCGCGCCTGAACCTGACCTACGTGATCACCAGCAAGCGCAAGCTGGCGCAGCTGGTGAACGAGAAGAAAGTCAGCGGCTGGGACGACCCGCGCATGCCCACCATCGTCGGCCTGCGCCGCCGCGGCTACACGCCCGAGGCCATCCAGCTGTTTGCCGAACGCATCGGCGTGACCAAGAGCGACTCCTGGATCGACTACAGCACGCTCGACGGCTGCCTGCGCGAAGACCTGGAAAACAAGGCCCACCGCGGCATGGCCGTGCTTGACCCCGTCAAGCTGGTGCTCACCAACTGGGCCGAAGTGTTCGGCTCTGACGGCTACACCGAAGACTGCACCCAGCCCGCCCTGCCCCACAGCACCATTGCCGAAGGCCAGACGCCGCCGCCTGACCGCGTCTTCAAGATCGGCAAGGACGTGTGGATCGAACGCGAAGACTTTGAAGAAGTGCCGCCCAAGGGCTACAAGCGCCTGTTCCCAGGCAACGTGGTGCGCCTCAAAGGCGGCTACGTCATCGAATGCACGGGTTGCGCCAAAGACGCCGAAGGCAAAGTGACCGAAGTGCACGCCAAGGTCATCCCCGGCACCAAGAGCGGCACCCCCGGCGCCGACAGCGTCAAGGCCAAAGCCGCCATCACCTGGGTGGGCAACGCCGACGGGGTGAGCGCCGAAGTGCGCCTGTACGACCGCCTGTTCACCGACCCGCAACCCGACGCGGGCGGCAAGAACTTCCTGGACGCGCTGAACCCCGACAGCCTGAAGGTGGTGACGGCGGTTGTGGAGCCTTCACTGGCTGCAGCGAAGCCAGACCAGAAATTCCAGTTTGAGCGCCACGGCTACTTCGTGGCCGACCGTGCGGACCACGGGGTGGGCGGGAAAGTGGTGTTCAACCGGGTGACGGGGTTGAAGGATCGTTGGAATTGATCGCTATTCCCACTCTGTGCTTGCTTAATGCCTCGTACAAATCGTCTTTGTTGAAGACATCGCCTTGCACCACTTCACTCTCAGAATCTGGGGGTAGCTATCTACTCCGTTTTGGCGAGTAGGTGAACAGATCCGGAACAACGCGCGGTTGACACGGCCACATAGGAGTTGCGGAGCGTTTGCCCGGTAAACCTGTCTTGAATCGTCCCGAGGAGATTCGAACGCGCTGCCTAAAGCAACCACGCAAGCAACGTGAGCCGTTTTTCGACACCGACGAATCTGTGCATGCGCTGGTTATGGTCGAAAAGTGAGGCGCTCTACCAAATCGCAAAAACGGCAGGAAGTACATGGGTGTGTGGCATACCTCCCCCGACAACAGGGCGCACGCTTTACGACAAGTTGATGCGGTGTCTGGGCGAGATTGCCCATACGCACGATACCGACTGAAGTACCCGCCACCAACTTCGGCGACTAGGATGGCCATAATGAGCCAAATCCAACGGGGTCTACGGTTCCAGCAATTGCACACTGCCGAGGCCATCTTTCTGATGCCCAACGCTTGGGACGTTGGTAGTGCGCTGATGCTCGCGTCCTGCGGCTTTCCCGCTATCGCCACTACGAGTGCAGGCGTGGCTTTCTCGCTGGGATTCCCTGATCAAGAAGCTGCTGTGAGCAGGGAGACCATGCTGGATCGCGTGGGGTCCATTGCTGCGGCAAGTCCACTTCCTGTCTCCGCCGATCTCCAGTCGGGCTACGGTGCGAGCCCTGAAGAGGTTGGAGAAACCATCGCGGCTGCGATTCGTGCTGGTGTGGTGGGCGCGAACATCGAGGACTACAGCGGCAATC
>NZ_JALHLX010000080.1:8950-15911 GCF_022844385.1 Hydrogenophaga sp. | reverse complement strand
CCAGAAGGTAGGCCGGACATCGGTTCTAAGTGTTTGATTCCAAGGCAAAAACCGTGGCGGCACGGGGTCTGCCGTTAAACCTTGGATAATACCGTATCCCCTGTGCACAACTGCACGCAACTCAGCCCCATTTCTTGCATTTACACCGCGTTTCAGCAGCTTTGGCGGCTCACGGGGCGCTGCAGATCCACCCTTCCGGAACCACCACGACATGTCACTGACCCTGTCCGACATCGGCCGCATCGCCAACCTGGCACGCCTGGAGCTCACCGCGCCGCAGAGCGAACGCATGCTGACCCAGCTCAACGGTTTCTTCGACACCGTGGAGCAGATGAACGCGGTCGACACCACCGGCGTGGAGCCGCTGGCCCACCCCACCGCCGTGATCGACCACGTCTCGCTGCGCCTGCGCCCCGACGTGGCGAGTGAACCCAACAACCGCGAAGCCAACCAGAAGAGTGCCCCTGCTGTCGAACGCGGCCTGTTTCTTGTGCCCAAGGTGATTGAATGAAGTCCATCCACGACATGGGCGTGCTGGAGCTCGCCACCGCCATCGCACAGAAGCAGACCACCAGCGTCGAAGCCGTGCAGCACCTGCTGGCCCGCGCCAAACAATTTGCTTCTTTGGGCGCCTACCTCGCGTTCAACGAAGAAGCCACACTGGCCCAGGCCAGTGCTGCGGACGAGCGCATTGCCGCAGGCGAGCGCACGCCGCTGCTGGGCGTGCCGCTGGCGCACAAGGACATTTTCGTCACGAAAGACTTTCCCACCACCGCCGGATCGAAGATGTTGGCGGGTTACCAGAGCCCGTTCGACGCCACCGTGGTGCAGCGCCTGGCCGCACAGGGCGCCGTGTCGCTGGGCAAGCTCAATTGCGACGAGTTCGCCATGGGCTCGGGCAATGACAACTCGGCTTTCGGGCCAGTGCACAACCCCTGGGACACCTCGCGCGTGCCCGGCGGCTCTTCGGGCGGCTCGGCGGCTGCCGTGGCTGCGCGCCTGCTGCCAGCCGCAACCGGCACCGACACCGGCGGCTCGATCCGCCAGCCCGCCAGTTTCACCGGCATCACCGGCATCAAGCCCACCTATGGCCGTTGCTCCCGTTACGGCATGGTGGCGTTCGCCTCCAGCCTCGACCAGGCCGGACCCATGGCGCGCAGCGCCGCCGACTGTGCGGCCTTGCTGACCGCGATGGCTGGTCCCGACATCGACCGCGACTCCACCAGCCTGGACCACCCGGCCGAGGACTACAGCGCGGCACTCAACCGTCCGCGTGAAGGTGCTTCCGCGGCTCAGCCGCTCAAGGGCTTGCGCATCGGTTTGCCAGCCGAATTTTTCGGCGCGGGATGTGCACCCGATGTGCTGTCCGCCGTGCGCGCGGCGCTCGCCGAGTACGAAAAGCTGGGCGCCACGCTGGTCGACATCTCGCTGCCCCGCACCGAACTCTCGATCCCGGTCTACTACATCATTGCGCCCGCCGAAGCGTCGAGCAACCTGAGCCGTTTTGACGGCGTGAAGTTCGGCCACCGCGCCGCGAAATACGACGACCTGCTCGACATGTACAAGAAGTCGCGCAGCGAGGCCTTTGGCCCCGAGGTGCAGCGCCGCATCATGATCGGCACCTACGTGCTGAGCCATGGCTACTACGACGCCTACTACCTCAAGGCCCAGCAGATCCGACGCCTGATCGCGCAAGACTTTCAATCCGCCTTCGAGCGCTGCGATGTGATTGCCGGCCCGGTGGCGCCCACCGTGGCCTGGAAGATCGGCGAGAAGAGCGACGACCCGATGGCCAACTACCTCGCCGACATCTACACCCTGTCCACCAGCCTGGCCGGCCTGCCCGGCATGAGCGTGCCGGCGGGCTTTGGCGCCGGCGGCATGCCGGTGGGCCTGCAGCTCGTGGGCAACTACTTCAAGGAGGGCGAACTGCTGCACGCTGCGCACGCCTTCCAGCAAGCGACCGACTGGCACACGCGTTCGCCCTCGGGATTCTGATCATGAGCAACACAAGCAAATCCCTTCTGGTTCAAGGCTACGAGGTCGTGATCGGCTTCGAGACCCATGCGCAGCTCGCCACGCAATCCAAGATCTTCAGTCGCGCACCCATTGCGTTCGGCGCCGAGCCCAACACGCAGGCCTGCGCGGTAGACCTCGCTTTGCCGGGCACGCTGCCGGTGATGAACCAGGGCGCGGTGGAGCTGGCCATCCGCCTGGGGCTGGCGCTGGGTTCACACATCGCCGAACACAGCGTGTTCGCGCGCAAGAACTATTTCTACCCCGACCTGCCCAAGGGCTACCAGATCAGCCAGTTCGAGATCCCGGTGGTGCAGGGCGGCGAGGTGTCGTTCTTCCTCGGCGATGAGAAGAAGACCGTGCGTCTGGTGCGCGCGCACCTCGAAGAAGACGCGGGCAAGAGCCTGCATGAAGACTTCATTGGGCAAAGCGGCATCGACCTCAACCGCGCTGGCACCCCGCTGCTGGAGATCGTGACCGAGCCCGACATGCGATCCAGCGCCGAGGCCGTGGCCTACGCCAAAGAGCTGCACAAGATCGTGACCTGGATCGGCATCTGCGACGGCAACATGCAGGAAGGCTCGTTCCGCTGCGACGCCAACGTGTCGGTGCGCAAACCCGGCGCCGAGCTGGGCACGCGCCGCGAGATCAAGAACCTGAACTCGTTCAAGTTCATGCAGCAGGCCATCGACTATGAAGTGCGCTGGCAGATCGAGGAGATCGAAGACGGCCGCACCATCCAGCAGGCCACGGTGCTGTTCGACCCCGACACCGGCGAGACGCGCGCCATGCGCACCAAGGAAGACGCGGCCGACTACCGTTACTTTCCCGACCCCGATCTGCCGCCGCTGGTGATTGCGCGCGAATGGGTGGAACAGGTGCGCGCCGGCATGCCCGAGCTGCCGCGCCAGATGGCCGAGCGCCTGGTGCGCGACTACGGCCTGCCCGAGTACGACGCCACCACGCTGACGCAGAGTCCGGCCATGGCGGCCTACTTCGAGACAGCAGCGAAGGCCAGTGGCCAGGCGAAGCTGGTGAGCAACTGGATCATGGGCGAGGTTTCCCGCCGGCTCAACGCCGACGAAGGCGACATGGCTGCGGTGCCGGTGAGTGCCGCGCAACTGGCCGCGTTGATCGCGCGCATTGCCGACGGCACGATTTCCAACAACGCGGCCAGGCAGGTCTTCGACGCCTTGTGGACTGGCGAAGGCAGCGATGTCGATGCCGTCATCGAAGCCAAAGGCCTCAAGCAGATGAACGACACCGGCGCGCTGGAAAAGATCATCGACGAGGTGATGGCCGCCAATGCCGACAACGTGGCCCAGTTCCGCGCCGGCAAGGAAAAGGCCTTCAATGCGCTGGTCGGTCAGGTCATGAAAGCCAGCAAGGGCAAGGCCAACCCGCAGCAGGTCAACGACGTGCTGCGCCAGAAACTTCAGTGAGTGAACGCGTGAGGGGTGCCCGCCCGCAGGCGGCGGGCTTCAGCGCTTGATCGTGGCGGCGTTGCTGGCCGCTGCAGAGGGTGACCAGAGCTGGCGCAGCTTGCCCAGCTCTTCGTCGAAGCGCTGGTTGATGCGCAGCTTTTCCTGGGCCTGCTCTTCCAGAAAACGCTTCTGCACCACCATCTGCTTCTCGCTGTCTTCGAGCTTGCGGCGCAGCCAGAACGGCGCCTTGCTCGGGTCGGACTGGTAGAACTCCATTTCCGCGTCCACCTCTTTGCGCTGCTGCACCAGCGCCGCTTCGCGCTTGTTCACGGCCGCGATCACATCGTCGATCTGTGACAAGGCTTCGGCACGCTCCTTGTCGTGCACCGCCTGGTTGGGGTAGCGGATCAGCAGGGCACGCTCGCGGCGCTTTTCTTCGGCGGCGCGGGCCTTGATCTCGTTTTCAGCACGTTGTTTGTTTTCCAGCCTGGCGCGCTCGTCGGCGGTGTAGCTGGGCGGAACCACCTGGCGCACGATGCCGGTGTTGCCCAGTTTGTGCTGCTCGCGGTCCAGGCATTCCACGATCGGGCGGTCGGAGGTGATGCGCCGCCCTTTGGCGTCGACGCAGGTGTAGATGCCCTGGGCCTGTGCGCTCGCTGCGGCTCCCCAAAGTGCGCCCGCCATCAGCACGCAGGCACCCAGCTGCAGGGCGCTCGGCAGGAGAGGGGTCAACGGGCGGGTGAGTTTCATGGTGGGGGGTGTCAGTTCACACCGTAGCGCAGGCGGTAGGCCTGCACCCGCTGGCGGTGCGCATCAAGCTCCCCCCCGGTGTGAACGCTCAGATACTGCAGCAAATCCGCCAGGGTGGCAATTGCACAAACTTGCAAGCCGAGCTCGCGCTGAACATATTGCACCGCACTGTGATCCACGTCTCGAACCGAGCCGTCCGGGCCGACCTCGGTGGCCTTCTCCTGCCGGTCCAGCGCGATGGTCACGGCGTGCGGGATGGCCCCGGCGGCGCGGATCAGGGCGATGGACTCGCGCGCGGCGGTGCCGGCGGACATCACGTCGTCCACGATCAGCACCCGGCCCTGCAGCGGCGCGCCCACCAGGGTGCCGCCTTCGCCGTGGTCCTTGGCTTCCTTGCGGTTGTAGGCAAAAGGCACGTTGAGGCCCAGGCGCGAGAGCTCGATGGCGAGCGCCGCGCCCAGCGGAATGCCCTTGTAGGCCGGTCCGAAGATCATGTCGAACTCGACGCCGCTGGCGATGAGGGCCTTTGCATAGAATTGCGCGAGCCGCGCGAGCTTGGCGCCATCATCGAACAGCCCGGCGTTGAAGAAGTAGGGCGAGAGGCGCCCCGCCTTGGTCTTGAATTCGCCGAAGCGCAGCACGCCGGCGTCCACACAAAACTGCACGAATTCCTGCGCGAGCGCAGCGTCCGGGGCGCCCGCATGGGTCGCGCCTGTATCCAACACCATGGGGGTTTCCTTGTTCAAACTGACCAGCCTCAACCTCAACGGCATCCGTTCCGCCACCACCAAAGGCCTGGAGACCTGGCTCGCCGCGCACCAGCCGGATTGTATTTGTGTGCAGGAGGTGAAGGCACAGGAGCTGGACGTGGCCGGCCGTTTTGAGCACCTCGCCGGTCTGCGCGGCCACTTCCACTTTGCGCAGAAAAAGGGCTACTCGGGCGTGGGCGTGTACACCCGCCACGAGCCCAGCGACGTCATCACCGGCTTCCGGTGCGAAGAGTTCGACGCCGAGGGCCGCTACACCGAACTGCGTTTCGACACACCGGGGCGCAAGCTCTCGCTGATCAGCGCCTACTTTCCCAGCGGCTCTTCAGGCCCCGAGCGGCAAGAGGCCAAGTACCGTTTTCTGGCGGCGTTCCACCCGCACCTGATGGCGCTCAAGGGCGAGCGCGAATTCATCTTGTGTGGCGACGTGAACATCGCCCACCAGCAGGCCGACCTGAAGAACTGGCGCAGCAACCAGAAAAACAGCGGTTTCCTGCCCGAAGAGCGCGCCTGGATGACCACGTTGCTCACCGACGGCGGTCTGGTCGACGTGTACCGCCGTCTGCAACCCGACACCACCGACACCTGCTACACATGGTGGAGCAACCGCGGCCAGGCCTACGCGAACAACGTGGGTTGGCGGCTCGACTACCACCTGGCCACGCCGGCCCTGGCGGCGCTGGCGCTCACGGAACACATCTACAAGGATGTGAAGTTCAGCGACCACGCGCCGATCACGATCGAATACGACCTGACTTTGTGATGGCAATGCTGGATGTGGCTTGAACGTGCCCAGCGGCACAGCCGTTTGACGCCCTGCATGCAGTATGCGCACAATATGCGCATTCGTTCATTTGGAGTGTCCAGCATGCAAGCCCGTGGAGCTTCGACCCGCAAGCGTCCCGTCAATCTCACGATGAACGAGGCCCTGGTGGCGCAGGCCAAAACCTACACCAACAACCTGTCAGCAACCATGGAGTCGTTGCTGGCGGAGTTCGTCGAAAACCAGCAGAACGCGCAACGCAACCGTCAACGAAAGGTCGACGTCTGTGCGGCTGACTGGAATGCGGTGCACGAAGCGGTGGGGTCGTTTGCAGACGAGCACTCCACTTTGTGATGGCGCAGTTCGATGTCCATCGCAACAAGGGAGCCTTGCGCGATTCGATTCCCTTTGTCGTGGTGGTGCAGTCCGCCCAGTTTGACCGCTATCGAAGGCGTGTTGTTGTCCCGCTCGTGCGTCAGTCCCTGCTGCCGCGAGACACGCCCACTGTGGGAGCCCGAATGAACCCGGTTTTCGTCATTGACGGTGTTCCTGTGGTTTTGCATCCACTGGACATGGTCTCGGTGGCGCTGGATCAATTGGGCGAGACGGTTGGCTCACTGGAGCAGGAAGGGCAGGTCATTGCGGATGCGCTGGACGAGCTGCTGACCCGAACCTGGGGCTGACCGAGTGCGCAGCCCTGCGCGTGTCGAGGTCTTCCACACTGGCCTCAGGCGAGCTTGAACGGCAGCTCGCGCAGCGGCTTGCCGGTGAGTTGCGCGATGGCGTTGGCGAACGCGGGCGCGAGCGGCGGCAGGCCGGGCTCGCCGATGCCGGTGGGCGGGTCGGCGCTGGGCACCACGTGCACGTTGATCTCGGGCATGTCGGTGATGCGCGCCATGGTGAAGTCACCGAAGTTGCTCTGCTCGACCACGCCGTCTTTCAGCGTGATGGCCGAGCCCGGCAGGCACATCGACAGGCCCATGACGGCCGCGCCCTGCACCTGCGTTTCCACGCTCTTGGGGTTGATGGCCAGGTTGCAGTGCACGCGGTGCAGCACCGGGTCCTGTTTTGTGGCGCGTGCGATGTCGTCGAGCAGCGTCTCCATGACGAAGGCGGTGTGGATCGAGCCGACGCTGCGCCACCACAGCACCGGCACGTTGACCTTGGGGTGGTGCACGGTGAGGCGCATGGGCAGGCCGTACGGCTCGCGCATACCTTCGGTGGCGGTGGCGTCGATGCCG
>NZ_JALHLX010000080.1:4280-8850 GCF_022844385.1 Hydrogenophaga sp. | reverse complement strand
TCGAGCCGACGCTGCGCCACCACAGCACCGGCACGTTGACCTTGGGGTGGTGCACGGTGAGGCGCATGGGCAGGCCGTACGGCTCGCGCATACCTTCGGTGGCGGTGGCGTCGATGCCGTTCTTGACGATGCGCACCGGCGCGTTGATGCCGGCGGCGCGCGCGGCGTTGGCGATTTCGCAGGCCTCGACCACGTAGTCGCTGCTGGGCAGGCCACGGCGGCCGAAACCGCCACCGGCCATCTGCACGTTCATCTTGACCTGCTCGGGCTTGAGGCCCAGCACGCGCGCGGCCGCAGCGGAATCTACGCCCGGAAACTGGGTGCCGACCCACAGCTCGGCGCGACCTTCAGACAACTGCACCGTGCAGTTGAGCGGCTCCATGGGTGCATGCGCCAGGCAGGGGAAGACGAACTCGGCTTCGATCGTGCGCGGCGCGTTGGCCAGCGGCGCCAGCACCGCTGCGCACTGATTCCCACCGCACCGACGGTTTGGGCGGCAGGCGGTGTACGCTCCTCGACAACGCAGCTTGCACGCCCCTCCCATGAAAGCCTGGATCCTGAGTTTTTTCAACAGCCAGGCCACCGATCCGGCAGCGCAGCCTTTGCTGGCCGAGCAGCCGGCGGAGCACGCGTCGACCCCTCTGCCCGCCCAGGCCTGGCACCTGCGGCGCCCGGATTTTGACGGCGCCCTGCTGGCCTGGATGGTGCAGGGCGAACCCGATCCCGCGAACAGCCTGGGCCCACGCGAGCAGGTGGTGCTGCAAGCCCTGGAGGCGCGTGCTGCCGACACCGCTGCCAGCCTGCTGCCCCGAGCCGCCGGCGTCGTGCCGGCCTTGCTCGCCCGACTGCGCTCGGACAGCAGTTCGCTCGGTGAGCTGGTCGACCACGTGTCGCGCGACCAGACGCTGGTGGCCGAGGTCATGGCAATGGCCAACAGTGCCTTCTACCGGCGCGAACGGCCGGTGATGGAGCTCGGCCATTCGATCCAGATGCTGGGTGTCGGAGGTTTGCGCGCGGCCATTGCCCGCGTGGTGCTCAAGCCGATGCTGGATGGGCGCAGTGGACCTCTGATCCGACGCGCCGCCCCGCGCTTGTGGAAACACACCGAGGTCAAGACACAGCTGGGTGCCGAGATCGCGCGCAGCCAGGGGCGTGACCCCTTCGACGCCTACCTGTTGGCGCTGCTGCACGACATGGCCTGGAGTGTGGTGCTGCGCGAACTCGATGGTGCGGCGGGCTGGCGCCTGAGCGTCCCTTTTGTGGCGGCACTCGGCCAGTGGCGCGACCGCCTGGCCAGCCTGATAGCCCAGCAGTGGCGACCGCCCGGCCCCTGGGTGGAGGCCACCGCCGAACTGGCGCAACACGGCCTGGGCGCCGGTTCGGGTCCGGAGGTGTTGAACCTCTGCACCGCCGACCAGCTGGCCTGGCTGCTGTGCGATCCGAACCGCGCCCGTGCCCGCACGCTGGCGGAGCCGCTGCTGGCCTCGGCCCTGGCGCCGGTGCGCGCCTGCTTCGAAGAGCTGGACGCCGCGAGTGCCGCGCCGCGCTGAATTCACCTTGGGCGCGCGTGCCCAGGGCCCTCAAGCGGCATCAAACAATCTATTTACAGATAGATTGTTGTTCAATAAACTGTGCGGTATCGATCCACCGGAGAAACCCCGCGATGAAAACCGCAACCCTCGATCTTGAAGACATGCAGGCGGCCGCAGCCGACGCCTGCCGGCTCATGAAAGTGCTGTCCAACCCGGACCGCCTGCTCATCCTCTGCCAGCTCTCCCAGGGCGAGCACCGCGTGGGTGAGCTGGAGGAACTGCTCGGCATCGTGCAACCCACGCTGTCGCAACAGCTCACCGTGCTGCGCGAAGAAGCGCTGGTGAGCACACGCCGCGACGGCAAGAACATCTATTACCTGCTTGACAGCCCGCGCGCGCTGGCCGTGATGCAGGTCCTGTACGCCCAGTTTTGCGGCACACCGAGGAAAGCATCATGAGCATCGACTGGACCAACTTCACGCCCTGGGCCTCGTTGTCCGGCGGCATCCTGCTGGGCGTTGCCTCGGCATTCTTCATTTTGGTCAATGGCCGGGTGCTGGGCATCAGCGGCATCCTGGGTGGCCTGCTGCCACCGAAATCGGGCGACGCCGGCTGGCGCATCGCCTTCCTGCTGGGCATGCTGGCTGCGCCGCTCGTTTACGGCTTGCTGGCACCCGCCGGCTTTGTGAAGGCGCCCACCATTGATGCGGGGTTTGCCACCATCGTCGCCGCCGGTTTGCTGGTCGGGCTGGGCACGCGTTACGGCTCAGGCTGCACCAGCGGTCACGGCGTGTGTGGTCTCTCGCGCCTGTCGCCGCGCTCCCTGGTGGCCACGCTGGCCTTCATGGGCGCGGGCTTTGCCATGGTCTTCGTGGTTCGCCACGTTCTTTGAGGAACCACCCATGAACCGCATCACCGAATTTTTCGTCGGCCTGCTCTTTGGCCTGGGCCTGCTGCTCTCCGGCATGACCGACCCGACCAAGGTGCTGGGCTTCCTGGACCTGTTCGGCACCTGGGACCCCTCGCTTGCCTTCGTCATGGGCGGCGCCATTGCCGTGGGCTTCTTCGCCTTTGCACTGGCCCGCAAACGCACCACCAACTTCCTGGGTGGCGCCTTGCACTTCCCGAAGTCCACCCAGATCGACAAGCGCCTGGTGCTCGGCGGCCTGACCTTTGGCGCCGGCTGGGGACTGGCGGGCTTCTGTCCGGGTCCAGGCATCGTGTCCATGGCCTCGGGTGAGGTGAAGGCCGCGGTGTTCGTTGCCGCCATGGTTGTGGGCATGGTGCTGTACGAGGTGGCCGATCGCACCTTGCACCGCTCACAAGCCGCCCACTGACACCACCCGCATGACCACCACCTGGCGTCAGTGGTTGCCCTCGCTGCCCGTGCTGCAGTGGGGCCGCCAGTACAACCGCGACACGCTGCTCGGCGATGGCGTGGCGGCGCTCATCGTCACCGTCATGCTGATTCCGCAGAGCCTGGCCTACGCCATGCTCGCCGGCCTGCCGCCCGAGGTGGGTCTGTACGCCAGCGTGGCGCCCTTGCTGCTCTATGCCGTGTTCGGCACCAGCCGCGTGCTCGCCGTGGGGCCGGTGGCGGTGGTTTCGCTCATGACAGCCGCGGCCATCGGCCAGCACGCCGTGGCAGGCACCCCCGAGTACTGGGCGGTGGCGATCACGCTGGCCTTTCTTTCGGGCGCCTTGTTGTTGCTCATGGGTGTGTTGCGCCTGGGCTTTCTGGCCAACTTTCTGAGCCACCCGGTCATCTCGGGCTTCATCTCGGCCTCGGGCTTGCTGATCGCAGCCAGCCAGCTCAAGACCTTGATGGGCGTGAAGGCCGAAGGCCACAACTTCCTCGATCTGGGCATTTCGCTGTGGTCTCAAACTGGTCAGACACACGGTCTCACGCTGGCCATCGGTGTCCTCACCGTGGCCTTCCTCTTCTGGGTGCGCAGCGGCCTCAAGCCCTTGCTCGTGCGCATCGGTTTTCAAGCCCGCGCGGCCGACGTGATCGCCAAGACCGGGCCGGTGGCGGCGATTGCGGTCACGGCTTTGCTCACCTGGGCCCTTCAGTGGCAAAGCCAAGGCGTGAAGATCGTGGGCACGGTGCCGCAAGGCCTGCCCCCGCTGACCTTGCCGCTGTTTGACATGGCGCTGTGGCAATCGCTGCTGGTGCCCGCGCTCCTCATCAGCGTGGTGGGGTTTGTGGAGTCCGTGTCGGTCGGGCAGACGCTCGCGGCCAAGCGGCGCCAGCGCATCGAGCCGGACCAGGAACTGGTGGCGTTGGGCGCGAGCAACCTGGGCGCGGCCTTCACTGGCGGCTTCCCGGTCACTGGGGGGTTTGCACGCTCGGTGGTCAATTTCGACGCCGGGGCGCAGACGCCTGCGGCGGGCGTGTTCACCGCCATCGGCATCACGCTGGCCTCGCTCTTTCTCACGCCCGCGCTGTACTTCCTGCCGCAGGCCACGCTGGCCGCCACCATCGTCGTGGCCGTGCTCTCGCTGGTGGACTTCAGCATCTTCCGCAAGACCTGGGCCTACTCCAAAGCCGACTTCGTGGCCGTGCTGGCCACCTTGCTGGTCACGCTGCTGCAAGGTGTGGAGCTGGGTCTGGTGGTGGGGGTGGCGGTGTCGCTGGCACTGTACCTGCACCGCACCAGCCGCCCGCACATCGCCGAAGTGGGGCGGGTACCGGGCACAGAACATTTCCGCAACGTGCTGCGTCACGCGGTGGTGGTGAGCCCGCAGGTGCTGGGTCTGCGGGTGGACGAGAGCCTGTACTTTGCCAACTCGCGCGCGCTCGAAGACCGCATCAACAACGCTGTGGCTGCGCGCCCCGCGCTCAAACACGTGGTGTTGCAGTGCTCGGCCATCAACGACATCGACGCCAGTGCATTGGAGAGCCTGGAGACGATCAACCACCGGCTGCGCGATGCGGGTGTGCGGCTGCACCTGAGCGAGGTCAAGGGCCCGGTGATGGACCGCCTGAAGTCCACCCATTTCCTGCACGACCTCGGCGGCGAGGTGTTCCTGACGCA
>NZ_JALHLX010000080.1:0-4180 GCF_022844385.1 Hydrogenophaga sp. | reverse complement strand
TTTGCCGGCAGCATCGGCCGCACCGACTTCCCGCAAGGCAACCACGCGCAGTTGATCAGCAGCATCAAGGAACGCCTGTGGCCCATGGGCGATGACACCGTGTTCATTCCGGGGCACGGTCCCGAGAGCAGCTTCGGCGCCGAGCGCCGGCACAACCCGCACGTGCGGGACGCCTGAGTTTCAGGCCTGGCTCAGGCGCTGGAAAAGGCCGCCAGGCAAGCGGCCAACAGCACCGTCGAGTTCCAGTTCGAGCAAGCGGGCCTGCAGGTGGGCGGTGTCCAGGCCGGTGCGCGCCTGCAGGGCGTCCAGGCTCACGGGTTCGAAGCCCATGGCTTTGAGCAGCGCGTCCGGGTCTTCTCCCTCAAAGAGTTCTTCCACCGAGGCATCGGGCGTGCGCGGCTCCACCAGGCGCAGGTCTTCCAGAATGTCCTGCGCGGACTCGACCAGCTTGGCGCCCTGGCGAATGAGCGCATGGCAGCCACGCGACTGCGGCGCGTGGATCGAACCCGGAATGGCGAACACCTCGCGCCCCTGTTCGGCCGCCATGCGTGCCGTGATCAGAGAGCCCGACTGCAGCGTGGCTTCCACCACCAGCGTGCCTTGTGAGAGGCCAGCGATCAGGCGGTTGCGTTGCGGAAAGTTGGCTTGCAGCGGCGGCGTGCCCAGCGGGTATTCGCTGACGATGGCGCCGTGCACGGCGATGCGGTGCGCCAGCGAGAGGTGGCGCCGGGGGTAGACGCGGTCCAGCCCGGTGCCCACCACTGCGATGGTGGGTGCGCCGCCTTCGAGCGCACCCGTGTGGGCCGCGCCATCCACACCCAGCGCCAAGCCCGAGACCACACACACGCCGGCCTGACCCAGCGCCCGGGCGAACTGGTGGGCATTGGCTTCGCCTTGCGGTGTGGGGTTGCGGCTGCCGACCATGGCCAGGCGGCGCGGATGGGAGAGCACGTCCAGATCGCCCATCACGTACAGCAGCACCGGCGGGTCTGCCAACTGCAGCAGGTCGGGCGGAAAGCGCGGGTCGGCCAGGGTCAGCACATGGCGGTTGGCGCCCCCGGCCAGCCAGGTGAACACCTGTTCCACCCGGGCGTCCAGATCGTCGGGAGCCTCTTGCAGGGCCAGCGCCGTTTTGGAACCCACCACGGTTTGCAGGGCGGCCAGCCGTTGCGCAAAGATGGCTTCGGGCAGGCCGAACGCGGCCAGCAGCTTGCGGGCGGTCTCCTTGCCCACGCCGGGCGTGAGCAGCAGCCGCACCCAGGCGGCCAACTCCTGCCGCTGCATCGCGGGTTATGGGTTGACGAAGCGGTCGCCGACCTTGACGCTGTCGGTCACCTGCAGGATCAGCGCGTAAGACACCTTGTCGAAGGTGCGGAACACCATCATGAGACCGTTGCGTTCACCCGGCAGGCGCAGCTGGGGCCGTGCGGTGTCGGTGCTGTCGGTCACGAGGTTGCTTTCGCGTTGCAGCGCCAGCACATGACCGCGCTCGATGCCGTGTTCCGTGCCGCGGTTGATCGTGACCACCTGGTTCTGGCCGGCAAAGTTCACTGCATTGCCGTAGACCGAGACGATCTGGCCGGTGTGGATACCTTGCGGCGCTCGCGGCACAAAGTTGGTCAACTCGCGCGGCGGCTCGGGCAGCAGCCGGTCACCGATGCGCATTTCTTCCTTGGCCGCCACGATGTCGATGGTGGCCGGCACCAGTTCGGTCACAGTCTGGCCGTTGGGGCCGACAGCATTGCGGGTGGCTTCGCTCGTGACCACACTCGCCTTGCCCACGTACTGGGCCTCATAGCCCAGGATCTGGTTGGTGCCGGGGTCGCGCAGGGGCGTGGCGTTGCGGAAAACGCGGTACTGGCTGGAGCGGCCGTCAACCACCGCAAGAGGTTCGCTCAGCGGTCCGTCGATGTACTGGGCGCGGGCGTAGGCGCGGTCTCCGCGGCTAAGCAGCACGCGGTTTTCCTGCGTGGCCACGATGCGCGGTGCACGCGAGAAGGTGGCCTCGTCGACGATCAGCGGCTCGGTCAGGAAGGATTCGATGGCCTGCAGGTTGACCGGCGGAATCGCCGAGTCGCCCAGGCTCTCAAAGCGGGTGCGCGGTGAAACACGCACGGTCTCGGTGTCACCGCCGCCGGGCGCTCGCGTGCTCAGGCGGGCGCGGCCGTTGGATTTGTCGAGGTACAGCACCTGTCCCGGATAGATCCGGTGCGGGTTCTTGATGTCGTCCAGGTTCATGCCCCAGAGTTCGGGCCAGCGCCACGGCGTCTTGAGGAAGATGCCGGAAATCGCCCACAAGGTGTCTCCGCGCTTGATGGTGTAGCTGTCGGGCGCGTTGGGCGCCAGCTCCGACAGCGGTACACCGGTCTGGGCCACCTGGTTGGCGGTGGCGCGCTGGCCGGGTGTGATGGGGAAGTCTTGCGCCGAGACGGAACCTGCCAGAGCGGCAGCGATCAGGGCAAACGCGCAAACCACCGGCCGCAGCGGGCTCGTGGGGCGCGTGAACTGGACATCGGCAGGCAAGCGTTTTTTCAATGGCATGTGGTGGCCCCTGGGGCGGCGGTGGCCGGTTGTCAGCGGGCACTTCCTGGAGACATTTCCGGGAAACGACAGCTGCCCCCCGGTGGCGCTCGTGTCTTGACAAATCGCATTTGATTTTGCGCCCAAGCCTTTGATTAGGCAATGTTTATGGCGGGGGGCTTTCACGCGCCGTGGCAAAAGTGGCGAAAATGTCGAGACTGCATTCCGCTCGTCCCCGGCTTGCCGCCAGCCGTCGCCCGGGTACATTGCACGGTCGCGTCCCAGCTCCTCGTTTGCCCCTTTTTCCATGACCCAGCCGTCCCTGCTGCCCATCCTTTGTTATCCCGATCCCCGCTTGCACACCGTGGCCCGCCCGGTGAAGGCGGTGGACGATCGCATCCGCGCGCTCAGCCAGCAGATGCTCGACACCATGTACGACGCCCACGGCATTGGTCTGGCCGCCACGCAGGTGGATGTGCATGAGCGTCTGATCGTGATCGACGTGAGCGAGACGCGCGACCAGCCCATGGTGTTGGTCAACCCGGTGATCGAATGGGCCAGCCCCGAGACACGCAAAGGCGAAGAGGGCTGCCTCTCGGTGCCCGGTATCTACGATGGCGTGGAGCGTTCGCTGGCTGTGCGCGTGCGGGCGCAAGACCTGGACGGCAGTGAGCGCACGATCGAAGCCGACGGCATGCTGGCCGTGTGCATCCAGCACGAAATGGACCACCTGATGGGCAAGGTGTTCGTGGAGTACCTCTCTCCGCTCAAGCGCACGCGCATCAAGTCCAAGATGGCCAAGGCCCAGCGGGAGGCGATGAAGGCTTGAGGCCTTTGTCCGGTCTCGTCCTTCGCCCATGAAACTCATCTTTGCCGGCACGCCGGAATTCGCGAGCGTGGCGCTGGCCCGTTTGCTGACCGCCGGTTTCCAGGTGCCGCTGGTGCTCACCCAGCCCGACCGCCCAGCCGGCCGCGGCATGAAGCTGCAGGCCTCACCCGTGAAACAGCTGGCGCAGCAACACCACACCACCGTGGCGCAACCGCGCAGCCTGCGATTGGACGGCAAATACCCCGAGGACGCCGCCGCCGCTGGTGCGGCGATTGAAGCCGCGCAGGCCGATGTGATGGTGGTGGCGGCCTACGGCCTGATCCTGCCGCAATGGGTGCTCGATGTGCCGCGTTTGGGATGTCTCAACATCCATGCATCCCTCTTGCCGCGCTGGCGTGGCGCGGCACCCATCCACCGCGCCATCGAGGCCGGCGACCTTGAGACCGGCGTGACCATCATGCAGATGGACGCCGGGTTGGACACCGGCGACATGCTGCTCACCGAACGCCTGCCGATCCGCGCGGAAGACACCACGGGCAGCCTGCACGACCGCCTGGCCGTACTCGGCGGCCGGCTCATCGTCGAAGCGCTGGAGATCGCGGCCTGCGGAGGTCTGACCGCGCAGAAACAGCCCACTGTGGGTGTGACTTACGCGCACAAGATCGACAAGGCCGAGGCCGCACTCGACTGGACCGCACCCGCCGAACTTCTGGCGCGGCGGGTGCGCGCGTTCAACCCGTTTCCGGGTGCGGCCACCGCGCTGGCGGGTGAGGCGATCAAGGTCTGGGCCGCCCACGCCGACACCGCTGCGGGCGGTGCTCCCGGTGAGCT
>NZ_JALHLX010000079.1 GCF_022844385.1 Hydrogenophaga sp. | reverse complement strand
CAGTACCCCACCGGCGCGGTCATGACGCTGCCCCGGCGTCACCAGCTGCTGGCCACGGCGCGAGCGCACGACGCCTGGGTGCTGGAGGACGACTACGACAGCGAATACCGCTTCAGCGGCCCGCCCATCTCCAGCCTCGAAGGCCTGGACACCGACGGCCGCGTGCTCTACATGGGCACCTTCTCCAAGGTGCTCTACCCCGGCCTGAAACTCGGCTACCTGGTGGTGCCCAAGCCCATGGTGGCGGCCTTCAAACAGGCCCACTACGACCTCAACCGCCCGGGCCAGATGCCGGTGCAGGCCGCGCTCGCCGAGTTCATCGAGATGGGCCACTTCGCCAGCGCCCTGCGCCGCGCGCGGCAGAACTACGCCGAGCGCCGCCAGTGCCTGCTGGAAGCCCTCAAGCCCGTGCTCACCCCGGGTGGCCCCTTCATCAGCGGCGCCGAACAAGGCCTGCACCTGTGCCTGCGCCTGCCCGGCCACATCGACGACCAGGCCCTGGCCCAGCGCATCGCCCAGCAGGGCATGACCGTGCGCCCGCTCTCGGCCTACTGCCTGCAGCGCGACGACCTCAAGGGCCTGGTCATCGGCTACGGCTACGCGCCGCTGGCCGACATTGAGCGCTGCGGGCCGGTGCTGGCGGGCCTGGTGGGCCAGGCGCTGAAGACCTGAGCGCGGTGCCGCAAATCACGCTTGCGGTATCTGCCGGGTAAAGACCCTGCGAAGTCCATGTTTTGGACCACATGGAGGTGCGGCAACGCACAGACCTCCTTCGGGCCAACATTCAATCTCGGCGTCACCCCCACAGGAGACGTTGACATGAAACAGATTTTTGGACTTTTGCTCACCACCACCGCCGTGGCCTTCAGCGCCCAGGCCATGGCCCAGGCCACCCTCTACGCCAACGACGGTTTCACCGGCCAGTCGCTGCGCATGAGCGCTGACACCCCCAGCCTGCAGCGCTACAAGTTCAACGACCGCGCTTCGTCGGTCGTGGTGGTGGGCAACCGCTGGGAGGTCTGTGAAGACGACAACTTCCGCGGCCGCTGCACCGTGTTGCGTCCGGGCCGCTACACCGCGCTGTACGACATCGGCCTGGAAGACGGCATCTCTTCAGCCCGCATGATTGCCGCCAACGAGCGCGTCAGCGAGAACCGTTACGCCCCCCTGCCGGGCACCGCGCCGGCCGCCGTGAACATCACCTTTTTCGAGAACGAGCGCTTCCAGGGTCGCACCTACACCGCCACTGGCCAGATTCCCAACCTGCGTCGCACCGGCTTCAACGACCGCGCTTCGTCGGCCATCGTGTCGGGCGAGCGCTGGGAGGTCTGCGACAACAACCGCTACAAGGGTCAGTGCATGGTGTTGCGCCCTGGGCAATACCCATCGCTGGCGGCCATGGGCCTGAACGACCAGATCACCTCGGTGCGCGTGTTGCCGCGCAACACCCGCGTGGCCGACAACCGCTACGCACCGGCGCCGATGCAGGCTTACGACGGCCGCCGTCGCAATGGCGAACGCCTGTACGAGGCCGACATCACCTCGTCGCGCGCCGTGCTGGCCACCTCGGGCCAGCGCTGCTGGGTCGAGAGCACGCAGGTACCGGCCGAGCGCAACAGCGCCAACATCCCGGGCGCGGTGGTCGGCGCCCTGCTGGGCGGCATCCTGGGGCACCAGGTCGGCAATGGTTCGGGCCAGGACATCGCCACGGTCGGCGGTGTGGTGGCCGGTGGTGCCATCGGCGCGCAGTTCGGTCGCAACGGCCAGCCCACAACGCAAGACGTGCAGCGCTGCGAAAACGTGCCCGGCGGCGCACAGCCCGCGTACTGGGACGTGACCTACAACTTCCGCGGCACCGAACACCGCGTGCAGACGGCTGTGGCGCCGGGCAACCGCATCACGGTCAACGAACGCGGCGAGCCGCGCGAGCAAGATCAGCGCTGAACCCGGCTCAGAGCGCGTCGCGCAGGCGATGCCAGAGCATGCCCAGCGCCAGGCTGGGTGTGCGCAGCAGCGGCCCACCGGGAAACCGGTGGTGTTGCAGCCGCGCAAACACATCAAAGCGCCCGGCCTGGCCGGCCACCGCTTCGGCCACCAGCTGGCCAGCCAGCCCCGTGAGCGCCACGCCGTGGCCGCTGAAGCCTTGCAGGTAGTAGACGTTGTCACCCAGCCGCCCGAAGTCGGGTGCACGGTTCATGCTGATGTCCACGAAACCACCCCACACGAATTCGATCGGTGTCTGCGCCAGCGCCGGGAACACCTCGCCCATGCGCTGCGCCATCAGGCGTGAGAGGTTCGCCGGCGTGCGCGTGGTGTAGCTCACACGGCCACCAAACAACATGCGGTGATCGGCGCTGAAACGGAAATAGTCGAGCACGAAGTTGTTGTCGCACACCGCCGCGTTGCGCGGAATCAGGCGCGCGCAAAGCCCGGGGTCTAGCGGTGCCGTGCCCACGATGTAGGTGCCCACCGGCATGATGCGCGGCGCGATCTCGGGCGCCACCGCCGGGCCGTATTCGGGCAGCATGCAGTTCCCTGCGAGCACGGCAAACCGCGCAGTCACCTGGCCTTGCGCTGTGCGTGCTGCCAGCGTGGCGCCGCGCTGCAGGCTGGTCACGGCTGAGTGTTCGAAGATGCGCACGCCCGCGGCCTGCGCGGCACGCGCCAAACCCAGCGCGTACTTCAGCGGATGCAGGTGGCCCGAGCGCTGCTCGCGCGCCGCCGCCACATAACGCGGGCTGTTGATCAGGCGCGGCACGTCGGCGCCTTCGGCCCAGTCCACGTGGATGCCGAGTTGCTGCAGGCCCTCCATTTCCTCGTGCAAGGCGTCGCGCTTGCGCGGCGAATCGGCCACGTACACGTAACCGTGCACCCGGTCGCAATCAATGCCGTGCTGTGCAATGCGCGCATCGATCAAGTCGATCGCTTCCAGCGACATCTCCCACGCGCGCTGCGCATCGGCTTCGCCCAACTGGTCTTCAAACGGACCCTGACCGCTGGCAAAACCCACGATGGTCTGGCCGCCGTTGCGCCCGCTGGCACCGCTGCCGATGCGGTCGGCCTCCAGCACCACCACGGAGAGTCCACGCTGAGCGAGTTCGAGCGCAGCGCTCAGCCCGCTGAAGCCCGCACCCACCACCACCACGTCCACGTTCAGCGATTCGCTCAAAGCGGCGCAGGCCGGCGAGCGGTGCACGCTGGATTCGTAATAGCTCTTCTGGTTGAGCTGGGTGTCGGAGCCGATCAGCGAGGCCATGTTCATGCTCCTTTGCGTTTGGCCACCTGCCCACTCAGGTAGGTCCACACAAACGTGGCCGCGGCGTTGCTGGTGAGTTCGGCGTGGTCATAGGCCGGGGCCACTTCCACGCAGTCCATGCCCACCCAATTCAGGTCGGCCAGTTCTTCGAGCACGGTCAGCACCTGCGAACTTGTCATGCCGCCAGGCTCGGGCGTGCCGGTGCCGGGCGCGAACGCCGGGTCCAGGCAGTCGATGTCCAGCGTGAGATACACCGGCCGCTGCCCAATGCGCGCACGGATCGCGTCGATGGCGGGCTTCAGGCCTGCGCCATCGAGCCCGCGCAAGGCGCGCGCGGTGAAGATCTGTCCGCCCTGGTCGGCCACGTATTCGCGCGCCGCGCGTTCGCCGCTGGAGCGGATGCCGATCTGCACCGTGTGCGCCGCGCTCACCAGGCCTTCCTGCAGCGCTTCATAGGTCCACGTGCCGTGGCCCGAGGGCTCGCCGAAGTGGTCGCTCCAGGTGTCGCAGTGCGCGTCGAAATGCACCAGGGCCAGCGGCTCGCCACCGTGGCGGGCTTTTGCGGCGCGCAGCAGCGAGAGCGTCACCGAATGGTCACCGCCGAGAAACACGCAGTGGTGCTGCGCCATCAAGGCCGCGGCCTGCGCCTCGATGTGGCGGCGCACCTCGGTCAGCGGCGAGGCGTTGGGCAGGCGCATGTCGAGCGCGTCGCCCAGGTGTTCCAGCGGCGACACGTTGAACACCGGGTGGATGCCGTCGCACAGCATCAGGCTGGCCGCACGAATGGCTTGCGGGCCAAAACGCGCACCAGGGCGGTTGGTCACCACGCCGTCAAAGGGCACGCCGGCCACCGCAAACGGCTGGTCGGCCAGCGGCGCGCAGCCCAGGAAACGGTTGCTGTTGTTGGCGTATGCGAACTGACCCATGGCCATGGTTGGTCCTCGGTGGAGGTGGGGTGAATTGGAGCGAGAAGATACCCCCGGGAAGCTGGATGCGTGAGTCCAATTCGCTGGGATGACCGGCGTCCACCCCTCCAGCGGCTTCATTTGCCGAACAGGTCCTTGAGGCCCTCGCCCAAGCGGTCGCCCAGGTTGGCGCCAGCGCCCGTGCCCACCCCGGGCATGAGGGCGGTCCCAATGGCCGCGCCCAGCAGCGCCGAGCGGCTCAGGCTCACCGTCGGATCGTCCAGCGTGCCACCCACCACCAGGGGCACGCCCACGACCTCCCCGCCCGCGCCGCGCGTTACGTCCACCCGCACACGGCCCGAGAGGGTTTTGCCGGGTGCCACCGTCACCTCGCCGGTGGCCGCCAGCACTCCCGAGCTCGCCACCAGGTTCGTCAATTCGATGAGTTGCCCGCGCGTGCGCACATGCCCGGCCAGTGTGTCCAGCGCAGTGCTGCCCCCGCGCGACAGGCCCACCGTGGCAACCGCCTTGGCCAGGTCCACGCCCTGCAGCACGGCGTCGTTCACCGTGAAGCGGGTCTGGCTGCGCAGCGCATCCGTCACCGCAGCGGCGCCCGCCTTCGGGTTGATGCGCGCCGACAGCGTGGTGCTGGCGTCGAGGCGGCCAGTGAGCGTGCGGCTGGGCGCGGTCAGCGCCGACACCTCCACGCCGCGGGTTTCCAGCGTGCCTTCAAACACCAGGTCGCGCGCTTTGGCGTTGGCCTCGGGCAGCGTCACCTTGAGCGGGCCCTGCAGCGTTCCACCGCCCACGTCCACCTTCAGGTTCCAGGCGGTCGCGTAGTCCGCTTCGCGTTGCAGCTGCGCTTTCGCACCTTCGAGAGCACCACGAACCACCACCACCGTGGTCTCTGCAGGCCAGCCGTCCTCGTCCAGCGCGAGTTCGGCCTGCACCGTACTGCTGCGACCCTGGACGCTGATCCAGGTCACATCGTCGAGCACGATGCTGCGGGGCAGCCAGCTCAAGTCGGTGGCTTGGTCGTCTGCACCGGGCGGGGCTGGGTTCCTGGCGGGGTCTTGAATGCGCGCACCCAGCAGCACGATGGTGGCCTGCGGCAGCACCGCCTCGCGCACGATGAGGGTGGACACCGCGAGCCGACCCATCAGCAGCGCTGACCACACAGGGCGGGCTTCCACCCGCGCCAGCGTGAGGGCCGGTTTCGCTTCGATGTTCAAGCCTTCGAGTGCCACCGCCGGCAGCGGAAACATTTCCACCGCCACGCGAGACAGCGTTACCGGCACCCCCAGCGCAGCAGTCGCTTCACGTTCAACGCGCTGGCGAAAACCGTCGCTGCCGGTCCACTGGCCCAGCGCGAACACAGCCAGCAACAGCAGCACCCCCACCAGCCCGAGGCCGGCGCCTGCCCAGATGAAGATTCGACGCATCAGTGCATTGTGCGTGGCAGATCACAACGCGCGCTGGCGCAGCGCCAATACCGCACCGATCCACAGCGCCACCGCAGAGAACACCAGGCCCTCACGCAACCCCTGCGCGCCACTGGATCCGTCGGCAATGAAGCCCACCACCGTGGGCCCCACGATCTGCCCGGCCGCGAACACGATGGTGAAGGCGCTGATGCCCGCCGCCCACTGCGCCGGTGGCAGGTTGTGCCGCACCAGCGCGGTGGTGGAGGCCACCACCGAAAGGAACACACCACCAAACAGCAGGCCCGAGGCGATCACCAGCGGAGGTGAACCGGTGAGCGCCGGCACGATGGCCGCCAGGCCCAGCAGGGCGTTCAACCGCGCCAACGCCTGGCCGTTGCGGTGGCGGTCCAGCAGCCCCGCCCAGATGCGGGACGAGGCGATCACCGCCAGGCCGAGCAGGGCGTAGAAGGTGGTGATGGCGGCGGACGAACTGCCCTGCTCGCGCAGCAACGCGATCACGAACGTCATGTAGCCGATGTAGCCCACACCAAAGCCGGCGTAACCCGCGAGCGCAAAGCCGAAGTCGCGCACCCGGAACACGCGGGCAGACCCGGCCACCGAGCTGGCCACCGGCGGTGGCTGGTTCGCCAGCACCCGCGCCGGCCAGGCCATGAGCGCAGTGGCCAGCAGGCAGACCAGCGCCAGCGCCCACCAGGCCCACGCCCAGCCATGCGGCTGTTGCGCGGCGGCGGCGAGCACCGGCGGCACACCCAGCGCCGAGATCACGATGCCCAGGCCCGTGCCTCCGTAATAAATGCCGAGCAAAAAACCGCTGCGCTGCGGCTGGCGCGCACCCAGCCGTGCGGCAAGCAAGCCCCCCGCAATGAACACCAAGGCGCTCGCCAAGCCCGCCAGCAGGCGCTGCGCCAGCAAGGGAGCGGCTGCCGTGAAAAACCCGCTGAGCGCCATGAACAGCGACGCGCCGAGCGAACCCGTGATCAGCAGCGCCATCGGCGAAAACCGCCGCATCAGCCAGGGCGTGGCCAGCGCACCGATGAGGTAACCGACGGCATTGAAGGTGTTCATGGCGCCAGCCAGCGTGTAGCTCCAGCCGAGGTCTTCGCGCATGGGCGGCAGCAGCAGGCCGTAGGCAAAACGCGTGATGCCCAGCGACACGGCGGCACCAAGCGACAAGGCGAGCACCAGGCGGATGTACGGCGTGGGGTCGGTGGTGGGGTCCGGGCGGTTCATGGCCGGGCCATTGTCGGTGCCAATTCCGTGGGCGCCGAGCCCACCACTGCGCCGTGGGCGACAACGAACCCCGGGCCCGGCTTAAGCTAATCACCATGACCGACTTCGCCACCGAAACTTTCCAAGCGATCCAGCACACCGAGTGCGAGCGCTTCATCGCCAGCCACCCGCAATCGATGGCATTGGCCCGCGCAGCACAACAGCACTACCTCTTCGGTGTGCCACTGCACTGGATGCGCGACTGGCCCAGTCCCGCCACCCTGTTTGTGGCGCATGCGCAGGGCGCCAGCCTCACCTGTGCAGACGGCGTGCGTTATGCGGACTTCTGCCTGGGCGACACCGGCGCCATGTTCGGCCACAGCCCCGCACCACTGGCCCAAGCCATCGCCAGGCAGGCCGAGCAAGGTCTCACCTGCATGCTGCCGGCCACCAACACGGCCGCAGCAGGTGAGTTGCTGGCCAACACCTTCGGCCTGCCCATGTGGCAGATGGCCCTGTCGGCCAGCGACGCCAACCGTTTCGTGCTGCGCTGGGCGCGCGCGATCACCGGCCGGCCCCAACTGCTGGTTTTCGACGGCTGTTACCACGGTGCGGTGGACGACACGCTGGTGGACATGGACCCCGTGACAGGCCACACGTTGCCGCGCAGCTCCGTCCTCGGCCAGGTCCACAACCACGCCGCCTTCACACGCGTGGTGCCGTTCAACGACCTGGATGCACTGGAAGCTGCGTTGAAGCAGGGCGACGTGGCCTGTCTGCTCGCCGAGCCCGCGCTCACCAACTTTGGTCTGGTTCCACCCGAACCCGGCTACTGGGAACAGGCCCGCGCGCTGTGCCACCAGCACGGCGCGCTCTTCGTCTGCGACGAGACCCACACCATCTCCACCGCGCTGGGCGGTTACGCGCGCGCCCATGGGCTGGACCCCGACTTCATGGTGGTCGGCAAGGCAGTGGCCGGTGGTCTGCCGTGCGCGGTGTACGGCTTCACACAAGCCATGGCCGAACGCATGGCGCAAGCCAAGAACGCCGCGCCCGAAGGCCACAGCGGCATCGGCACCACGCTGGCAGGCAATGCGCTCACGCTGGCCGCGCTGCAGGCATCGCTGGAACACCTGCACACCGCGGCGAACTATGCCCACATGCTGGGCTTGGCCACCGTGTTGGAAAAGGGGCTGAGTGAACGCATCGCAGCGGCTGGACAGCCTTGGACCATCACCCGGCTGGGCGCGCGCATGGAACTGCAGTTCATGCCGAAAACCCCGCGCAACGCGCAAGACGTGCGCGACCACGCGCAAGGCGAACTGGAGGCGTTGACACACCTCTTCATGCTGAACCGGGGCGTGCTGCTCACACCCTTCCACAGCATGATGCTGGTGTCACCCGCCACGACCCCGGAGGACGTTGAGCGCCTGCTGGCGGTGTTCGACGAACTGCTTGCAGCGCTCAGGTCTCTCCGAGTCCCACCGGAGCCGGCGCCCGCATCACGATCCGCGTGAACAGGCGGTCAAACTGCGGGTCCCGCGCACCCTTCTCGTTGAGCGGATCGCGGTGGGTCGCAAAGGCCACGTTGAGCGCGTGCCAGTCGGCCTCCGTCAGGCTCTTCTCGGCTTCGGGCAAGAGCACGGTTTCTTCCAGCCGCATGTGTTCCAGGTAGAACTGCACGTAGCGCGTGGCCTCAGCTTCGAACGCTGCACGGCGCGTCTCGCCCAGGTACTCCCAGGCCATCAGCAGGTGCATGAGTTCGCGCACCCGCACCTCGCCGGTCATGTGGTCGCTCTCCAGCCGCTCGATGGTGGCCATCACGTGTGGCGCCACGCGCGCGATGCGTGGAAACAGCAGGTCCGATTCTTTGGGGTGGTGCAGTTTCTCGGGGAACTCGTCGATGTAGAACAGCATGGCGCGCAGCACGTCGAAGTACTGCTCGGGCGCGTGTTTGCCATCGGCGTCCGGCCCGCGCTTGATCATTTGCAGCATCGACTGCAGCATGGCGGCCAGGCTGGCATGTTCGTCGCGGATCACGCGCAGGGCAGAGTGGTTCATGGGGCGTCTCCTCAGGCCTCGTTCGGGTCTGGCAAGCTTCGCTCAGGGCCTCTGACAACGCATTGACCTGCATCAACATGCGACCCTGCGCGCTCAGCGCTGTGGTGGCTTCCAGCGTTTGAGCAGCAAGGCGTTGCTCACCACGCTCACCGAGCTCAGCGCCATGGCCGCGCCCGCCACCACAGGGCTCAGGAAGCCGAGAGCCGCGAGTGGGATACCGGCCACGTTGTAGGCAAACGCCCAGAACAGGTTCTGCCGGATCTTGCGCACGGTGCGACGCGAAATGTCGAGTGCTGCGGCCACCATCAGCGGGTCGCCGCGCATCAGCGTGATGCCGGCGGCATGCATGGCCACGTCCGAGCTGCCGCCCTGGCTGTGGCTCATGGCCATACCGACGTCGGCCGACGCCAGGGCGGGTGCGTCGTTGACCCCATCACCCACCATCGCAACGACGTGGCCTCCCTCTTTCAATCGCCGAACCACCGCCGCCTTGTCGCCCGGCAAGACCTCGGCAATCACTTCGCCATCGTCGGCACGCAAACCCAGCCGTGCGGCCATGGCCATCGCGGCACCCTGGTTGTCGCCCGACACCATGAACAGCCGCATGCCGGCCGCGCGCAGCTCGGCGATGGCGGCCGCAGCACCGGCCTTGGGTTCGTCTCCAAACGCCAGCAGAGCCAGTGGTACCCAGCCGGTCGTGCCAACGGCCTGGCTGACGAGCGCCGAGACGGTTGATCCTTGTTGTTGCAAGGCCTGCGCACGCACAGCGAGTGGGCCCAGATCAACACCCAGTTCGTCCATCCACCGCAGGCTGCCCAGCGACAACAAAGCACCCTGCACCGTGCCCTGGCTGCCCCGGCCCGACACGGCCTGCACATTGGTCGCGGCATCGGGCAGCACCACCAACGAACGTGCCGTGGCCGCTTCGACCACCGCCCGCGCCAGCGGATGTGCGCTTTGCGCCTGCAAGGCCGCCGCCGCCTGCAGCACCGCGAGTTCGTCCACACCCGCCGCCACCTCGATAACCAACAAGCGAGGGTGCCCTTCGGTGAGCGTGCCGGTTTTGTCGAAGGCCACGGTATCGACCTTGTGCGCAATCTCCAGCGCCTGCGCGTCCTTGATCAGGATGCCGTGCTGCGCCGCCACACCGGTGCCCGCCATGATGGCCGCCGGTGTCGCCAGACCCAGCGCGCACGGGCAGGCAATCACCAACACCGCCACCGCGTGGATCAGCGCTGCCTCCATGTCCGCACCTGTCCACAGCCAGCCGAGCAGCGTGGCCAGCGCAATCACCAGCACCACCGGCACAAACACCGCCGCGACCTGATCGACCAAACGCTGCACCGGTGCCTTGCCGGCCTGCGCGTCCTGCACCAGCGCAATGATCTGCGCCAGCACGCTCTGCGCGCCGATGGCTCGCACCTGGACCTCGACCGCGCCTTCGCCGTTGAGCGAACCACCGGTGACACCGTCACCGACTTCCTTGGGCACCGGCATGGCTTCGCCAGTGAGCATCGATTCGTCGGCCTGCGTACTGCCCTGCACCACGGTGCCATCGGCCGCAAAGCGTTCACCCGGCAACACCCGCACCACATCGCCGGGCAGCAGCTCGTCCACCGACACATCGGTGATCTCGGTGCGGCGAACACCATCGGGCAACAGATGCGCCCGCTCGGGCCGCAAGGATTGCAAGGCCCGGATGGCGCTGGTGGTCTGGCGTTTGGCGCGCGCCTCCAGCCATTTGCCCAGCAGCACCAGCGTGATCACCACCGCGGATGCCTCGTAGTACAGGTGCAACATTTCGCCCGGCTCCGAACGCCACCACAGCCAGGTGGACAGCGCCCAGGCCGCCGTGGTCCCGATGGACACGAGCAGCTCCATGTTGCCGGTGCGCGCCTTGAGCGCATGCCAGCCCGCGCGGTAAAAGCGTGCGCCCAGCACGAACTGCACCGGCGTGGCCAGCACAAACTGCATCCAGGCCGACAGCATCCAGTGCTTTCCAAACAGATCGCCCACCATGGGCAACACGAGCGGCGCCGACAACACGATGCCGATCAGCACAGGCAGAAAGTCGACCGACACGCCCATCCAGCGCTTTTCAGCGGCGGCGTCCATGGCCTCCATCGAACGCGGTTCGTAGCCCGCGTCGCGCACTGCGCGTTTGACGCGCGCCAGCGATTCGGGCGTTTCGCCATCGACCATGAGCACACGCGCCGATTCGGTCGCAAGGTTCACCGTGGCTTCCGACACGCCGGGTTGTTTCTTCAAGGCCTTCTCAACGCGCAATACGCAGGAAGCGCAGGTCATGCCGCCAATGCCCAGGTCGATCTGGGCAGGGGCAAGGGGTGTGGTTGTCGTGTTCATGGACACAGCATAGGCTTTACCACCATGGGAAGGTCAAGCACCTTGCTTCGCTTGACCTTCACACCGTGTCAAGGATGAAAATGGATTTCTCCAACCCTTTCAAGGAACCTCCATGAACGAAATCTTCACCGTGCAAGGCATGACCTGTGGCCACTGCGAAAAAGCCGTGACCACTGCCATCAAGCTGCTCGATCCCCAGGCGCAGGTCACCATCGACCGGACACAGAACCGGGTCGAAGTAACCACCACACAGCCCCGCGACACGGTGGCAGCGGCCATCCGCGAAGAGGGCTATCAGGTGACGGCCTGAACCTCATGAAAGACATTGACATTGACCAGCTCACCACCTGGCCCGTGAATATCGGCAAAGCCGCCGAACTCAGTGGCATCTCCCCCAAGATGCTGCGGCACTACGAAACCCTCGGTCTGCTGGGTGGTGTGGTGCGCACCGACAGCAACTACCGCCAGTACAGCCTGGCCGACGTGCATTCGCTGCGTTTCATCCGGCGTTCACGCGACATGGGTTTTGGCCTGGACGCCATCGCCGAACTGGTGAGCCTGTGGCACAACCGCAAGCGCAGCAGTGCCACGGTCAAACGTATCACGCAGAAGCACCTGGACGAGCTTGCGCAGCGCATCGAAGCCTTGCAGGCCATGCAGCGCACGCTGGGCAGTCTCATGAACTTGTGTCCGGGCGACGGTCGACCCGATTGCCCGATCCTGGACGACCTGGCCCACTCGGCCTGTACGGTGGAAACCGGCACAAAACTTTACAAGCCCGCCACAAGCACCGCACCGCGCAGAAACACCCCCCGACGAGACTGAAGCCATTCCACAGCCCACCGACCCAAGCTGTGGTGACTCTTCCTCAACGGTCACAAGGAGTGAACATGACATCGATTCCCAAGCGCGCCCTGATGGCTGCCGCCCTGGCAGCCGCCTTCGCCGGCCTCTCGGCCACCGCCATCGCCCAGAACACCACGGCAGCTCCCACAGCACCGGCCACCACCCAACAAGCCCAGGAAGGCGCCAAGGAAGGCCAGCGCGACGCCAAGCGCGCCGAGCGCATGGCCCAGATGCAGAAACGCATGGCTGATCGACAGGCGGCACTGAAAGCCGAGCTGAAGATCACCGCCGAGCAGGAACCCGCCTGGAACGCCTTTGTGGCACGCACCGCGCCTGAAGCCCGCCCGGCCCGCCAGGGTCCCCGTGAAGACTGGTCCAAGCTGACCACACCCCAACGACTGGACAAGATGGCGGCCATGAAAACCGAACGGGACGCCCGCATGACCCAGCGCCACGATGCCATCAAGAGCTTTTACGCAGCACTCAACGCTGAGCAGCAAAAGGTGTTCGACACGAAGCAGATGCAGGGCTTTCAGCGCGCCGGCATGAAAGACCACGGCAAAAAACACCACCACGGTGGCGGCCACCACCGCATGGGCGGCACGGTCTGATCGGCTTCCAAGCCGATGGCCTTCTGTGTTTCTTGTTCTTATAGATTCATTTAATTCAAGATAGCAGTAGTAGTAGAGGGCGCTGTCCGCTGTGGACAAGCGCCCTTTCTCGTTATTGATCAAGGACTTGCACCCGTTCGAAGTCTGTGTGGAGCACACCGGCCCTGTTCAAGCGAAAAAAGGACAACTGCCCGAAACGCGCCGAGCTTGTGGATAAGTCATGGTTTGTTCAAAAGATATACACAGGGTTGTTGAGCAAGCCTCGGAAACATGCCCTGACACCTGGGCACACGCGCTTGCCGGTGGGCCGCAGCCCGGCTGTTAAACTGCGCCGCTTCATGCCCGACCCCGGTGCTGCGCACCGACTGCGTCGACTGCCTTTTTTGTGAGCCTGTTTCGCCCATGTCTGTTGCCCTCGCAGGAAACGCGCCCACCACCTTCGAAATCAAGAGTGCCCACCTGCCCTTGGTGGCGCTCATGCTCAAGTCGTCCGACCTGGACCGCCTGGCGCAGGAACTGACCCAGCGCTTCGGCGACATGCCCGACTTCTTCGACAACGACCCGCTGGTCATCGACCTGCATCCGCTGAACGTGGCCGAGGCCAATGCCCTGCCCGATTTCGGCGCCTTGCAGGCCCTGCTGCGCCAGTACCGGCTGGTCCCGTTGGCGGTGCGCGGCGGCACCATCGAGCAGACCCGGCTGGCCCTGGCTGCCGGGCTCACGAATGCGCCCGATGCGTCGGTGCAGCGGGCGGCACCTGCGGTCGTTCCCACCGAGATCACCGCAACGCCCGAGCCCGTTCAGCAGATCGCACCCGTGCCCGCTCCCGGCGCACTCGTCATTGACAAACCACTGCGCTCCGGCCAGCAGATCTATGCGCGCGGCCGCGATCTGGTGATCATGGCCATGGTCAATCCGGGCGCCGAGGTGATTGCCGACGGCCACATCCATGTGTATGCACCGCTGCGTGGCAAGGCTATAGCCGGCGCACGCGGCAACACCGACGCGCGCATCTTTGCACTGGGCATGGCGCCCGAGCTGATCTCGATTGCCGGTATCTACCGCACCAGCGAGGTGGACCTGCCCGATTCGATCCACGGCAAGACGGCGCAGGTGCGCCTGGTGCCCGGACCGGACGGCGACAAGCTCTTGATCGAGGCCATCGGCGCCTGATCGACTCCCCCATTTTTCGAACAGAAGGACCTTCACCATGACCAAAATCGTTGTCGTCACCTCCGGCAAGGGTGGTGTGGGCAAGACCACCACCAGCGCCAGCTTTGCATCCGGCCTCGCCATGCGCGGCCACAAGACCGCCGTGATTGATTTCGACGTCGGCCTGCGCAACCTCGACCTGATCATGGGCTGCGAGCGCCGTGTGGTGTACGACCTGATCAACGTGATCCAGGGCGAAGCCAACCTGAACCAGGCGCTGATCAAGGACAAACAGTGCGACAACCTGTTCGTGCTGGCCGCCAGCCAGACGCGCGACAAGGACGCCCTCAGCCAGGAAGGCGTGCACAAGGTGCTGACCGACCTGTCCGCGATGGGTTTCGAGTACATCGTGTGCGACTCACCCGCCGGCATCGAGACTGGCGCGCTGATGGCCATGCACTACGCCGACGAAGCGCTCATCGTGACCAACCCCGAAGTCTCCAGCGTGCGCGATTCCGACCGCATCCTGGGCATGCTGGGCAGCAAGACCCAACGCGCCATCGACGGCAAGGAACCCATCAAGGAACACCTGCTGATCACGCGCTACAACCCCACGCGCGTGGCCGACGGCCAGATGCTCAGTCTGGAAGACATCCAGGACATCCTGCGCATCAAGCTCATCGGTGTGATTCCCGAAAGTGAAAACGTGCTGACCGCGTCCAACCAGGGCACGCCGGCCATCCACCTCAAAGGCACCGACGTGGCCGAGGCCTACAGCGACGTGATCGACCGTTTTCTCGGTGCCGACAAGCCGCTGCGTTTCATCGAAGCGGAAAAAGCCGGTTTCTTCAAACGCCTGTTCGGGGGGAAATGACGCATGTCGATCTTTTCCTTTCTGCTCGGTGAGAAGAAAAAAACCGCCAGCGTCGCCAAGGAGCGGCTGCAAATCATTCTGGCGCACGAGCGCAACGGCCGCAGTGCTTCCGAACCCGACTATCTGCCGGCTTTGCAGCGTGAGCTGGTCGCCGTGATCAGCAAATACATCAAGATCAACCCGGACGACATCAAGGTCCAGCTCGACCGCCAGGACAACCTGGACGTGCTTGAAGTCAAGATCGAGTTGCCGGATCGGAAATAGGTTGGTCTGCGCCGGAGCGTGAACCGCATCGCACGCAGCAACGTAAACCCAGAGATACCGAGGAACCGGCTTTGCCGGGCCTCTGGTATCGCCCCCCCTTGCAAGGGGGGACGCGCGCAGCGCGGCGGGGGGTCCTATCATCCCCTCATGCTGATCGAAACGCTGGGCGCCGCCCGTGACATGGGCCGACTCAACACCATCCTGGGTGTTCTGATCCGCCATGGGTTCGGGGACAGCGTTCGCCGTCTGGGCCTGGCCGACTCGCTGGAGCGCGCCGGACACGCCCTCAAGTGGGACCACGCCGCCGATCTCGCCCGCCTCGCACCTCCGGTGCAAGTGCGCCTGGCCCTTGAAGAGCTGGGTCCGGCGTTTGTGAAACTGGGCCAGATCCTGGCGGGCCGGGCCGACCTGTTCGGCCCCGAATGGATCGCCGAGTTCGAAAAACTGCACAGCCAGGTGCCCGCCGTTCCACTGGAGTTGTTGCGCCCCCAACTGAGGGAAGACCTCGGTGGTGAGCCCGAAACGGTGTTCGCCCGCTTCAACACCGAGCCGCTGGCCGCAGCGTCGATCGCGCAGGTGCACCGCGCGCAGCTGCACGACGGCACCGAGGTTGTGGTCAAGATCCGCCGACCCGGCATCACCGAGACCATTGACGCCGACCTGCGTCTGCTGGGTCGCCTGGCGGCGCTGGCCGAAGTGGAGCTCCCGGCGCTCAAGCCCTACCGCCCCCAGCAACTGGTGCGGGAACTGGCGCGTTCGCTCAAGCGCGAGCTCGACCTCGCCACCGAATGCCGCAGCGCAGAGCGCATCGGCGCCAACATGGTGGCCTTGCCATGGATCGTGGTGCCACACGTGCACTGGGCCCACACCAGCGCGCGGGTCAACGTGCAGGACTTTGTGGACGGCGTACCAGGTGACGCATTGCAGCGGCTGGACAGCGAAGGCTTTGACCGCCAATTGCTGGCGCGGCGGGGCGCGCAGGCTGTGCTCAAGATGATCGTGCAGGACGGCCTGTTCCACGCCGATCCGCACCCCGGCAATGTGTTCTACCTGA
>NZ_JALHLX010000078.1 GCF_022844385.1 Hydrogenophaga sp. | reverse complement strand
GTGAAACGCCTTTGCGCCGATGATAGTGCGGGTTCCCGTGTGAAAGTAGGTCATCGTCAGGCTCTTACCCAGCCCCCCAAACCCCCTCGTGCCTCTCGGTGCCTGGGGGTTTGGGCTTTGTGGGCCCGCTTGTCCGGCTGCTTGGTGCGTCTGAGTCTCGGCCTGTTCAGATGTCAATGATCCTGTTGCCTTCTACGCGCAGGGCATTGCTTGTGGCGAGTTCTGCGAGCAGTGAGTTGAGCGTCCGGCGCAGGTCGCCGGGTGAGCTCGGGACGGTGCGTTTCTCAATGCTGCCGATGTAGGGTGTGCTCACATACCAAGCCAGCAAGTCCTCAAAGCTGACGGATTGCCACTCAAGCAGTTTGAACTTGATGAGCACTTTCAAGGCATATCGTTGGTGCTTCTCTGGGCTCTGCACAAACTGATTCAAACGGCTGCGTGCTCGTCGAAGCGCGCCTTCAACATTTTCAAACACAGCGCCGTGTCCAGGGATGACCGTGTTTGGGTTCAACGCCTCGATCAGAGACAAGGTGTCGGCCACTTCCTCGAAAGCATCGAGGCCTTCCAGTTCTGGAAAGACGACTCCGAAACCGTTTTCCCACAGAGCATCGGCCGATATCAAGGTCCGGCTTGTGGGCTCAAAGAGGATGACTGAATGGGGGTCATGGCCCTTGGCTGCGTGGACTTCCCAGCCGAAGTCTCCCAAGTGGATGGTTTCTCCGGGTACGAGAAGGTCCTGGAATTTGAATGGGGGGCAGGTCTGGCCTGTGGGCTCGTGGGTGAGCGTGACGGGGTCCCAGCTGGCCACTGCCGTGGCGTGCCCCGGCGGGATCCAGGTCGTCAGTCGTGGGAAAGCCGCTTGAAGCGCAGTGTTGCCGCCGCAATGGTCACTGTGCAAGTGGGTGTTCAAGAGCATGTCCAGCGACCTGGTCTGAAGAGCATCCTTTACAAGCGCTACCGTCTGGCCAGAGTGGGTGCAGTAGCCTGAGTCCACCAGGGCGGTGGACTCGGCTCCCTTGACGAGAACGTTGTTCGACGACAGCCAGCCGCGTTCGAAAACGGTGATGCCGATCTTCGCCAAGCGGGATGCTGCTGGTACGGACGGGCACGTCATGCTCATGGCATAGATGATTCGTGGTTGCCGGTGGCCGATTCATCCGCAGACATTTGCATCAGGTCCCGCGATGGAGTTCGTTGTCCAATGAAACGCTGCAGGATGCCAAGTCCTTTTCAAACAAGGCGTCCACCCAGGCTGATTCCCTTTGACGGATCGTGTCGAGAAACGGCCGTGCGTCCCCCAAGGCCGCGAACGCATCAAAGCCGCTTTCGAGAAAATGCTGCAAAGCCTCAAGACCCGCAGCACGGGCTGGATTGCGCATCATCCGCAGACCGAGGCGCAGGGTTTTCATCCGGGTGAGGCGCTGCAGCTCCAGGCCCATGTGCTGCACCACGGCGAGCTGCCTCTCTCGTGACGCGCGGGCATCGGTTTTGCGCCAGGCTCGTATGTAGCGCTCTGCAGGGGGGAGGGAGCCATCAAGGTCGAGCCAATGCAAGGCCAGCTGGTGGTCCAGTACTTCGGTCAGTGCATGGGTCTCTGACAAATCCACAGCAAGCTGCGATACAGCTTCTGGGAACAGACGCTCCAGAGCACCAGCGATGCGCGCGAACTGCGCATCACGACTGCCGAAATCGTGCACACCGTAGAGCTCATCCAGAAAAAAGCGCGTCGCCGGAGCGTACCGCGCGTGTTCCAGAAAGTCGGCATAGGTGCCGCGAAACCGTCGCGCCTGGAGGTGCTTGATGTTGTCCACCGCAGCCTGCAATCCTTGCGCCTGCGCCCGCGCGCGCAACTCGCTCACGCGCGCAAGGTGCATGCGGATGAGATCGGACGCGCTGGCAGGTTGATTCATGGGCATGGTGGAAACGTCCAGCCAGTCTAGCCCGGGTCGGACCCACGCAGTGTCGCGAAGGGCGATCGCAGGCCTTGCAGTGCCGAGCCGTGAGATAGTTTGGGCATGGAACCCGAAGTGCAACACCGCCCCACGAACACCAACCCGACGAGCTCTTCGCTGGCCCGTCTGCAGCAGGTCTTGGTCTTGAGCGCGGTCGTGCTTGCCCTGGCCGGGGTGGTTTGGGGATGGACTCACTCCACGACGGTGTTGTTTGCGAGTCTTGCATTGCTGACCCTGGGCCACGCAGTGATCCTGGGAATCGAGACGGTGGCCGCCGCTGTCATCAACCGCAGGGACCCCGGACCGGGAACCGGTGCTCGCGAGTGGCTGGGCGCGTGGTGGCAAGAGGTGAAGGTGGCGCCGCAGGTTTTTGCGTGGCGCCAGCCGTTTCGCTGGCGCAGGCTACCCGACTCTGTGGCGGCTTCCCCGGTCTCTGTGCCGGCGGTGGTGCTCATCCATGGCTTCTTTTGCAATCGGGCGTTCTGGTTGCCCTGGATGGAGCAATTTCGGGTGCTGGGTGTGCCCTACGTTTCGGTCAACCTCGAGCCGATCTTTGGATCGATCGATGAGTACGCCGAACTCGTTGACGAGGCCGTGAAACGTGCCACCGCGCTGACGGGTAAGGCGCCGACCCTGATCTGCCACAGCATGGGCGGTCTGGCAGCACGGACCTGGCTGGCGGCCACGCCCGGCGCGGCCTCACGGGTTCAAAAGATCATCACCATCGGCACGCCCCACCGCGGCACCTGGTTGGCACGCTTCAGCCACCTGGCCAACGGACGGCAGATGCGCCACGACTGCGATTGGCAGCAAAGCCTGGTGGCGCGAGAACTGGAGTTGCACCCGCAGCGCAACGCCGGAATGTTTGTTTGCTGGTACAGCAACACCGACAACATCGTCTTCCCGGCCTCCACGGCTACGCTCCCGGGCGCCGACAACCGCCTTGTGGCGGGTACCGCCCATGTGGCGCTGGCCTTTCACCCGAGGGTGATGGCGGAGTCGCTGGCAATGGTGGCGTCTGCCGACAAGTCGCCGAGCGAGCGCACGGCTTCGTAGAGAGGTGCGAAGTCGGGCGCGGTCATGTCGAACAACTGATCGAAGCTGTCAATGACGAAGTAGGTGGCCTGGTAGTCGTCGATCTTGTAGCGCGTGCGCATGCAGCGCATCAAGTCCAGCGCAATGCGTTGCGGTTGCGGACTCGAGACGCTGTGGCGCAGCTCACCCGACGAACTCAGGATGCCGGCGCCATACGCACGCAGTCCGTCAGCTTGGCTGATCAGACCAAACTCGATGGTGTACCAATACAGTCGCGACAGCAGCTCGCCGGCACCCAGGTCGTGCGCCTTCAAGCCGCCGGCGCCATAGCGCTGCACGTAGTCGGCGAACACCGGCTTGAAAAGCAGCGGCACGTGACCGAAAAGGTCGTGAAACACGTCGGGCTCGACCACGTAGTCGAACTCATCGGGCGTGCGGATCCAGTCCGTCACCGGGAAGCGCCGGTTCGCCAGCAGGTCGAAAAACGGGCGCTCGGGAATGAGACCCGGCACAGCCACCAGCTCCCAGCCGGTCGCCGGCTTCAGGCGCTCGTTGATGTCCTCGAAGCGCGGGATGCGATCGCGAGCGCCCAACGAGGGGAGTGCTTCGATGAACGCGTCACAAGCCAGGCCTGGCAGCAACGCCGTTTGCCGCTCGTAGAGCCGACGGTAGGTGTCGTGGTCCGCATCGGTGTACGCAGCCCAGTTCTGCGGGCAGGTGTAGTCGGCTTCGGCGCGCGTGTAGTCGCCGCGCGGAGGACGATCGCTGGCGCCATAGACGACGGGTTCAACAGCCATGTCAGGCCTTCAACACGCCGCGGCGCACCTGATCCAGCTCCATGGTTTCGAAGAGCGCCTTGAAGTTGCCCTCGCCAAAACCCTGGTTGCCCTTGCGCTGAATGAACTCGAAAAAGATCGGGCCGAGCTGGTTCTCGCTGAAGATCTGCAGCAGGAGTTCGCCTGGCGCGCCGTCCAAGAGGATGTTGCGCTGTTTCAGCGCTTCCACGTTTTCACCGTGATTCGGGATGCGCTTGGGCAGCAACTCGTAGTAGGTGTCGCTGGTGTTGAGCAGCTTCACGCCGCTGAGCTCCAAGGCGTCGACCGTGTCGTAGAGGTTGGTGGAGCCCATGGCGATGTGCTGGATGCCTTCGCCGTGGTAGCGGTCCAGGTACTCCTGGATCTGGCCGGCCTTCTCGTTGCCTTCTTCGTTGATCGGGATGCGGATCTTGCCGCAGGGGCTGGTCATGGCCTTGCTCTTCACCCCGGTGGCCTGGCCTTCGATGTCGAAGTAGCGCACCTCGCGGAAATTGAACAGGCGCTCGTAGAAGCCGGCCCACTCGTCCATGCGGCCGCGGTGCACGTTGTGCGTGAGGTGGTCGATGTAGGTCAGGCCATGGCCCACCGGGTTGAGGTCGGCGCCGGAGTTCTCGCCGATCGGATGGAAGTCCACGTCGAAGAAGCCGATGTTGCCGATGTCGCCGGTTTTGGCGCCGTGCTTGCCGCGCCACTGATCAATGAAATAGATGATGGAGTCGCCGATGCCCTTGATCGCGGGGATGTTCAACTCGCCCGGGCCAGCCGACTGCGCATAGCCCCAGGCCCCCAGGGAAATAGCGCGTTCATAGGCCGCCTTGGCATCTCCCACGCGGAACGCAATGGCGCACACGCTGGGGCCGTGCAGGCGCGCAAAGCGCTGCGCGAAGCTGTCGGGCTCGGCGTTGATGATGAAGTTGATCTCGCCCTGGCGGTACAGCGTCACGGCCTTGCGGCGGTGCTTTGCAATGGCCTTGAAGCCCATGCGCTCGAACAGCGCGCCCATGGCCACCGGGTCGGGTGCGGCGTATTCGATGAACTCGAAGCCGTCGGTGCCCATGGGGTTCTCCCATTCGGTGGCGGCGGTCTGGGCAGCGTTGGGCAAGGCGTTGTTCATGTCTGTCTCCGGGAACGTGGGATGAATGTCGGGCAATTCGCCACTGTATCGGCGCAGCCTGTCACGATTCCGGCGTTTTGGGGCGCTCCGCTTGTCCTTCTTGCAGGAAAGCTGCATAGTCGGCTCAATGGAAGCACTGGACAAGCTTGATCGACATATTTTGCGCAGCCTGCAGGCCGACGGACGGGCCACGTACGAGCAGATCGCCGAATCCGTGGGTTTGTCGCCCAGCGCCGTGCTGCGCCGCGTGCGCCGGCTGGAAGAGGTGCATGTGATCGACCGTTACGTCGCGCTCGTGCGTCCGGAGGCGGTGGGCCTGGGCCTCACGGCGTATGTGAACGTCCGGCTGGAGAAACACGCCGGCAGTGCCAAGCGCAACCCCATGGACGAATTCCGGGCCAGCGTCATGGCTTGGCCCGAGGTGGTGGAGTGCGCGGCGCTCACGGGCGAGATGGACTTTCAGTTGCGCCTCGTTTTGGCAGACATGGCGGCGTACTCGCGCTTCATGATGGACACCCTGCTCAAGCACCCCAGCGTGCAGGACTGCAAGACCAGTTTCGTCATGGACCGTGTGAAAAGCACGACCGCGCTGCCGCTGTAGGTCGCAGGCACCCGACCAGCGGTCGCTCGCTGCCCGCCCATCGGGAAACCGCCCGTTTAGGGACTTCAGTCCTTGTCGATATAGGGATAACCCTTAAAGTTCTCCCATGGTCAATCCCACCCAATGGTTCAAGTCTGCAATACCGCGCGCCCCTGTGGCCGCCGGTGATGCCGCGAGCAATGCGCGGGCTTCTGACGAGCGCCGCTTTCCGTCCACCAGCGTGGTGGTTCCTATCCGCTCCATCGGGCCGGGGCAGCGCGAGCGCATCCTCGACCACCTGCTCGCCCTGGAGCCGCACGATCGATACCTGCGGTTCGGCTACGCCGCCAACGACGAGCAGATCACCCGCTACGTGGACCAGCTCAACTTCGAGCGCGACGAACTCTTCGGCATCTTCAACCGCCGACTCGACCTGATCTCGATGGCCCACCTGGCTTTCTCGATCGATCCGCAGTACACCAGCTGCGCCGAGTTCGGCGTGTCGGTATCCAAGAGCGCGCGCGGCCGCGGTTATGGCAGCCGTTTGTTTGAGCGCGCCGTCATGCACGCGCGCAACGAGGGCGTGACGCAGATCTTTATCCATGCGCTGTCTGAGAACACCGCCATGCTCAAGATTGCGCGCCATGCGGGCGCCATCATCGAGCGCGACGGCTCCGAGTCCGAAGCCCACTTGCGGCTGCCCCCGGCCGACTTCGATTCTCGCGTGACCGAGCTGGTCAACCAGCAGGTGGCCCTCACCGACTACCACCTCAAGGTCCAGGCCAAGCAGTTCTGGCGCCTGCTGACCGTGCTGCAGGACATCCGCCAGGGTGTGCGAGAAGCCCGCGAACGGGCACGCGGCTGACACCTGGTCGGTGGATCGGTGCGGCCTGGCCGCATTTTTGCTTTGAGTCACCTGCTTGCGGTATCCTTTCGCACCGTTACAACTCCCCCAACCTTCAGTGGCCGAATCCCCTCCCAGTGGTGGGCCGCAGCGCAGCCTGCGGCATGTCGACAAACGTGGTTTCCTGCAAAAGCTCGCGGAGTTCATTCATCCCGGGCCGGATTCCAAAGACGAGCTGATTGAAACCCTCGCCGACGCCGAGGACAACGACATCATCAACGCCGAGTCGCGGGTGATGCTCGAAGGCGTGATCCGCATCGCCGACATGACCGCTGGCGACGTGATGGTGGCCACACCGCGCATGGATGTGCTGGACATCGACGCGCCCTACGACGAACTGCTCCACCTGGTCATCGACACCGCTCACTCGCGTTTTCCGGTGTTTGAGGGCGAACGTGAAAACATCATCGGCATCCTGCTGGCCAAAGACCTGCTCAAACTGCAGCGCGCGCCCGAGCTCAACATCCGTGCCCTGCTGCGCCCGGCCACCTTCGTACCCGAAACGAAGGGGCTCAACGACCTGCTTCGAGAGTTCCGCGGCAACCGCAACCACCTGGCCATCGTGATCGACGAATTCGGCCGCGTGGCCGGCCTCATCACCATCGAAGACGTACTGGAAGAAATAGTCGGAGAGATCGAAGACGAGTTCGATGTGGCCGAAGACGAAGGCGACGTGTTTGCGCTGGCCGACAGCACCTGGCGCGTCAGTGGCGACACGCCGATCGAGCGCATCAACGAGTCGTTTGGCCTCAAGCTGTCCGAAGAGGACTTCGACACCATTGGCGGCATGATCGCCCACGCCATGGGTCATGTGCCCAAGCGCGGCGAGGTTCACGAGCTCGACGGCCTGCGCTTCGTCGTGCTGCATACCAAGGGTGGTGCGGTGAAGTGGTTCAAGGTTTCGCCGGTTCCGGCTGAGCCCTGAGCACTACCCGAGCCCGCCCGGTTTATGCGCAGCCTTTTTGGATCGCTCCACACGCCATCGAGCTTCAACCCGATGAGCCGCCGCCCTCCGGGGCGCAGTGCCCGGGGCAGCGGCTTCTTCTGGTTCTGGCTCTGTCTGCTGGGTGGTGTATTGCAGGCGGCGTCCATCGCCTGGCCGTTTGCAGGGTGGAGCCTGCCGGGCATGGGCTTGGGGCAACCCAGCGGCTTCTGGCAGATCGTCTCGCTATCCCTGCTGGTGCTCGCACTGCAGTACGCCACGCGCGTGGGGCAGGCGGCGTGGCGCGGCTGGGTGTTTTCCACGGCCTGGCTGTCGGGCACCTTCTGGTGGCTGTTCATCTCGCTGCACACCTTTGGCGGCCTGCCGGCGTGGCTGGCGGTGCTGGCAGTGGTCGCGCTTGCAGGGGCGCTCTCCATTTATTACGCCGTGGCGGTGGGCCTGCTGTGCAGTTGGGCGCCCGTCTCGCGCACGGCCCAGGCGTTGCTGTTCGCATCGCTCTGGACACTCGCCGAGCTGGCCCGCGGCCACTGGTTCACCGGCTTTCCGTGGGGCGCTGGCGGTTACGCCCAGGTGGACCTGATGGCGCCCTGGGCCCCACTGGTGGGCGTGTACGGAATGGGTTTTCTGGCCGCGATCCTGGCCTACGCCGTGGCCTCCTTGGTTTCGGGTCTGTGGCGGCGGTTGAGCACCTGGATGCTCTCGCCCGTGAGCCGGCCGGCCGGGCGCGGCGGTGCGGGTTCGCGCATGGCCGCGCCAGGCGCTCGTGTGCAGGCCCGCGTGGTGCCGGGCCTGACCGATGGCTGGTGGGGCTTGGTGCGCTCGATGGTCCTGCTGCTGCTGGTGGGTGGATTGCTGGTGAGCATGCTCGGCGGTGGCCAGGCCTGGCGCACGCTGGGGCAACGCGGCACCGCCAGCACCGGCGAATTGCGGGTGTGGCTGCTGCAGGGCAACATCCCGCAAGACCAGAAGTTCGTGCCCGGTACCGGCATTGCACAAGCCTTGTACTGGTACCCGCAGCAGATCGGCCTGGCGGTGGAGGCCGCGCGCGCCAACCCGGCCACCGGGCCCCAACTGGTGGTGGCGCCCGAGACCGCCATTCCGTTGTTGCCCAACCAGCTCGGTGCCGAGTTCTGGAAGCCGCTGCTTGGCGGCCTGGCTGAGCAGCCCGCCGGAGGCGTGAGCGCCTTGGTCGGCCTGCCACTGGGCAGCCTGGAGCAGGGTTACACCAACTCGGTGTGGGGCTTGACGCCCGAGACGGCCGCGAAGGAACGGGCCCGGGTCGATGTGGCGGGTGCGCTGGGTGCAGGCATGTACCGCTACGACAAGAACCACTTGGTGCCGTTTGGTGAATTCATCCCACCGCTGTTCCGCTGGTTCACCGACCTTCTGAACATCCCGCTGGGCGATTTCAACCGCGGCGGCCTTGCCCAACCCTCTTGGGCGGCAGCGGGGCAACGCATCGCGCCCAACATCTGTTTTGAAGACCTGTTTGGCGAAGAGCTGGCCGCGTCCTTCACCGATGCATCCACTGCGCCCAGCGTGCTCATCAACCTGAGCAACATCGCCTGGTTCGGCGACTCGGTGGCCATCGACCAGCACCTGCAGATCTCGCGCTTGCGTGCCATCGAGCTGGGTCGGCCCATGCTGCGCGCCACCAACACCGGCGCCACCGCCGTCATCGACCACAACGGTGTGGTCACGCACCAGCTGGAGCGGCTCACGCGTGGCCGGCTGGAAGCCACCGTGCAGGGGCGCAGCGGCATCACGCCTTACGCACAATGGACGGCGCGCTGGGGCCTGATGCCCATGTGGGTCGGCTGCCTGGTGCTGGTGCTCGTCATCGCGTCACTGCGCAGCCTGGGCCGCCGCGGCGGCCGCACCCGCCGGCGCTGAGCCACTGCACGGCATCAGCGATTCGACAGGAATCGCTCACAACTCCATCAGACACCGCGCCGGGGGCGTTGGTACAACTCAAGACCCCCGACCGCTGTTGGCGGGGCATCCTTGAGGGCTCTCTCCATGGCGTCATCCATTCCGTTCGATCATCCCTCGCTGGTGCTGGGACACGTCGTCAACACCGACCTGCTCAGCCGGCTGGAAAAGATCGCAGGCCTTCAGGCCAGGACCGACGCCGCGTTCGAGCGCATGAACTCGTTCATTTCGATGCGGCGCGGGCTGAGCATGACGATCAACGAGCTGGTGAGTCTGGGGGTGGACATCACCGAGCTCAACAACCGCATCAAGGAGCTGAACCAGCACGTGAGCGACGCTGCGCGCGACTACATGACGGCACGCATCACAAACGACACCGGAGTGCAGCAGCTGCGCGAAGAAGTGGCGGCCCTTGAAAACGTGGCAGGGCTGGAAAGCCCGCTGGACTTCACCGGTGTGGAGGTCGAACGCCTGCCGCTGGCCTCGGACTCGATCAAGATCGATCTTCATTACTTTTCGTACGGCAGCAACGACGACAGCAGCGCCAACGCCATCTCCAACATCGAGAGCGCGATCCGGGAATCGACCTCGTCGCTGGGCCCCGCAGCGCGGGACGTGCCCAAGGCCGCTGCTGCGCAAGTGCATCAGCAGCTCAAGAACCACAGCCTGATCGGGACCATCGTGATCACCGCCAGCGCCACCCACCGTTCCTCGGCCATGTTGCAGCCGCTCACGCTCGATGTGGACAAGGCTGTGGAGGTGTGGAACAGCGTGCACAGCGCGGCGGGCGAGGGCATCAACACCACCGACCTCGCCTCGATGATCCAGGCTTCCGAGTCGCAGGGTGGCGCAGCCGACGCCAACAACCTCACCCTGCTCACCGGCGCGAACTACGGCTCCAGCTTCATCGGCATGGTGCACATGGTCAACAACGAGATGACCGGCACCGGCCTGGGCGCCGATCAGGAAGAGGCGATGCAGGAACAACTGCGCTTGGGGGGCTGGCTCAAGGCGGCCACCGGGGGCTTTGGCGTGGACGAATCGATGCTCGACAACGTGCGCAAGTTGCTCAGCACGCAAAACGTCTCCACCCATGTCAACCTCATCGTGCTCGGGGGTGTGCCGTCGCTGGCTTCGTCGCAGTTGCGCATGGGCGTGGCCACCCTGCTGGACGATCCGAAGCGTGTCGGTGCGGCGGGACATCCGGACGAATCGCGGCAGACAGCGAGCTCCATGGCGGACAACTCGATCAAGGGCGGACAGCGGGTCGCCCTGCAAAGTGGCCTGATGCAAAGCGTCATCCAGGGCCTGGGCACCATCGATCACGGCAGCAACAAGGTGGTCGACCTCAACACCCTGATGAACGCATTCGACAACTACATCACGCAGATCTCGGACTCCAAATCGGTCGGTATTCCGATCAGCTTTTTCTTCAAGAAGATTTCCAAGGCGCACATCGCGCGGCTGTGGCTCGACAAGTACTTCGCCATGGCCAAGACCAAGACCGATCCGGCGGCGGCCAAGTCCGCGTCAACGAAGTGAGCGGACGCGCCCGACCGGTTGGGGCGCGCCCGTAAAATCGGGGGTTTGCGCAGCCGTGCCCGGCGCGCTCCTTCCTTCTTCTGCGCGGCCCGCGCGCCTGCCCATGTTGACCTTCCAGCAAATCATCCTGACCTTGCAGTCCTACTGGGACAAACAGGGTTGCGCCCTGCTCCAGCCCTACGACATGGAGGTGGGCGCCGGCACCAGTCACACCGCCACCTTCCTGCGCGCACTCGGGCCCGAGCCCTGGAAGGCCGCCTACGTGCAGCCCAGCCGCCGCCCCAAGGACGGCCGCTACGGCGAGAACCCCAACCGCCTGCAGCACTACTACCAGTACCAGGTGGTCCTGAAGCCCGCGCCCAGCAACATCCTGGAGCTGTATCTGGGCTCGCTCGAAGCGCTGGGCTTCGACCTGAAGAAAAACGACATCCGCTTCGTGGAAGACGACTGGGAGAACCCCACGCTGGGCGCCTGGGGCCTGGGCTGGGAGGTCTGGCTCAACGGCATGGAGGTCACGCAGTTCACCTACTTCCAGCAGGTGGGCGGCATCGACTGCAAGCCCATCACCGGCGAGATCACCTACGGCCTGGAGCGCCTGGCCATGTACCTGCAGGGCGTGGACAACGTCTACGACCTCGTGTGGACCCAACGGGCAGATGGCTCCAGGCTCAGCTATGGCGATGTGTACCTGCAGAACGAGAAGGAACAGTCGGCCTACAACTTCGAGCACAGCGACGCCGACTTCCTGTTCACCGCCTTCACCGCACACGAGAAGCAGGCCAAACACCTGATGGAGCAGCAGCTCGCGCTGCCCGCGTACGAGCAGGTGCTCAAGTGCGCGCACAGCTTCAACCTGCTGGACGCGCGCGGCGCCATCAGCGTGACCGAGCGCGCCGCCTACATCGGCCGCATCCGCAACCTCGCGCGCGGCGTGGCCCAGAGCTACTACGAGAGCCGCGAGCGCCTGGGCTTCCCCATGGCGCCGCGCGAGTGGGTGGACCAGATGACGAAGAAGGCCGCGTGAGCGCCCGGAGAAAGAACAAGAATGACCGTACAGAATTTGCTCGTTGAACTGTTTGTTGAAGAGCTGCCGCCGAAGGCCCTGAAGAAACTCGGCGATGCCTTCGCCAGCGTGCTTGCCGACCAGCTCAAGGCCCAGGGCCTGGCACCCGACGAGGCGGTGGTGACGGCGTATGCCTCGCCGCGCCGCCTGGCCGCGCACGTCACCGGCGTGCTGGCTCGCGCTGAGGACAAGGCGGTGTCGCAAAAGCTCATGCCGGTGAGCGTGGGCCTGGACGCCAGCGGCCAGCCCACGCCCGCGCTGCTCAAGCGCCTGGCGGCGCTCGGTGCCGATGCGTCGGCCGTGGCTGGCCTCAAGCACGCACCCGACGGCAAGGCCGAGGCGCTGTTTTACGAGAGCGTGGCGCCCGGCGCCGCGCTGGCTGCAGGCTTGCAGAAAGCGCTGGACGAAGCGCTGGCCAAGCTGCCGATCCCCAAGGTCATGAGTTATCAGTTGGAGACCGACTGCGAACTGCCCGGCTGGACCAGCGTGAACTTCGTGCGGCCCGCGCACGGCTTGGTGGCCTTGCACGGCAGCACCGTGGTGCCCGTGAAGGCGCTGGGGCTGACTTCGGGCAACACGACGCACGGCCACCGCTTTGAAGCGGCCGTTTCGCCGGTGGTGCTGAAGGACGCCGACAGCTACGCGGTCACGCTGCAGGGTGACGGCGCGGTGATCGCCTCGTTCGCCGAACGCAAGGCCGAGATCGCGCGCCAGCTGGCTGCTGCCGCGGCCAAGGTGGGTGGCGGTTGCCAGCCGATCGAAGACGACGCGTTGCTCGAAGAGGTGACTGCACTGGTCGAGCGACCGAATGTGCTCATCTGCGAATTCGAGGCGCAGTTCCTCGGCGTGCCGCAGGAATGCCTGATCCTCACGATGAAGGCGAACCAGAAATACTTTCCGCTGCTCGACGCGCAGGGAAAACTGACGAACAAGTTCCTGGTGGTCAGCAACATCAGCCCCTCGGATGCGAGCGCGGTGATCGGTGGCAACGAGCGCGTGGTGCGCCCGCGCCTGGCCGACGCCAAGTTCTTCTTTGACCAGGACCGGAAGAAGACGCTGGCTTCGCGTGTTGAAGGCCTGGGCAAGGTGGTCTATCACAACAAGCTGGGCACGCAGGGCGAGCGCACGGAGCGTGTGCGCGCCATCGCGCGTGCCATTGGCCAGCAGCTGGGTGGTGATGTGCTGGCGAAAAGCGCCGACACCGCCGCGCAGCTCGCCAAGACCGATTTGCTGACCGACATGGTGGGCGAATTTCCGGAGCTGCAGGGCATCATGGGTGGCTACTACGCGCGCCACGACGGGCTGACGGAAGACATCGCGTTTGCGATCGAGGACCACTACAAGCCGCGCTTTGCGGGCGACGAACTGCCGCGCAACCTGACGGGGGTGGTGGTGGCCTTGGCCGACAAGCTGGAAACGCTGGTGGGCATGTTCGGGATTGGCAACTTGCCGACCGGTGACAAGGATCCGTTTGCGCTCCGCCGGCATGCTCTGGGGGTGATCCGTTTGCTGATCGAGCGTGACCTGCCGCTGCGCCTGGACACGCTGGTCAATGACGCTTTTGCTGCGTTCCCTCGATCGATGCTGGGCGATGCACACACCGATCTTCTGTCCTTCTTCTTCGACAGGCTCTCTGGTCAACTGCGCGAACAGGGCTACACGTCGAACGAAGTGGAAGCCGTGGTTTCCATGCGGCCCGTCGTCTTGAACGCGGTGCCGCGCCAGCTTCAGGCCGTGCGCGCCTTCGCCGCCCTGCCCGAAGCCCCCGCCCTCGCCGCCGCCAACAAACGCATCGGCAACATCCTGAAGAAGTCCGAAGGCAACGTGGCCGCGACGGTGAACGAGTCCGCGCTGGTCGAACAAGCCGAGAAAGACCTGTTCGCCGCCATGCAGGCCACCGTGCCCGCTGCCAATGCCCAGTTCGACGCCGGCGACTACACCGCCAGCCTGCAGTCCCTCGCAGCCCTGCGCGCGCCGGTCGACGCCTTCTTCGACGGCGTGATGGTCAATGCCGACGATCCCGCGCTCAAGGCCAACCGCCTGGGCCTGCTTCGCGAACTGCACGACGCCATGAACCGCGTGGCCGACCTCTCGCGTCTCGCCACCTGAGACCGCCATGAAACTCCTCATCCTCGACCGCGACGGCACGCTCAACCGCAGCCGCGACGACTATGTCGCTTCGCCGGACGAGTGGGAGGCGCTGCCCGGTGCCCTCGAAGCGGTGGCGCGGCTCAACCAGGGCGGCTGGCGTGTCGTGCTGGCCACGAACCAGTCCGGCATCGGGCGCGGACTGTTCGACATGGCCTCGCTCAACGCCATCCACACCAAGATGCACCGCCAGCTGGCCGCGGCCGGCGCGCGGGTGGACGCGGTGTTCTTCTGCCCGCACGCGCCCGACGAGGCCTGCAGCTGCCGCAAGCCGCTGCCGGGCCTGTTCACCCAGATCGGTGAACGTTTCGGTGTCTCGCTGGCATCGGTGCCGGCCGCCGGCAACGCCTTGCGCCATGTGAAGGCGGCGACGGCGGCCGGCTGCCCGGCCCACCTGCTGCTCACCGGTCAGTCCGAGCACTTGCGCGGCCGTGTCGGCGGGGGTTCGCGCGCCGACCTCGCCGCGCTCGTCCCCGACCTGCCCCCCGGCACCCACATTCACGACGATCTCGGCGCCTTTGCCGACTGGCTGCTCGCGCAGCCCACGACCTGAACGGCCTTCATGTACCTTCTCAATTTCCTGCGCTCGGTCCTGCACACGCTGTTCATGGCGGTGACTGTGATTCCCTGGGGGCTCGCGGTGCTGATCGCCGCGCCCTTTCTCAACAGCACGCAGATCTACTGGATGTGTGCCGGCTGGCTCAAGCTGGCCGTCAACGGCGGGACCGTCATCCTCGGCATCAAGAACCACGTGATCGGGTTCGAGAACCTGCCGGTGGGCAGCACCGCGCCGGCGGTGTTGCTGGTCAAGCACCAGTCCACCTGGGAGACCTTCAGCATGCCGGCGCTCATGCCGCACCCGCTGGCCTACGTGTTCAAGAAGGAGCTGCTGTACGTGCCGTTTTTCGGCTGGGCCATGGGCCGCATGGACATGATCCACATCGACCGCAGCAAACGCGCGCAGGCTTTCAACAAGGTGGTGGAGCAAGGCCAGCGCCTGCTCAACCAGGGAACCTGGGTGATCATGTTTCCCGAAGGCACGCGCATCCCGCGCGGCCAGAAGGGCACTTACAAAAGCGGCGGCACGCGCCTGGCGGTGGAGACCGGTGCGCCGGTGATTCCGATCGCCGTGAGCTCGGCCAAATGCTGGCCGCGCAAGGCCTTCGTGAAGAAGCCGGGCACGGTGGAGTTCTCCATCGGAAAACCGATCCCCAGCGCGGGCCGCCAGCCCGATGAACTGATGCGCGAAGTCGAAGACTGGATCGAAGCCGAAATGCGCCGCCTCGACCCCGCAGCCTACCCGCAGGGCTGAGTCCGGCCATGCAGCGCTTCCTCCAGCTGGCGCTCGATTTCCTCGGCGGTCCCGACCCCGAGCCGCCGCGGCCTGCGCTGCGGGTTGAGGTGGCAGCCGAGCCCGCGCTGACCATGACGCAGGTGTTCCAGCCCGCCGCCTGGCACCACCCGCGTGCCAACCGCACCCTGCGCCTGGGTTCGTGCGACGTGGCCTATGAGTTCAAGCGCGGCAAGCGCCGCACCATCGGTCTGTCGGTGAGCCCGGACGGCCTGAGCGTGAGCGCACCCCGCTGGACGCCGGTGGGCGAAGTCGAGGCCCTGCTGCACGACAAATCGGCCTGGGTGCTGGAGAAGCTGCAGAGTGCGCGCGAGCGCGCCGGTGACCTGGCGCAAGCCCGCATCACCTGGGCCGACGGTGCCGAGTTCGACTACCTGGGTGAACGCTTGCGCCTGGTGCTCGACCCGGCGCACGGCTTCACACAGGTGGGCGCGGTGTTTGACGCCGCCACCGGCCCTGATGCGTTGGCCACGCTGCGCCTGGGGCTGGCGGGCAACGCCGTTGAGGCGCAGATCCGCGACGCCGCGCAGGCCTGGCTGATGAAGCAGGCCAAGGCCTTGTTCGCGCAGCGCCTGGACCACTTTGCGCCGCAACTGGGCGTGCGTTATTCGAAGCTGCGTCTCTCAAGCGCCGGCACGCGCTGGGGCAGCGCCAGCGCCGACGGCACCATCCGGCTGAACTGGCGCCTGATCCACCTCAAGCTGGAGATGGTGGACTACGTGGTGGTGCACGAGCTCAG
>NZ_JALHLX010000077.1 GCF_022844385.1 Hydrogenophaga sp. | reverse complement strand
GGTGTCCGCCATCAAAATGGAATGCTGTCCGCCATCACCGTGGAACGGTGTCCGCCATGGCGGTGGAACACTGTCCGCCATCAGCCTGGAATCGTGTCCGCCATCGCGTGGAATACGCATTGAAGCGGCGCTATGGACCATCCCAGCGGCACGCATGAAACGAAGCAAAGACGGCAAGGAAAACGGAGACCCGCACCTAGTGCCCTTGCCCCGCCAGGCGGTGGAGATTCTGCGGGGCTTGCATGGGTACACCGGGCACGGCGTGAACGTGTTTCCGGGTGAGCGCAGCCATGACCGGCCCATATCCGAGAACTCAGTGCGCACTGCCTTGATTACCTTGGGCTACACGCCTGACGTGCAGACATGGCACGGCTTCAGAGCGACGGCGCGAACCATGCTGGCCGAACGCTTGGAATGCGACCCTCTGGTGATAGAAGCCCAGCTGGCCCACTCAGTGAAGGACGCGAACGGCAGGGCATATAACCGCACGCAGTACCTCAACCAGCGCGCGGAAATGATGCAGCGGTGGGCAGACTTTTTGGACAAGTTGGCAGCGGGGGCAGACGTGATCCCGCTTCGAGCGGCTTGATGGTTTGATGCCACGCCTAGCCCCCGGCTGATCCCCGAGGGTGAAAACCGGAACTTCCCCACTCGGCGGCGCTGGCTTCTTTTCGGGGCGTGATACGGGGAACACTATGGGAAATGGTGGAGCAAAAGATGCGAACGTTGACAAGCAAGCCTCGCCATTCTGGGGATTGATTTCTGAGTTGGTACGGCGTGAAGGAACTCCCAACGAGAAAAGAGCGCGTCTTGTAAGGGTTGGGAAGTCAGATTTGTTTGGCACCTTTTATCCGGTCGGAAGAAGAAGCCTCACTTTCCTCAACAATCGGACAGTCGAGGAACTGGCGCTCGCAGGAGAAGAGATGCTCAAGGCCATTGAACTGGAGCAACAGTTCTATGTGGAAACTGCCACAGACATTTATGTGAAGCGGCTTATAGAACGAGGTGGTTGGGAGTTGAATTACCTACCGCCGGACTCTTTAAGAACTGAAGGCAATATTCGCCGATTGATTGAAAATTGGTCCTCGGAATGGGATCAGTTATGGGAGCTGCCCAAGCCTGAAGATATATCAAAGCTTGAGGCATTAGAGGCGTGTATCGAGGGCAATGGTAATGATTTGATTTTGTTTGGACTTGCGGAACCTAGCAAGTATGAACTCTATGCATTGCTTGCGCTTCTAGTGGTTTGCGATGCCATTCACGAGAACCCTTTAGAGGTGGAATTTGGTGTTGCTATGTCTGGGATAAAGAGTTGGCAAGTTATGGCGATTGGTCGGGCCTCTATTGAGGCACTTGAAGTTTTCAACCTTGCAGAGCGCGAAAGAACAGAGCAAAAACTAAAGGGCACCACCGCCAAACAGCAGGCTGAATTCTTCGAAGAAGAGCTCCAAAGACGAACAAGCGAACGTGGAAAAAATGCAGCAAACAAGAGGCACGCAGCGAGCAGAGAGGCCAGAAAGTGGGTGGTGCAAGAGTGGGTGCAACACGGCGTGAAAGAGTACGGAGGAAACAAATCCGAGTTCTCTAGGGTCTACATGGGGCTCGTCAAGCAGAAGTTCTCTGACGCAAATGGTGACCCCTTGAGCGTGACTGACAAAACGATCCGCGAACAATGGTTGAAAACCGGTTCCCCTGATGCTGGCATAGCGGCCTGATTGCCCGGCATCAGGGCCCTACTGCATGGCACTCGGGTAATGACAGTGTTTTTAGAACAGACGATATTCTCACCATCGTAGCAACGGCATACAACGCCGGTTAGGAAGGGGTAGAGATGTCTATTTTGAGAATGCCAGCTGTGAAAGCTGAAACGGGGCACCGTTCACACGCGAGTATCTACAACGCAATTCGAGCAGGGCTTTTCACAAAGCCAGTGCCAATTGGTGAGCGCGCGGTAGGGTGGCCGAACTGCGAAGTGCAGGCAATCAATGCCGCACGTATTGCAGGCAAGACGGAAGCTGAAATTCGGGAGCTGGTTGCACGTTTGCACGCAAAGCGCGCAAATATGGTTACAGCGTGAGGAGTAAGCCATGACAAAAGAAAAGGCCACCTCCCCCGAAAAGAAAGCAGCCCTTGAAATGATCAGGACTGAGTTTAAAGGCACTTCGGGCCATTCACAAGCTGCCCGTTTACTGGAGGCATTGTCGCGCTACTCCATTACCACGTTTGAGGCCATGCGCTATTTGGATGTGTATCACTGCCCAGCGCGTATTCTCAACTTGCGCAAAAGCGGGCACCGCATTACTACCCATTGGGAAACCGTAATCACCGAGGCCGGGGAGAAACATCGAGTGGGGCTGTACGTGCTGGAGGGACAGCAATGAGCGCAGCAAACGACCTGGACACGGCGACCGCTCAGCGTGAGCGCAAAGCCTTCCTCAACATGGCTGCGCGCTTCGCGATGCTGGGGCAAGTGCTAATCAAGGGAGATCCCTCGATTGATGGGCAGGCTCCCTACTTCGCTGCGAGCAGGGGCAGGGGTACGCAACCCCTTGCCAGTCTGGAGGCCGCAGACGGCTATCTAGTGGCGCTGCTAGGGGCTGGCGATGGCGGGGGTTAAGCCCCGGTTCAAGGGTAGCAAGTACACCGAACCATTCGTGGGTATCGTGCGCAGCGTTTTTGAGTCGCCCGCCTTCGTCAAGTTGAGTCCCCATGCCTGCAAGCTGCTGCTTGAGCTGGCAGCGCAATACCGGGGCGACAACAACGGCAATCTGACCGTTGCATGGTCTGTCGTGAGCAAGCGGGGCTGGAGGTCTCGCACGACGCTGTGGCGCTGCAAGGCTGAGCTGATCGAAGCGGGGTTTGTGTACGTGACCCGCAAGGGCCACATGCCGTCTACCTGCGAGCTGCTGGCCTTGACCTGGTTCCCCTTGGACGTGTCGCCCAAGTTTGACCATGAGGCGCTGCACTGCTTCAAGCCCAAGGCATACCGCGACAACACTCCGTTGCCTATGCCAACGCCTAAGCCGAAGCGGGATTGGACGATGCCGAAAGGGGAGAGGCAGGCCGATGAAAAAACGCGATCCTTTGTCCACGCCTGAAACCATGGGCACGCCTGCAAGTCCACGTCAGAAACCTTTGAAGGACCGCTGCCCCTCTCACGGTTGCTCTGGTGGACTTGCGGGCGGGGTTTTGGCTCAGTTCACTGTTTCAGAGATGGACACCTTTATAGAAAAGCCATTCTTTGTTCTGTCTCTCTCGGTCTGCTTCTGCTCTGCTGACAGGTCCAAACACCGAGAGGCCCCGCGCGCGCGCGCTGTTTGGGGACCAACAAGGGCACTTAGCCAAATGATTTCGTATTCCGTGGAGTCCACGACATGAGCCGGGGTGGATCGCGCTGGGGTGCAGGCAGGCCGGGAACGCGCGTCAAGGCTGAGTACTTGCAGCGGGTGGACGTGAGGGAATGGGCGCGGCGGGGCCACTTGAACGGGGCGGGCTCGTTTTCGTGGTCCTGGCACCGAGGGGGTGAGCCATCGGGATCAATCGGCGTATGGGTGGACTCACAGCACGCGCTTACGCTGCGCTATGGGTTCACCGAGAACGGCGAACAACGAACCGTTGCCCAAAGAGTCCACATTACCCGCACCCCTTGCCCCTATGGCGGATCACGGCAATGGTTCGCTTGCCCCTGCTGTGCGCGCCGGGTGGCGCTGCTGTATCTGCGCGGTGGTCGCTTTGCGTGTCGGCATTGCCAGCGCGTTGCCCATGCTTCGCAATCCGAAGATTCATTGGCCCGACTGTGGCGAAAGCAATCAATGATTGAAGCGCGGCTGGGAGACTACTGGCGACGACCCAAAGGCATGAGGCGTCGGACCCACGCTCGCCTCCTGGCGGTGGTACTTGAATGTGATCGTCTCCGAGACGAAGCCTTGGAGGCCCTGATCGGACGGTTGTTTTCGGGGCAAACCTAAAAGAACTGTTCTGCGATCCTTTTGGAGTACAGGACAAAACCTCAGTGTGTCGATAAGCCTTACACCGAAGTCCTCACTCTGTTAAACCATGTTCTGTATCAACCCACTGCAACGACGGCACAGATACTGCACGCGTCTCCGCTTCCAACATCAAGGAGGCAGTATGCGCAGTTTTATTAGGTCTTTAGTGTTTATGTTCCTCGCTGCTGTTTCCGCAGCAGCAGTGGCCGCACCGGCACACCTCTTCAACTTCAATGTGATCCAGTTCGAGTGCGTTGGTCCGTTGAGCGCAGATTGTCAGTTTTCGCCTTCTTTCATCGCAGCCCTAAACGATCAAAGAATTCTCATCAATCCTGAGTCGTTTTCTTCAGGTCAAGCGTCTCTGAGTATTGAAGCCAAAGGAGCCGGAGAAGCAGCCACCATCGTGAACTCTGGCGTGGCAGGCATGAGCCTGTATCCCCAAGCGGGCACCCCTGTGATGCTCTCCGTTCAAGAATATGACCCGGCCAACGCTTACCCCTTTTTGTTGAACGCAGGACTTGAGGTTGGGCCTAGCAGGTTGGGCGGCTCTCTTTTCAATACCGACTCGTCATCAACCGTGGAGATGCAGGCCGGGGGCCTAGTGGGGCCTAGTCACTTGGGTGAAATGTTTACCGTGACGGACCCGCTTGAGTGGGTGGGCTATGTCACCTCCGACCGTCTAAACAGCACGTGGTTGCGCTTCACTGGCGAATGGCTCTATGCGGGAGAGGTGCCAGAGCCCGGCACATTGGCTTTGCTACTGGCCGGGCTTGCCATGGTTGCAACCACTACACGGCGACGTACCACGCCTCAGAGCCTGCCAATGACTGAGTGACTAGCACGGCGCACCCCAATGTCGCGCTTAGAAGGAGGCATCGTCTGCAAATTGACGCAGCCCTTATCGCGGGAAAGCGCGAAACGATAGTAGTAAGAATGGCGAAACGGCCCCGATTCAAGCTTTGCCGAAGCCGCACTTTTAACCACAGCGGTCAAGGTTTGAAAGGGCTGCCTAGCCGAGGGGTATCGTCCAAAAGATGGGGGAACAAAATGGGGAACAAAGCGGGTCGTCGTTTGCCGAGATTGAGGAGCTACGCGGCTTTCGAGACTTCATTCAGTAGACCCCAGCCCCACCCAACCGCAAAAAAGCCGCCCGGATGGAACATCCGGGCGGCTTTTTCTTGTCAGATTCTTTCTGTCTCAGGTTTCGTGGCCTGGCCGCGGCGTTCTCGATCGCAGTCGCTTGCTGCGCTGCCATCGGGTCCTCAAAACCCAGATACCACTGACCAGAAAGTACACGGCGATACCGCTCAGGCTTGCAACGATGGCCAAGCCGACCACCAATGGCTTGCCCACGCTGGTCAGTTGCGTGAATGTGTAACGCAAGCGGTTGCCCAGGCCTTCGATGGCCGGGGGCTCCTCTTGGGCCGCCTGAAGCTCCGATTCGATTTCGAGCTCGGTGGGGGCCTCCTCGCCGAGCACCGCCATGCCCAATCGGTACGCCCCGTAGTAGACGGGACCAAAGGTCACGGGATTGGTGACCAAGGTGCTCGCAACAGCCATGGGGACGTTGGCCCGAAGTGCCACGGCGAGAGCCGCAGCAAACGGAATTTGCGCCACCGGGATCAGCAGCCCGAAAAAGATGCCCAGTGCCAGGCCAAGTGCAATGCCCTTTCGACTGAAGTGCCACAGCCGTGGATGGTTCAGGATCGGCCCCATCCAGCGCAGCCACCGGCTCTTCTGCAGGTCTTCCGGCTTGGGCAGCCACGTCTTGATGCGGTTCTTCATTCGGAGTGACTGTGGGGGTTCGTTGGCGTGCTGGCCAATTGTCCTTGAATATGCCGTTCCTCACCGGGCGAGCGGCGACAATCCACGCACCATGATGCAGTTGCAGGACATTCTTTTTTCCCAGGGCTTCGGCACGCGCCGCATTTGTTGCGGGCTTGTCCAGCAGGGTCTGGTCCGGGTGGGTGTGGGCGATGCGTTGGAGGTTTGCCTGGATCCTGCGGCCAGCTTTGCCGAGGAGGGACTGGTGTTTCAGGTCCAGGGAGACACATGGTCGTACCAGGAGCGGGCGTACCTGATGGTCCACAAACCTGCCGGTTTTGAGTGTTCGCAAAAGCCGAGCACTTACCCCAGTGTTTACACCCTGCTGCCGGGTCCCTTGCGAACACGGGGTGGCGGTGCGGCAGCGGGCGTTCAGGCGGTGGGGCGGCTGGACCAAGACACCACCGGACTCTTGTTGATGTCCGATGACGGCAAGTTCATTCACCGCCTGACATCGCCGCGCCATCATGTTCCCAAGGTGTACGAAGTGCTCGTCAAGCATCCGTTGGACACACAACAGGTGAAGCGGCTGCTGGAGGGTGTCGTGCTCGACGACGATCCCAAACCGGTGAAGGCACAGGCCTGTTCGGCCGAGAATGAGTTCCACCTGAGGCTCACCTTGACCGAGGGCAAGTACCACCAGGTCAAGCGCATGGTCGCTGCGGTGGGCAACCGGGTTGAAGGTCTGCACCGGTCGTCTGTGGGAGCGATTTCGCTCACGCCCGAACTGCCGCCGGGTCAGTGGCGGTGGTTGACCAGGGATGAGGTGTTTTCGTTGACGCAAAAAGTACCGGGTGCACCGGGCTGATGCCGGCGCGTCAAACCTGTCAGAGCAGGTCGCCTTTGCGGCTGTCGAGTGGCATGAGGAACGAGTTCTCCTGCCACTGCGAATTGAAATCGCTGCGCGGCTCCCCGGTGGTGCTGTTGGGCCAGGTGGAGAGTGGCGCGAAGTCGCTGGCGCGGGTGTTGCGCTGACGGGTGAGCACGGTGCGCAGATTGGCCTGCGCGGCAATGATGGCTCGCTCTTCCATTTCGCGTTCGCGCATGGACTGGTTCAGCGCCGATTCGCCCAGAAACTCCGCCCGAATCTCCGCCACCGTGGGCAGGCTGTTGGAGCGCACCACCCAGTAGGGGAGGCCGCATTGGGTGAGCAACGAATGTTTGAGCGCGCGGGTGCTGCGGGGCAGGCCCGCGGTACCCGGAACGTCCAGGCAACCCAGCACTCGGCCGTCGGAGCGGCACACAGTGAAAGTGCAGTACACGCTGCCGAGCAACTTGTACCACTCCATGCCCTGCTCCCGGTCTCTGGGCAGGGTGAAGCGGGTCACCGGCAGTTTGATCATCACGTGATGGTCGTAAAACGCCCGGGCCAGCCAATGCCAGACACGGGCCTCTTCGCTGTTCGCCAGGGCACGGGTGCTCAAGGGCCAGTGTTTCGGGATGCGACGCCGCTCCCTGGCCTGCCGCTCTGCCCACGCGTGGTGCAGCCATGCGCCCAGCACCAGCAAAGCGGGTACCAGCACTGCAAGCAGCCAAGGGTTGGTCCAGTCGGTCATGAGCATTGGAGGCAATCGGTCAATGTGTATCAAAGTGTAGGCAGTTCACGCGAGCCATGGGAGAAGTTCGGTCTCGATACACGAAGAAGGTGTGAATTTCTTGGGGTTTGCTCACCGCTTGATGGGTCATTTGGACCACACAGTTCATCAAGGCTTTGAGTGGCCGCGGTGCAATGCGTCTGATTCGAACTGTCCGGGGAGGCTGTCAACCCGGGTGCAAACGGTTGGACTTTCGGCTTCAAAGTGCTGGTCGCGGTCGGCGATCATGTGACACGGTCAGGTATTCAGCAAGCCCCATCGGGGGGAACTGTGCATGGGGGCTGGATGTTTGTACATGCTGCAAATGCAGTAGATCTGTATGTCAGGAGATATCGGCCAAAAACGCGCGAATGTCGGCCAAAAGTTGGTCGGGTTGATCGCGGTGGGGGCTGTGGCCGCACTCGGCCAGTTCAACGCCGATGGCCTGCGGAACTTCGCGGCGGATGGCTTCGAGTTGCTCCATTGACCCATACTCATCCTCGGTGCCCTGGATGAGGAGCAAGGGCGCGGAGATGGGATGGAGTTCCGGGCGGATGTCGAAGGCCCGGAAGGCTTCGCTGAGCCACACGTCGTTCCATTGCCAGAAGGCGTTGTCCACGTCCTGGTGGTGGCGCGCCAGCCGTTGCCGCAAGCTGTCCGGGGCATCGGGCGCTGCCTCAAACATGTGCCTCGCTTGCTTGATGGCGCTCACCGCCATGGCTTCGACAAAAACATGGGGTGCCATGGCGACGCAGGCGCTCACCGGGTGCTGGCAGGCGTGCAGCAGGGCGATCGTGGCGCCGTCGGAGTGGCCGACCAGAACGGGTTTTGAGATGCCGAGCTGCCCCAGCAGTTGGGGAAGCACGTCGTTTGCCTCCAGGTGCATGTAGTCGGGTTCGTGGCGCCCGATGTGCCAGGCACTGCTTCGACGCGGCGGGCCCCTCACGTCCTCCACCGGGTCGGACTGCCCGTAACCACGACGCGAATACATCCAGCCGGCCCGACCTGTGGCTGCGCAGAGTTCGGCGGGCCACAGCCGTCCGCGTTGGCGCCACATGGAGATACTTCCCAAGCCCTCGTGCAGAAAGACCAGGGGCGCTCGGTCGCCGGGGCCGGGCAGGTGCGCCACCTCGATACCGACCCCTGAAATGTCGATGCGGTTCATCTAGCCGATGCTAGCGGCACAGAGGCCGCATGCCCGATGAACCCCGAGGATTGGCTGTATTCTCGTACGATGGCTTTGTTGTTCGACTCCTTCTGGCGCGCCGTGGCGTACTGTGTTCACCCCAGGGTGATCGCACTGTCTTTCCTCCCGCTGATCCTGATGGTCGTGCTGTCGTTCGGCCTGGGCTACTTTTTCTGGGAAGGTGCCGTGGCCTCGGTCGGCGCCTGGATCGCGTCGTTCGAACTGGTCGAAACCTCGATGGCCTGGATGGAGCAGATCGGCCTCGGTGCCCTGCGGGGTGTATTTGCGCCTCTGCTGGTGCTGGTGTTGGCCACGCCGGTGATCGTCCTGCTGTGCTTGTTGCTGGTGGCCATGTTCATGACGCCCGCCATGGTGGACCTTGTGGGCCAGCGCCGCTTCGCCGGGCTGGAGCGCAAGCACGGCGGCTCGCTGGTGGTCAGCGTGCTGTGGTCGCTGGGGTCGACGCTGCTGGCCATCGTGGCGCTGGTGATTTCCATGCCGCTGTGGCTGGTGCCTCCTTTGGTGCTGATCCTGCCGCCCCTGATCTGGGGTTGGCTCACTTACCGGGTCTTTGCTTTCGACGCGCTGGCCACGCACGCCAGCGGCGACGAGCGCAAGGCCATCTTGAAAGAGCACCGCGGCAACCTGCTGCTCATGGGCGTGCTCAGCGGCTACCTGGGCGCAGCCCCGAGCCTGTTGTGGGCATCGGGTGCGATGTTCGTTGCCATGGCGCCCTTGCTGGTGCCGCTGGCGATCTGGATCTACACACTGGTGTTTGCGTTTGCTTCGCTCTGGTTTGCCCATTACGCCCTGGCCGCGTTGCAGCGCATGCGCGCGGTCGTTCCGGTGGAGGTGCTGGATGCCGATCCACAGCGTGTGTCTCCCCGAGACCCTGCTGAAGACGCCAAACGGCTGGGTGGACCGGAGAGCGCCCCATGACGACTGCCATCGGCCTGATCATCATTGGCGATGAAATCCTCTCCGGCAAACGCGCGGACAAACACTTGCCCAAGGTGATCGAACTGCTGGGTGAGCGGGGCATGTCCTTGTCGTGGGCGCGTTTCGTGGGCGATGACCGCCAAAGCATCACGGGCAATCTGCGAGACGCGTTTGCCCAACCCGGCATCGTTTTTTCATGCGGCGGCATCGGCGCCACACCCGATGACCACACCCGTCAGTGCGCCGCCGCCGCGCTGGGTGTCGAACTGACCCTGCATCCCGAGGCCAAGCTGTTGATCGAGTCCCGCATGCGTGACGTGGCGGCCGAGCAGGGTCAGGTGTTCGATCCCCAGCGTCCCGACAACGTGCACCGGTACAACATGGGGGTGTTCCCCAGGGGCGCCACCATCATCCAGAACCCGTACAACAAGATTCCCGGTTTCAGTTGCACGGGCAGCGGCGGGGGGCAGGTGCACTTTGTGCCCGGCTTCCCGGTGATGGCCTGGCCCATGATCGCCTGGGTTCTGGACCACGCGTGTGTCCACCTGCATCGCCGGGGCAGCTGGCTGGAGCGGTCGGTGATCGTGATGGGCGCCATGGAAGCAGCCCTGACACCGTTGATGGAGCAGGTCGAGCACGACTTCCCGGTGAAGGTGTTCAGCCTGCCCAGCGTGGACCACCCGGAGTACGGGCGCCACATCGAGTTGGGCGTCAAGGGCAGCGCGGACGCGGTCGGCGAGGCCTTCACCAGCTTGCTTGCAGGACTTCATCAAAGCGGGGCGTTGCTGGGCCCTGAAATGGTGCGTTGTTAGTTTGCACAGATGTGGTGCGGCGCATTGAAATGCACCAAAGTTGTTCATTTTCTCCGTCCGTCGGTTTTGCCCGGTCGCTGGAGCCTGAAAACCGCCGACAGACGCAAGCCTGCGAACCTTTGTGGCGCATGGGCTGCGCCATAATCCGCGAGCGTTTGAAGTCAGCTGCCCCGTTCAGGTGAACCTGGGTGCTCTTTGGCACAGATACTGCTTCATTCCCAAGTCGATTCTTAATTTCCACTCACCCAGCTACAGGAGTATTTGATGGCCAAGACCGTCGCAGACGTGATGCAGATGGTGAAGGACAACGACGTCAAGTTCGTTGACTTCCGTTTCACCGACACCCGGGGCAAAGAGCAGCACGTCACAGTGCCCGTGTCCCACTTCGACGAAGACAAGTTCACATCGGGCCACGCGTTTGACGGCTCTTCGGTGGCCGGCTGGAAAGGCATTGAAGCGTCGGACATGCAACTCATGCCCGACTCCAACACCGCCAACATCGACCCCTTCTTCGAAGAAACCACGTTGTTCCTGCAGTGCGACGTGATCGAGCCGGGTGACGGCAAGGCCTACGACCGCGATCCTCGTTCGATCGCCAAGCGCGCCGAGGCTTACCTCAAGGCCTCCGGCCTTGGTGACACCGCCTACTTCGGACCGGAACCCGAATTCTTCATCTTCGACGGCGTGCGCTGGAGCAACGAACCCGGCCGTGTGATGTGCGAGATTGAGGAATACGAAGCGCCCTGGAACAGCGGCGCCAAGCTCGAAGGCGGCAACCGTGGCCACCGTCCCACCGTCAAGGGCGGCTATTTCCCTGTGCCTCCGGTCGACAGCACGCAAGACATGCGCGCCGAGATGTCCCTGATCCTCGAATCGCTGGGCATCCCGGTTGAGGTGTTCCATCACGAAGTGGCGGGCGCTGGCCAGAACGAAATCGGCACCAAGTTCAGCACGCTGGTGGAGCGCGCCGACTGGACGCAGGTGCTCAAGTACGTGGTCTGGAACGTGGCCAATGCCTACGGCAAGACCGCCACCTTCATGCCCAAGCCTTACGCCGGCGACAACGGCTCCGGCATGCACGTGCACCAGTCGATCTGGAAAGACGGCAAGAACCTGTTCGCCGGCGACGGCTACGCCGGCCTGAGCGAATTTGCGCTGTACTACGTGGGCGGTATCATCAAGCACGCACGTGCTCTGAACGCCATCACCAACCCCGGCACGAACTCGTACAAGCGTCTGGTGCCCGGCTTCGAAGCCCCGGTGAAGCTGGCCTACTCGGCCCGCAACCGCTCGGCCTCGATCCGCATTCCGTACGTGGCCAACCCCAAGGGCCGCCGGATTGAAGCGCGCTTCCCCGATCCTTCGGCCAACCCTTACCTGGCCTTCTCGGCCCTGATGATGGCCGGTCTGGACGGCGTGGAAAACAAGATCCACCCGGGCGAAGCCGCTACCAAGGATCTGTACCACCTGCCACCCGAGGAAGACAAGTTGGTGCCCACCGTGTGCCACAGCCTCGACCAGGCGCTGGAGTACCTCGACAAGGGTCGCAGTTTCCTGACCAAGGGTGGTGTGTTCACCGACTCCATGCTGGATGCCTACATCGAGCTGAAGATGGCCGAAGTCACGCGCTTCCGCATGGCGCCGCACCCGGTCGAATTCGACATGTACTACAGCCTGTGATGGACAGCCCGGTTTGACCGGGCCAACCTGCAGACGAGGGACGGCGCAAGCCGTCCCTTTTTGTTTTCGAGCGACATCTGGCCCTGTGAACGGGGCCGGCGGCGGCACTTTTCAAAAGGTTTTCCGTCATACTGGTTCGCGATGAACGGCGCAGTCTTTGCCGTGTCGACCCAACGGAGACCTCGTGCCCATGTCCCCCCTGCATTTCTCTCTTGTTCCAGGCCTCGTCGCAGCTGCCGTGATGCTGTGCAGCCTTCCCGCCCAGGCCCAGGAGCGCATTTACCGTTGCGGCAACGAATACACCAACAACGCCCAGGTGGCCAAGAGCCGCAATTGCACGCCCATGGAGGGCGGCAACATCACCATCGTTGAAGGCACCAAACCCGCACCCGCCGCCCGGAGCACAACTTCCGCGGCGCCGCGCAACAGCAACGACCGGGTGGATCCCGCGGCACAGCGCGCGCGCGACAGCGACGCCAAGGCGATCCTGGAAACCGAGCTGCGCAAGGCCCAAGAGCGGCTGGCACAAGCGCGCAAGGAGTACGCCAATGGCGAGCCCGAAAAGCAGGGCATCGAGTCGCGCAACTACCAGCGCTACCTCGACCGCGTGGCCGAACTCAAGGCGGCCGTGACGCGCGCCGAGAGCGATGTGGCCGGACTCCAGCGGGAGCTGGGCCGCTTGCCGGCGGCGTCGGGCAATGCCGCAAGATGAGCGGCTTGAAAAAGGCACCACCCCCCTCTCCCATCAAACGCCGGGCGCCGACGAAAGCGGTGGGCGCTGAAGGCGCGAAGCGGTCCGCCGCGGTGCCTGGGCGTTTCCAGTCGCTGGACATGCTGGCCACCCTGGTGGCGGTGGTCGATGCCGATGGCCATGTGTTGTATGCCAACGCGGCGCTCGAAGACGCGCTGGGCACCTCGCGGCGCAGCATCGCCAATACCTTGTTTCAGGACTGCTTCACCGAACCTGCCTTGCTGGAAAGCGCGCTCAGCGGCGCACGGGGCAACGAGTTCGCTGCGCTGCGGTACGACGCCTGGCTCAAGCGCGTGAGCCATGAGGCCTTGCCGGTGCATGTGGTGGTGGCGCAGACCGAGAGCAAGGGCGAGGTGGTGGTGGAGCTTCTGCCGCTGGAGCAGCAGGCCCGCCAGGAGCGCGAAGAGCGCCTGATCGACCAGGCGCAGGCCAACAAGGAGCTCATCCGCAACCTCGCGCACGAGATCAAGAACCCGTTGGGCGGCATCCGCGGTGCGGCGCAGCTGCTGCAGATGGAGCTGGAGTCGCGCGAACTCATCGAATACACGCAGGTCATCATCCACGAGGCCGACCGGCTGCAGTCGCTGGTGGACCGGCTGCTGGCGCCGCACCGCCGCCCGCACGTGGTGGGCGATGTGAATATCCACGAGGTATGTGAACGCGTGCGTTCGCTGATCCTGGCCGAGTTTCCCAAAGGGCTGCGCGTGGTGCGTGACTACGACGCCTCCATCCCCGAGTTTCGTGGTGATCGCGAGCAGCTGATCCAGGCCGTGCTCAACATCGCGCACAACGCGGCGCAAGCGCTGGCCGAGCGCATCGCAGCGGGCGACGCGCAGATCGTCTTCAAGACCCGCGTGGGTCGCCAGGTGACGTTTGGCAAACAGCGCTACCGGCTGGCATTGGAATTGCATGTCATCGACAACGGGCCTGGCGTTCCAGACTCGATCAAGGACCGCATCTTTTTCCCGCTCGTGTCGGGACGCGATGGCGGTTCCGGCCTGGGGCTCACGTTGGCACAAACCTTTGTCCAGCAGCACCACGGTTTGATCGAGTGTGAGAGCGTGCCGGGATACACGGACTTCAAGCTGTTGATCCCCCTGCCTTAGAACCGACAAACCACTGCCGAGCGCTGCGCCACAAGAAGGGACGACAAACACATGAAGCCGATCTGGATAGTGGACGACGATCAATCGATCCGCTTCGTGCTTGAAAAGGCGCTGTTGCGCGAGAACCTGCCCACGCGCAGTTTCACCAATCCCCAGGATGTTCTCAAGGCGCTGACGGACACGCCCGAGAGCGAAGGCCCGCAAATCCTGGTGAGCGACATCCGCATGCCCGGCGGCTCTGGTCTGGAACTGCTGGAGAAGGTCAAGGAGATGCTGCCCGGTCTGCCGGTGATCATCATGACGGCCTTCTCCGATCTCGACAGCGCGGTGTCGGCCTTTCAGGGCGGCGCATTTGAATACCTGCCCAAGCCGTTCGATCTGCCCAAGGCGGTGGAGCTGATCCGCCGCGCGGTGGAAGAGAGCCAGCGCGAAGAGGTGGCTGAAGAACGCATGACCGCCGCGCCCGAGATGCTCGGCCAGGCGCCGGCCATGCAGGACGTGTTTCGTGCCATTGGCCGCCTGAGCCAGAGCCAAGTCACGGTGCTGATCACCGGCGAATCGGGTTCGGGCAAGGAGCTGGTGGCGCGCGCGCTGCACAAACATTCACCCCGCGCGGCAGGCCCGTTTGTTGCCATCAACACCGCGGCCATTCCCAAAGATTTGCTGGAGTCCGAACTCTTCGGCCACGAGCGTGGCGCCTTCACCGGCGCGCAGACCATGCGCCGCGGCCGCTTCGAGCAGGCCGACGGCGGCACGCTGTTTCTTGACGAAATCGGCGACATGCCGTTTGACCTGCAGACGCGCCTGTTGCGCGTGTTGTCCGACGGCAATTTTTACCGTGTGGGCGGCCACAGCGCGGTGCGCGCCAACGTGCGCGTGATCGCCGCGACGCACCAGAACCTGGAGCAGCGCGTCAAGGAAGGCGTGTTCCGCGAGGATCTGTTCCACCGCCTCAACGTGATCCGCCTGCGCCTGCCGGCCTTGCGCGAACGCCGCGAAGACGTGCCCATGCTCACGCGATTCTTCTTGCAGCAAAGCGCCAAGCAGCTGGGCGTGGAGCCCAAGCGCATTTCAGAGCCGGCCATCCGGTTGCTCGGCACGTTTGATTTTCCCGGCAACGTACGCCAGCTGGAAAACGTGTGTCACTGGCTCACCGTGATGGCACCGGCCCAGGTGATCGAGTTGAAAGACCTGCCGCCCGAAGTGCTGGCCATGGCGGGCACGTCGGTGGCGGCATTGGCTGCCATGCCTGAGCCCGCAGCATTGACCCCTTTCGTGCCGCCGGCGGCACCTGCGGCGTTGTCGGAGGCCCTGCAGACCGTGTCACCTGCTTATGCGGCGCCCGACTTTGCGCCTGCGCTCGAGCCGGTGCCGGTGCCGCCTGTGTCGGGCTGGGAGAGTGGTTTGCAGGCCGAAGCGCTGGCGCTGCTGGAAGAGGGCCGCACCGACGTGTGGGACGTACTCACCCGCCGGTTCGAGACCAAGCTGATTCAGACCGCGCTGGTCAATACAAGGGGTCGGCGCATCGAGGCCGCACACAAGTTGGGCATTGGCCGCAACACGATCACCCGAAAAATTCAGGAACTCAATTTAGAGTGACGATCACTGGCGCATGGTCGCTGGGCTGTTGGTTCTTGCGGGGAGCGCGGTCGATGGTGCAGGCTTTCACGCTGTCGCGCAACGCTTCGCTCACGAGAATGTGGTCGATGCGCAGGCCGCGGTTTTTCTGGAAACCCAACATGCGGTAGTCCCACCACGAGTAACTCTTCTCGGGCTGTTCGAACAGGCGGTAGGCGTCGGTGAGGCCCAGCGACAGCAGCGACTGGAAATGCGCGCGTTCTTCCACCGTGTGGTGGATGGTGTCCTTCAGGCCCACCGGGTCGAAGGAATCGCGGTCTTCGGGCGCCACGTTGAAGTCGCCCACCAGCACCAGCCGCGGGTGTGCCTGCATTTCTTCGGCGATCCAGCGGTGCAGGGCGTCCAGCCATTGCAGCTTGTAGGCGAACTTCTCACTCCCCGGCTCCTGCCCGTTGACGAAGTAGCAGTTCACCAGGCGCAGCGGGCCTTCGGGTGTGTCCAGCGTGGCGGCGATCACGCGGGCCTGTTCGTCGCTGTGGCCGGGAATGTTTCGCACCACATCGCGCAGCGGCGTGCGGCTCAGAATGGCCACGCCGTTGTAGGTCTTCTGGCCAAAGGCGGCGGCGTGGTAGCCGATCTCCTTCAACGCGTCGAAGGGGAACTTCTCGTCCACCAACTTGAGCTCTTGCAAGCCGAGCGCGTC
>NZ_JALHLX010000076.1 GCF_022844385.1 Hydrogenophaga sp. | reverse complement strand
TCTCGCTGCTGCTCATCCATCTGAAGAAGGGCGGGTTCAAGGGGTTCGCCACGCTGCCGGCTGCGGCCGCCGACCTGTCCTCCGACATCCCGGCATGAGCGATTTGAGAACCACCCTGCAGGCCGGCCTGCAGTCGCTCCAGCTCGCGCTTGACGCGCGTCAGGTCGACCTGCTGCTCGACTACCTGGGTCTGCTGCAGAAGTGGAACAAGGTCTACAACCTCACGGCCGTGCGCGACCCGGCCGAGATGATGACCCACCACCTGCTCGACAGTCTGGCGGCCATCAAGCCCCTGCTTCAACAGGTGGGTGACCGACCGGTGAAGCTGCTCGACGTGGGCTCTGGTGGCGGCCTGCCCGGCGTTGTGATCGCCACCGCCTGTCCGCAGATCGACGTGACCTGCGTGGACACCGTGGCCAAAAAGGCGGCTTTCATCCAGCAGGCGGCCGCCACGCTCAAGTTGCCGAACCTGCGTGGGCTGCACGCCCGGGTGGAAAGCCTCAACGCCTTGTCGGGGCAGGGCTTTGACGTCGTGTGCTCCCGCGCTTTTGCCTCGCTGGCGGATTTCACGAACTGGTCGAACAGCGCGCTGAACGAGGGCGGCGTGTGGATGGCCATGAAGGGCAAACACCCCGGTGACGAGCTGGCCACGCTGGCCTCCGAGGCGCCAGCGGTGGATGTGTTTCACGTGGAACAGCTCAGGGTCCCCGGGCTGGACGCAGAGCGCTGCATCGTCTGGATGCGCCCCGGTCCCGCCGCTGTGGCCTGAGCAACACGGCGCGCTGATTGCGCCCGTGACGCCAAAACCCTTCACGTAAACTCGACCCTCCACTTCCCGGGGGTTCTCCATGTTCGGCATCGCAGATTACGGCGCATTCGCCGCCGCCATCGTCGTGTTCTTGCTCATCCCGGGGCCGGGCAATCTGGCACTGGTCACCTCCACCAGCAAGGGCGGTATTCGGGGTGGACTGGCGGCCACGCTGGGCGTGATGGCCGGCGATCAGGTGCTGATGTGGCTTGCGGTGGCCGGTGTGGCGGCCTTGCTGGCGGCCTACCCAGCCGCCTTCAGTGCGGTGCAGTGGCTGGGCGCCGGCTACCTGGCCTGGCTGGGCTTCAAGATGCTGACCGCCAAGCCCGGTGATGCGCCCATCCTCAACATCCGCCCGCGCCAGTATTTCCAGCAGGCCATTGTCATCACCCTGCTCAATCCGAAGGCGGTGGTGTTTTACATGGCCTTCTTCCCGCTGTTCGTGGATCCGGCCCGCCACCAGGGGCTGGTCACCTTCGGTGCCATGGCCGCCACGATCGCGCTGCTCACCTTCGCTTATGGGCTGGTCGTGACCCTGCTGACCCACTTTCTTGCCGAACGGATGCGCGCCAACCCAGTCGTTGGACGTGTGCTGGAGAAGGTGGCCGGGGTTTTCCTCATCGGGTTCGGCATCAAGCTGGCCATCTCCAAATAAGAAGAACCCATGGCCAAGATCTTTTGTATTGCGAACCAGAAGGGCGGCGTCGGCAAGACCACCACCACGGTGAACCTGGCCGCCGGTCTCGCCAAGGTGGGGCAGCGGGTGTTGATGGTTGATCTCGACCCGCAGGGCAACGCCACCATGGGCTCGGGCGTGGACAAGCGTCAGATGGCGCTGTCGGTCTACGACGTGCTGCTGGAGTCCGCCTCGGTGGCCGAGGCGGCGGTGTTCTCGGAGAAGTGTGGCTACCACGTGCTCGGCGCCAACCGCGAACTGGCCGGCGCCGAGGTGGAGCTGGTGGAGGTGGAGCGACGCGAAAAGCGACTGAAAACCGCTCTGGCCGAGGTGCTGGACAGCTACGACTTTGTGCTGATCGACTGCCCGCCGTCCTTGAGCATGCTCACCCTCAACGGCCTGTGCGCCGCGCACGGTGTGATCGTGCCCATGCAGTGCGAGTACTTCGCACTCGAAGGCCTGACCGATCTGGTCAACACCATCAAGCAGGTGCACGCCAACCTCAACAAGGACCTGGCCATCATCGGCCTGCTGCGCGTCATGTTCGACCCGCGCATCACCCTGCAGCAGCAGGTGAGCGACCAGCTCAAGGCCCACTTCGGCGACAAGGTGTTCGACACCGTGATCCCGCGCAACGTGCGCCTGGCAGAAGCACCGAGCTACGGATTGCCCGGCGTGATCTTCGACCCGGCCGCTCGCGGCAGCCAGGCCTTTGTGGCCTTCGCCTCCGAGATGGTGGCGCGCATCGGCAAGCTCTGAGCAGGCATTGTTTCACGTGAAACCTCACAACGTCCTTATCCTGCCCGGCTGGCAGAACAGCGGTCCCGACCACTGGCAGAGCCGCTGGGAGGCGACCCACGGCTACCGCCGGGTGGACCAGCACGACTGGATGCAACCCCGTCGTGGCGACTGGATCGCCCGGCTGGAAGAAGTGCTGTTCACCTGTGATGAACCGGCGGTTCTGGTGGCCCACAGCCTGGGCTGCCTGCACACCGCCGCCTGGGCGGCACACTCGCAAAACACCGCGCTCGTGAAGGCCGCTTTGCTGGTCGCACCCGGGGACGCCGAGCGCGAAGAGATGCGCCCGGCGCTGCCCAGCTGGTCGCCCATTCCCATGCAGCGCCTGCCGTTTCCCAGCGTGCTGGTGGGCAGCCGCAACGACCCGTACTGCAGCTTTGAACGCGCGCAAGCCTTTGCCGCCGCCTGGGGTTCGCAATGCGTTGACCTGGGCGACGCTGGCCACATCAACGCCGAGTCCGGTCTGGGCGACTGGCCAGCCGGCCATGCGGTGCTTGCCGAACTCATGAACCTCTGACCTTCGAAAGACGACCCATGGTCACCAAAAAACCCAAAGGCCTCGGCCGCGGACTCGAAGCCCTGCTGGGCCCCAAAGTGATCGACAGCGCGCCGGCCGATCCCGACAGCCTGCCTTCCAGCCTGTTGCTCACCGAGCTGGTGGCTGGCCAGTACCAGCCGCGCACCCACATGGACGAGGGCGCTCTCTACGAACTGGCCGAGAGCATCAAGGCCCAGGGTGTGATGCAGCCGATCCTGGTGCGCCAACTCGCTGATGGCCCCAACGCTGGCAAGTTCGAGATCATTGCCGGCGAGCGCCGTTTCCGCGCCTCGAAACTCGCAGGGCTGGACCGTGTGCCGGTGCTGGTGCGCGATGTGGCCGACGAGGCCGCCGCCGCCATGGCGTTGATCGAAAACATCCAGCGCGAAGACCTCAACCCGTTGGAGGAGGCTCAAGGCCTGCAACGCCTGGTGAAAGAGTTTGGGCTCACTCACGAACAGGCGGCACAGGCCGTGGGCCGCTCGCGCAGTGCCGCCAGCAACCTGCTGCGTCTGCTGCAGTTGGCCGAACCGGTGCAGACCATGCTGATGGCGGGCGACCTGGACATGGGCCACGCGCGCGCGCTGCTGGCGCTGGACAAGGCCAGCCAGATCACGGCGGGCAACCAGATTGCGGCCAAAAAGATGTCGGTGCGCGAGGCCGAGAGCCTGGTGAAAAAGCTGGGCGCCGAATTCGCGCTCTCGCCTCAGAAGCTCAAGAAGGACAAGTCGCGCGACATCCGACGGGTTGAGGAAGAGCTGGCCGACCTGTTGATGGCCGAGGTAGAGGTGCGCGTGAAGAAGCGCCTCAAGCGCCACGGCCGAATCGAGGAGATGGGCGAGATTGCGATCCAGTTCGGCTCACTCGACGCCCTCAACGGCCTGATCGACAAACTGCGCGGCGGGCATTGACCGGGCCGCGGCTGTGCAAGCCGCTGCCCGCTCGGCGCGTCAAGCGCCTTCCTTGATCACCGTGGTGGGCCCGTTGGTCTTCACCGACTCCATGCCGGTCTGACGCGCAGCGGCGGTCTTGTACATCTGGCTGGTGCCGATGACCAGGTGGTTGGCGGCCTTCAAGACAAAGGAAAATTGCCCCTTGTCGTTCTTGTTCAGTTCGTACCAACCCGCCATGTGACCCCCGTGAAGTGTGGATGAAGGACTTTCATTCTGGCCACCCCAATAGAGGTTCGGGAGCGGGTCATCCCTCGGGCTCGGCACCCGAGGCGGCCGAACTTCACATGGCGAAGATCTTTCCCGGATTCATGATGTTGTCCGGGTCGAGCGCGCGCTTGATGGTGCGCATCATGTCCACCGCGCCGCTGCCGGCCTCGGTGAGCAGGAAGTCCATCTTGTGCAGGCCCACGCCGTGTTCGCCGGTGCAGGTGCCCTCCAGGCTGAGAGCGCGCGCCACGAGCTTGTGGTTGAGCTCTTCGGCCAGCGTGTGTTCTTCGGGCTTGGTCGGGTCGATCAGGTAGCCGAAGTGGAAATTGCCGTCGCCCACGTGGCCGACCAGGAAGTAGGGCAGGCCGGCCGCGTCGGCCTCGAGCACGGAGTCGAGCAGGCAGTCGGCCAGGCGGCTGATGGGCACGCAGGTGTCGGTGCTGATGGCGCGGCAACCCGGCTTGCTCTGGATGGCGGCAAAGTAGGCGTTGTGCCGCGCCGTCCACAGACGCGTGCGCTCTTCGGGTGTGTCGGCCCACTCGAACGCCTGGCCACCAAAGTCGGCAGCGATTTCCTGCACCGTTTCGGCCTGCTCCTTCACGCTCGCGGGCGAGCCGTGGAACTCCATCAGCAGCATGTTTTCTTCGCGCAGTCCGAGCTTGCTGTGCGCGTTGACCATGCGTACCGTGTTGTGGTCGATCAGCTCGCAGCGCGCGATCGGCACGCCGAGCTGGATCACCTGGATCACCGTGCGAACGGCGGCCTCGATGGTGGGGAACGAGCAGGTCGCGGCCGAGATGGCTTCGGGCAACGGGTAGAGCTTGAGGGTGACCTCGGTGATCACGCCCAGCGTGCCTTCGCTGCCCACCATCAGGCGCGTGAGGTCGTAGCCGGCCGATGATTTTTTGGCGCGTGTGCCGGTGCGGATCACTTCACCGCTGGCGGTGACCACTTCCAGCGCGAGCACGTTCTCGCGCATGGTGCCGTAGCGCACCGCGTTCGTGCCGCTGGCGCGCGTGGCCGCCATGCCGCCGATGGAGGCGTCCGCACCCGGGTCGATCGGGAAGAACAGGCCCTCGCTCTTCACCGCTTCATTGACCGCCTTGCGCGTCACGCCGGGCTGCACCGTCACGGTCAGGTCTTCGGCGTTGATGGACAGCACGCTGTTCATGCGGCTCACGTCGACGCTGATGCCGCCCTGCACCGCGAGCAGGTGACCTTCGAGCGAGGAGCCCACGCCGAACGGGATCACCGGCACCTTGTGCCGGGCGGCCAGTTTCACGGCGTCGGCCACGTCCTGCGTGCTCTGCGCAAACACCACGGCCGCGGGTGGCGGCACCTCGTACACCGACTCGTCGCGCCCGTGCTGCTCGCGCACCACCAGGGCGGTAGAGCATTGCGTACCAAAACGCGACTGCAGCGCGGCGATCAGCTCGGGTGGCACCACACGTTGGTGCACTTGCGGAGCGAGGTGGCTGTGGGCGGTGGGGGCGTTCATGGGCAGTCTCCGGCGCTGTTGTGTCAGCCGGCCAGTTTAAGCCCGCAGTCCCGTGCGCGGCACACCGCGCGGGCGCACTCAGCTGCGGACTTTCCCGGCTTGCAGCAAGACGGCCGGAGCGCGGCTGGACCGTGTGTTGCCGGTGAACGTGGTGTGGCCCGTGGCGCCCGTGAGGCTGGTGGCCTGGCCGGTGATGCGTGCGGCGTGCGTCGGCGGCACGCTGGCCATGCCGGCCAGGCCCAGGGTGCAGGCGGCGATCAGTTGCACGCTGCGGGCTTCGAAGTCGGCGAGTCGTTGTCGGCGTTGCGTCATCGGGGTCTCCTGGGAGTGAACAGGTGGCCATTACCGCTGGGATCGGCGTCTGACGCCAGCGTTCTTGCCTCACGTTGCCTCGCTCACATTTCCCTGCGCCCCGTTACGACAGGCCAACGCTGCACAATCCGGTCATCCCCCTCAATTCAAGGACTTCCCATGGGCAACCGCCTCACCCAGATCGCCACCCGCACCGGCGATGCCGGCACCACCGGCCTGGGCGACAACACCCGCGTTTCCAAGAACAGCCTGCGCGTGCACGCCATGGGCGACGTGGACGAGCTCAACTCCAACATCGGTGTCCTGCTGTGCGAAGACATGGCGACCGATGTGCGGGGCGTGCTGGTGGAGATCCAGCACCAGCTCTTCAACCTCGGCGGCGAGCTGTCCATCCCCGGCTACGAGCTGCTCAAGCCCGAAGCCGTGCTCGCGCTCGACGAAGCCCTGGCCACCTACAACGAAGCCCTGCCGCGCCTGCAGGAGTTCATCTTGCCCGCCGGCTCCCGCGCTGCCAGCCTGGCGCACGTGTGCCGCACCGTGGCGCGCCGCGCCGAGCGCGCGGTGGTGGCGCTGGGCAACGAAGAGGCCCTGAAAGACACGCCGCGCCAGTACCTCAACCGCCTGAGCGACCTGATGTTTGTGCTGGCCCGCGTGCTCAACCGCATGAACGGTGGCGACGACGTGTACTGGAAGAGCGAGCGCATGGCCAAGGGCGCTGCCGAATGAAAGCGGCGCTGATCACCGCGGCGTGCCTTGCCGCTGCGGTGCCCGTCGCCACGGCTCAAAACAAAGCCCCATCCCGACCCGCCACCCAGACCAGCGAAGTGACGCTGGTTTGTGAAGCGGTGTACCTGCCGGCGCGCACCACCTGGACGCGCACGGTGAGCATCGCTTACGACAAGAAACGTGTGCGCGCCGTGCAGATCGACGGCGTGCCGGTCTACACCTTCGCCATCCAGGAAGCGGTGATCCTCACGGCGGTGGACAACGAGCGCATCCAGATCGACACCGCAGCCCAGATCTGGAGCAGCGATTTCCGCGGCCAGGCCACGGCGCAGGGGCGTTGCGAGCGACAGTAAACGGCCTGCAGGGCGGCCCCAGGGTTCATCGTGCAGCTCCCTCGCCCCGGATTTGGCCTTACTGCCAGGCGGGTTGATGGTCGTTTGCGGTGCCGCCGGTCGATCCGATCAGGCGATACGCGCGGTCGCATCGAACCAGGCGGAAAACAGCAGCCACAACGCGGTGTAGCCGCGTTTGCTGAATGCACAGCGTGCGGGACGTGCATAGCTCGATCGGCACTGATGCCGATCAAGATGTCACGTTTTCTTTCGGCTGAGGCTTGCGCCGGGGTGTCTTCGTCGGCATAGTGGGCTCAAGACATCCCCGTGGCCGTCGGGAGGTTTTGCCCCAGACGGCTTGTCTCAACCCGGAGCATATGGAGGCTCTTTTATGAACCTGACGATCAGCGGTCACCACCTTGAGGTCACACCCGCCCTGCGCGGCTACGTCACCAGCAAACTCGAACGCATATCCCGACATTTCGACCAGGTGGTCGACATGAAGGTGCTGCTGACGGTGGACAACCTGAAGGAGAAAGACCTGCGGCAGAAAGCGGAGTGCAACATTCACGTCAAGGGGCGTGATCTGTTCGCCGAAAGTGCTCATGCCGATCTTTACGCCGCCGTCGACGAGCTGGCCGACAAGCTGGACCGGCAAGTTTTGCGCTACAAGGACAAGACGCAAGACCACCACCACGACTCGGTGAAGCGTTTGATGTGATGAAAGTCACGGGCTGCGGTCCGTGCGGGAAAACCCGATGCTGCACTGCAGCAGGCCGCTTGGAAAGTCAAGCGGCTTTTTTGTGCCCCCAGTCTAGCCAACAGCGCTCAACTGGTCATAATTTGCGCTCCAAGAGGGCTCACATGAACCGACTATCCGCCATATTGCCCGCTGCGCAAGTGCTCGTCAGCGTTGATGCGACCAGCAAGAAACGCGCTTTCGAAGAAGCAGGTTTGCTTTTCGAGACCCTGCACGGACTCAACCGCGCGCTCATCACCGACAGCCTGTTCGCCCGCGAGCGGCTGGGCTCCACCGGTTTGGGTCATGGCGTGGCAATTCCCCACGGCCGCATCAAAGGTCTGAAGCAGCCGCTGGCCGCCGTGTTCCAGCTCGCCAGCCCCATCGGGTTCGATGCGCCTGACGAACTGCCGGTGCAGCTGATGATCTTCCTGCTCGTGCCCGAGGCGGCCACGCAGAAGCACCTGGAAATCCTCTCCGAGATCGCCGAGTTGTTGAGCGACAGTGGTCTGCGCGAACAAATGAAAACTTCTGCGGACGCCATCGCACTGCACAAACAGATCACGTCCTGGCAGTCCGCGCACGCGGCAGCCTGAAACGTTGAGCCCCCACGCTCCACCGTTGCACGCGTCGCTTCCTCCTGAGGGGGCTGACCATCCTTGGGGCGGCCCAGCGGCCGGTCATTTGCTTTGAAACCCACCGTCGTCAGCGCCGATGTCCTTTTTGAGGACCATCGGGACGCCCTGAAGTGGCAGTGGATCGCCGGGCTCGGGGCCTCCGAGCGGCGGTTTGACGAAGTGGCCATCCGCGCCGCACGCTCAGGTGCCGATCTGGTCGGTTACCTCAACTACATCCACCCTTACCGGGTGCAGGTGTTCGGCGAACGTGAAGTCGCCTACCTCACCAGTCCGAACGAAGAAGACAACAAGCGCCGCGTGGCGCGCATCGTCACGCTGGAGCCGCCGGTGCTGGTGGTGGCCGATGGCCAGACCGCACCCGATGCGCTCACCGCCATGTGCGAGCGGGCGCAGATTCCGATGTTCTCCACGCACGAGTCGGCGGCCTTTGTCATCGATGTGCTGCGCGCCTACCTCTCGCGCCATTTCGCTGATCGTGCGTCCATGCACGGCGTGTTCATGGACATCCTGGGCATGGGCGTCATGATCACCGGCGAGTCAGGGCTGGGCAAGAGCGAGCTGGGGCTGGAATTGATTTCACGCGGCCACGGCCTGGTGGCCGATGACGCGGTGGACCTTTACCGCATCAACCAGACCAGCATCGAAGGCCGTTGCCCCGAGCTGCTGCAAAACCTGCTGGAGGTGCGCGGCATCGGTTTGCTGGACATCAAAGCCATCTTTGGCGAGACAGCGGTGCGTCGCAAGATGCGCCTGTCGCTCATCGTGCACCTGGTGCGCCGCGAGACACTGGAGCGCGACTTCGAACGCATGCCGCATGAGCCGCTGTACCAGGACGTGCTCGGCGTGCCGGTGCGCAAGGCAGTCATTCAGGTGGTGGCGGGCCGCAACATCGCCGTGCTGGTGGAAGCGGCCGTTCGCAACACCATCCTCCAGCTGCGCGGCATCGACACCTACCAGGAGTTTGTGTCGCGCCATCGCGCGGCCATGTCGCGCGGCGAGTGAGCGCTTCAGGCCCGGTGTGACTGGCCCTTGTGCGGGCAGTCGGTCTTGGTGCAATTGGCGTAGAGCGACAGCGCGTGTTCCTGGAGCACGAAGCCCCGCGTCTTGGCCACCATCTGCTGGCGCTTTTCGATCTCGGCGTCGAAGAACTCTTCCACACGACCGCAGTCCAGGCACACCAGGTGGTCGTGGTGCTGGCCTTCGTTGAGCTCGTACACCGCCTTGCCCGACTCGAAGTTGCTGCGCGTGAGCAGGCCGGCCTGTTCAAACTGCATCAGCACGCGGTAGACCGTCGCCAGGCCGATGTCGGAACGCTCTTCGAGCAGCACGCGGAACACGTCTTCGGCCGTCATGTGACGCTGCTTGGCGTTCTGGAACACCTCCAGGATCTTCAGCCTGGGCAGCGTGGCTTTCAGCCCGGTGTTCTTGAGTTCTTCAATGTTGGTCATGGCAGTGCGCGCGGGGCGTGGATTCGGGCGGTCGGGATCTTTGCGGTGCCTTCAAGCCCCAAGACTACAATGAAAGCATCATATCGCCAGCGTCTGGCGCACGCTGCATTTCTGCCCCGGCAACGCCTGCGTGCGCGCCCCATCCACGGTCCGATTCCATGCTCCACCACTCACCCGATTGCGCCTCCCCGACCACGCGTGGTCAGCGGCTTCGCCGCCCGGTTGCCCTGCTCTGTGCCATGGCCTCGCTGGTCGCGCTGTCGGCGTGTTCCAGCGTCACCAGCCGACTGCCCGGCATCACCAGCGTCGTCACGCCGTACAAGATCGACATCCTGCAAGGCAACGTGGTCACGCGTGAGCAGGCGGCAGCCTTGCAGACCGGCATGGGGCGCGACCAGGTGCGCGACATCCTGGGATCGCCCTTGCTGACCAGCGTGTTCCACGCCGACCGCTGGGACTATGTGTTCACCTTCCGCCGCCAGGGTCAGGCGCCCCAGCAGCGCCGACTGACCGCGTTCTTCAAGGCCGACCTGCTCGAACGATTCGAAGCCGACGAATTGCCGAGCGAAGCCGAGTTCGTGGCTTCACTGGACGCCGGCCGCAAGTTCGGCAAGGTACCGCCTCTGCAGGCCACCGAAGCGCAGCTCAAGGCCTTTGACGAGCGCAACAAGACGACCGCTCCGGTCGAACCGGCTGCGCCTGTGGCCGCACCTGCGACCAGCTACCCACCCCTGGAGACGCCGGGGACCGCCCGATGAGCAGCGGAGCGGGGCTGCACCGTGTGTGCGTGGCGGGCGCCAGCGGCCGCATGGGTCAGATGCTGGTGGAGGCCGTGCGCAGCAGCGGCGATTGCCAGCTCACCGGCGCGCTCGACATCCCGGGCAGCGCCATGCTGGGGCAGGACGCCGCCGGGTTTGCCGGCCAGGCCAGTGGCGTGCTCATCACCGCCGATCTCGTCCGGGGGTTGGGCGCCAGCCAGGTGTTGATCGACTTCACCCGCCCCGAAGGCACGCTGGCGCACCTGCGCGAGTGCGTGAAGCTGGGCGTCAATGCGGTCATCGGCACCACCGGCTTCAGCGACGATCAGAAGGCCGAGATCGCCGACGCCGCCAAGTCGATCGCCATCATGATGGCGCCCAACATGAGCGTGGGCGTGAACGTCACGCTCAAGCTGCTGGAGATGGCGGCCAAAGCCCTGTCCACCGGTTACGACATCGAGATCATCGAAGCGCACCACCGCCACAAGGTGGACGCGCCCAGCGGCACCGCGCTGAAGATGGGCGAGGTGATCGCCAATGCGCTGGGCCGCGACCTGAAAGACTGCGCGGTGTACGCGCGCGAAGGCGTGACGGGCGAGCGCGATCCGTCCAGCATCGGCTTTGCCACCATCCGCGGTGGCGACATCGTGGGCGACCACACCGTGCTGTTCGCCGGCACCGGTGAGCGCATCGAGATCACCCACAAGTCGAGCAGCCGCGCGACCTACGCGCAGGGCAGCCTGCGCGCGGTGCGCTTCCTGGCGGGCAAGCCGGCCGGGCTGTACGACATGTTCGACGTGCTCAACCTGAAATGATCGACAGCGCGGGCCAGGGTCTGTTGCAGACGCTGGCGCAGGCCGATGCGCTCGGCCGGGCGGTGGCGTTGCTGCTGCTGGCCATGTCGGTGGCGAGCTGGGTGGTGATTCTGTGGAAGGGCTGGTTGCTGCGCCGTGCTGCGCGCGACCTGCAAATGAGCACCGCCGCGTTCTGGCAGGCCGCCGATCTGGACGATGCGCAACGCCGCCTGGGCACATTCGATGCGCAGCAACTCGTGTTGCCGCTGCTTCAGGCGGCCCTGGGCCTGAACAGCGCCGCATCCCACACCCTGGCGGCTGCAGGCGACCGGTCGCAACAACTCACCCGCGTGCTGCGCGATGCCCTGCACCGCGTATTGCACCGCCTGCAATACGGCCAGGTGCTGCTCGCCACCGTGGGCTCCACCGCGCCCTTCGTGGGCCTGCTGGGCACCGTCTGGGGCATCTACAACGCGCTCAGCGGCATCGGACTCGATGGCGGATTCCGCATCGAACAGGTGTCGGGCCCGGTCGGTGAGGCGCTGGTCATGACGGCCGCCGGCCTGGTGGTCGCCATCCCAGCCGTGCTCGCCTACAACGTGCTGGGGCGCCAGATCGCGCGCATCGAAGCCGACCTCGAAGGGTTCGCGCGCGACCTGCGCGAACTCATGGTGCATCAACCATGAGTTTCGGCCGGCTGGAGCGGCCCACCGGCCACAAGCCCATGAGCGAGATCAACGTCACGCCGCTGGTGGACGTGATGCTGGTGCTGCTGGTGATCTTCATCATTGCCGCCCCTTTCATGGCCGACCGGCTCGCGCTGGAGTTGCCCAAGGCTGAGCTGCCCAAGGCGGTCACGCCAGCGCAACCCGGGCCTTTTGTGTCGCTGTCGGTCGACGGCCAGGGACGCATGCAGTGGGACGGCCAGGCCGTGGATGACGGCACCTTGCGCCAGCGCCTGAGCGAAGCCGCGCAGCGCGACCCGGCCACCGAAGTACAGCTGCGTGCCGACGCCAGCGTGCCCTACGGCCGCGTGGTTTCGCTGATCGGCATGGCGCAATCGGCCGGGCTCTCGCGCATCGGTTTCGTGGCCGACTCGACGGCCCCGCGCTGAATGCCTGAGCCCACGGGCGCCATGCTGCCCAAGGCCTAAAATCCGGCAACTCCCCGCGCCCCTGCGCGCAGCTTCTCCCTTCACCGTCGCCGGCTGGTCCGGACCCTGGTTCATGCAAGACAAATACGCCCACAAAGAAGTCGAGCGCGCCGCGCACGCCCACTGGAACGCGACCGACGCCTACCGCGTGACGGAAGACGCGGGCAAGAAGAAGTTCTATGCCTGCTCCATGCTGCCCTACCCCAGCGGCAAGCTGCACATGGGCCATGTGCGCAACTACACCATCAACGACATGCTCGCGCGCCACCTTCGCATGAAGGGCTTCAACGTGCTCATGCCCATGGGCTGGGACGCGTTCGGCCTGCCGGCGGAAAACGCGGCGTTGAAGAACGGCGTACCACCGGCCAAGTGGACGTATGAAAACATCGCCTACATGAAGCAGCAGATGCAGGCCATGGGCCTGGCCATCGACTGGTCACGCGAAGTGGCCACCTGCGATCCGAGTTACTACAAGTGGAACCAGTGGCTGTTCCTGAAGATGCTGGAGAAGGGCGTCGCCTACCGCAAGACCCAGGTCGTCAATTGGGACCCGGTGGACATGACCGTCCTGGCCAACGAACAGGTGATCGACGGCAAGGGCTGGCGCACCGGCGCGGTGGTCGAGAAGCGCGAGATCCCGGGCTATTACCTCAACATCACCTCGTACGCGGAAGAGCTGCTCGACCACGTGCAGATCGGCAACCCCAAGGCGACCCTCAATGGCTGGCCCGACAAGGTGCGCCTGATGCAGGAAAACTGGATCGGCAAGAGCGAAGGCGTGCGTTTTGCGTTCCCGCACACCATCAAAGGTGATGACGGCGCACTCATCGGCGACGGCAAGATGCACGTCTTCACCACGCGCGCCGACACCATCATGGGCGTGACCTTCTGCGCCGTGGCGCCCGAGCACCCGCTGGCCGCGCACGCCGCCGCGAACAATCCGGCGCTGGCTGCGTTCATCGAAGAGTGCAAGACCGGTGGCACCACCGAAGCCGAGCTGGCCACGCAGGAAAAGAAGGGCATGGCCACGGGCCTGACCGTGACGCACCCGCTGACCGGCGAGGCCGTGGCCGTGTGGGTGGGCAACTACGTGCTCATGAGCTACGGCGACGGCGCGGTGATGGGCGTGCCCGCGCACGACGAGCGCGACTTTGCGTTCGCGAAAAAATACGACCTGAAGATTCAACAAGTGGTGTCGGTGGAAGGCGAGACCTTCAGCCTGGAGGCCTGGGCCGACTGGTACGGGGACAAGCAGCGCGCGGTGTGTGTGAACTCCGGTGCCTTTGACGGCCTGCCGTACAAGGCGGCGGTGGACGCGGTGGCGGCTCAACTCGCGGCCAAGGGCCTGGGCGAGAAGAAGACCACCTGGCGCCTGCGCGACTGGGGCGTGAGCCGCCAGCGCTACTGGGGCACGCCCATCCCCATCATCCATTGCACCGAACACGGCGCCGTGCCTGTGCCCGAGAAGGACCTGCCTGTGGTGCTGCCGCAGGACTGCATCCCCGACGGCTCGGGCAACCCGCTGCACAAGCACGAAGGCTTTCACGCCGGCGTGGTGTGCCCGGTGTGTGGACAGCCCGCGCGCCGCGAGACCGACACCATGGACACCTTCGTGGATTCGTCGTGGTACTTCATGCGCTACTGCGACCCGGCCAATTCGGAAAAAATGGTCGCTGACGGTGCCGATTACTGGATGCCGATGGACCAGTACATCGGCGGCATCGAACACGCGATCCTGCACCTGCTCTACGCGCGTTTCTGGACCAAGGTCATGCGCGACCTGGGCCTGGTGAAGGTCGACGAACCCTTCACCCACCTGCTCACGCAGGGCATGGTGCTCAACCACCTCTACAGCCGGCGCACCGAGAAGGGCGGCAAGGACTACTTCTGGCCGCACGACGTCGAAAACGTGCTGGATGAGACCGGCAAGGTCGTGGGCGCGAAGCTCAAGAACCCGGCCACCAGCGGCGACGGTCTGCTGCCCGTGGGCACGCCCATCGACTACGAGGGCGTGGGCACCATGTCCAAGTCCAAAAACAACGGCGTCGATCCGCAAGACCTGATCGAGAAGTACGGCGCCGACACCGCGCGGCTGTACACCATGTTCACCGCGCCGCCCGAGGCCACGCTGGAGTGGAACGACGCGGCGGTGGAAGGCAGCTACCGTTTCCTGCGCCGCGTGTGGGCCTTCGGCTTGAAGCTCTCGGCCACCAGCGGCCTGGGCGCACTCGCGGCCGGTGTCTCGAAGCAATCGCTGTCCAAGGGCGCGAAGGCGCTGCGGCTGGAAATGCACACCGTGCTCAAGCAGGTGGACTACGACTACCAGCGCATGCAATACAACACCGTGGTGTCGGGCGCGATGAAGATGCTCAACGCCCTTGAAGACTTCAAGCCCGATGGCAGCGCCGGCGACAACGCTGCGCTGGCCGAGAGCTTCGGCATCCTGCTGCGCTGCATTTACCCGGCCACGCCGCACATCGCGCACACCTTGTGGACCGAGCTGGGTTACCCGGGCGAACTGCTCGACGCGCCCTGGCCCCAGCCCGACGAGGCCGCCCTGCAGCGTGACGAGATCGAACTTGTGCTGCAGATCAACGGCAAGCTGCGCGGCAGCCTGCTGGTGCCGGCGAACGCCGACAAGGCCGCCATTGAAGCGGCAGCGCTGGCCAGCGATGCCTTCGTGAAGCAGGCCGCCGGCGCGCCGCCGAAAAAAGTGGTGGTCGTGCCAGGCCGCCTGGTCAACGTGGTGATCTGAAAGCCCTTGCATGACGAACCAACGCCCCTCGATCCCAAGCCGCCGCGTCTGGCTGCAACTCGCCCTGGGCGCGACCGCGCTGGGTCTCTCGGGCTGTGGTTTTGCGCTGCGCAAGGCGCCCACCTTCGCGTTCGACACGCTGCGCCTGCAAGGCATGGAGGGCACGCAGGTGAGCCGCGAGCTGCGCGAAGCGCTGCAGGCCAACGGCATTCGTGTGCTCACCTCGACCACACCCGCCACCGGACCCGGCGCGCAGACGGCGCAGGCCATCCTCACCGTGCTGGTCGACCAGCGCGAGCGTGTGGTGGTGGGCCAGACCGCAGCGGGTCAGGTGCGTGAACTGCAGCTGCGCACCCGCTTCGTGTTCCGCCTGCGCACGCCCACCGACAAGATCCTGATCGACGACACCGAGATGCTGCTGGAGCGCGACATCAGCTTCAACGAAACCCAGGTGCTGGCCAAAGATGCAGAAGAAGCGCTGCTGTTTCGCGACATGCGCAGCGACATCGTGCAGCAGGTGGTGCGTCGCCTCGCGGCGGTCAAGTCGCTCTGAGTCCAGCCTCAAGCGCCTCATGCAGATCGCAGCCAACCAACTCGCCGCCCAGCTGCAGCGCGGCCTCAAAAGCCTCTACACGCTGCATGGCGACGAGCCGCTGCTGATCCAGGAAGCAGCCGACGCGATCCGCGTGGTGGCGCGCGAGCAGGGTTGTGGCGAGCGCACGGTCCACACCGTGGCGGGTGCTCACTTTGACTGGGGCGAGGTGCTGGCCAGCGGTGGCTCCATGAGCCTGTTTTCCGACAAACAACTGATCGAGATCCGCATCCCGTCGGGCAAGCCCGGCAAGGACGGCTCGCAGGCGCTGCAGCAGATCGCGCAGAGCGCCGAGAACAACGACAGCACGGTCACCGTGGTCATCCTGCCCCGCCTGGACATGGCCACACAAAAGGGCGCCTGGTTCGCCGCGCTCGACAGCTTCGGCGCCGTGGTGCGCGTGGAGGCGGTCGACCGCAAAGCCTTGCCGCAGTGGATTGCGCAACGCCTGCAGGCGCAGGGCCAGCGCGTGGTGGCGGGTGAAGAAGGCCAGCGCACCCTGCAGTTTTTTGCCGACCGTGTGGAAGGCAACTTGCTCGCCGCGCACCAGGAAATCCAGAAGCTCGCGCTGCTGCACCCGGTGGGTGATTTGTCGCTGGAGCAGGTGGAGTCGGCTGTGCTCAACGTGGCGCGTTACGACGCCTTCAAGCTTGCCGAGGCGGTGCTGGGCGGGCAGAGCGTGCGCGTGCAACGCATGCTGGACGGTCTGCAGGCCGAGGGCGAAGCGCCGGTGCTGGTGCACTGGGCCCTGTCCGAAGACATCCGCACCTTGCACCGCGTGCGTACGGCGCTGGACGCGGGCCGCCCGCTGCCCATGGCACTGCGCGAGAACCGCGTGTGGGGCGTGAAAGAGAAGCTCATGGAGCGCGCGCTGCCGCTGCTCTCC
>NZ_JALHLX010000075.1:14998-16663 GCF_022844385.1 Hydrogenophaga sp. | reverse complement strand
ACCATCATCCCGCGCCCGAGCTTGAGCGGGTTCAACCGCGCCTCGTAGCCGAGGATGAAGCCATCGCGTTGCAGGCGCTGGGTGCGTGCCAGCACGGCGGTGGGTGAGAGCGCGACCGCCTCGGCGAGCTTGAGGTTGGTGATGCGACCGTCGGCCTGCAGCAGCTTCAGGATCTTGAGGTCGATGCGGTCGGGTTCGGTGGCGTGGGCGTCCATGGCCGCCAATTATCCAGTTGGGTGGCGTTGTTTTGGTGAAAAGTTCGGCCTATATGCCATGAACATACGCAAATCCACAAACCAAGCACTGTTCCGGAGTCCTTCATGCCGCGCACCACCGACCGCCTGCCCTTCCCGTACCGCCCCGAAGCCGGCGTGCTGGCTCACCGCCTGAGCGCGCTGCAAGGTGCGCTCGACTGGGCCGCTGCGGCCACGCAGGCGGCCCCCTGGGTGCGCGCGGTGCGCGATAACCCGCCGCCGTTCTGGGCCATGGAGAGCCTGCTCAAGGAGTACCCGATCTCCAGCGCCGAAGGTCTGGCCCTCATGCGACTGGCGGAGGCGCTGCTGCGCGTGCCTGACGCAGAGACGGCGGTTGCCCTGACCGCCGACCAACTCGGACGCGCCGACTTCGATGGGGCAGCCGATTCGACTTTGGCGCGCCTGTCGTCCACCGCGATCGCCATGTCGAAGAAGTTCCTGCCCGAAGCGGGCAACGAGCCCGGCCTGATGGCCAAGCTCGGTGCTAAGACCGTGGTGGCCGCCACGCTGCGTGCGGTGCAGTTGCTGGGCCGCCAGTTTGTGCTGGGCCAGACCATCGAGGAGGGCATGAAGGAGGCGGCGTCGGCGCGCAAGCGCCAGGCCAACCTGAGCTTCAGTTTCGACATGCTGGGCGAGGGCGCCCGCACCGACGCCGACGCGCTGCGGTACCTGGCGAGTTACCAGAACGCCATCTCGGCGATTGCGCGCACGGCCGATCCCAAGCATGCACCGAGCCAGAACGACGGCATCTCGATCAAGCTCAGCGCGCTGCACCCGCGCTACGAAGATGCACAAAACGATCGTGTGATGCGCGAGCTTGTTCCCCGCGTGTGGACCTTGTGCGAAGGTGCGGCAGCCGCCAACCTGAACCTGACCATCGACGCGGAAGAGGTCGACCGGCTTGAACTCTCGCTCGACGTGTTCGAGGCGTTGGCGAAGCTCGTGGCGCAACATTACCCGCAGTGGCAGGGTTTTGGTCTGGCGCTGCAGGCCTACCAGACGCGTGCGGTGGAACTCATCGAACACGTGGCGGCGCTGGGGCGGCAACACCGACTCAAATTCATGTGCCGCCTGGTCAAGGGTGCCTATTGGGACGCCGAGATCAAGCGCGCTCAAGAATTGGGCCTGCCGGCCTACCCGGTGTTCACGCAGAAGCCGCACACCGATGTGAGCTACCTGGCTTGTGCACAGGCCCTGTTCAACGCGTCCGACGCCATCTACCCGCAGTTCGCCACGCACAACGCTGGCACCATCGCCGCCATCCTGGGCATGGCAACGAGGCAGGGTGCGCCGTTTGAACTGCAGCGCCTGCACGGCATGGGCGAAGGCATCTACCGCGAGGTGTTGAAGAACCCGGCTGTCTCGTGCCGCGTCTACGCCCCTGTGGGCGCGCACCGCGACCTGCTGGCCT
>NZ_JALHLX010000075.1:11741-14898 GCF_022844385.1 Hydrogenophaga sp. | reverse complement strand
GTTTGAACTGCAGCGCCTGCACGGCATGGGCGAAGGCATCTACCGCGAGGTGTTGAAGAACCCGGCTGTCTCGTGCCGCGTCTACGCCCCTGTGGGCGCGCACCGCGACCTGCTGGCCTACCTGGTGCGCCGCCTGCTGGAGAACGGCGCCAACTCATCGTTCGTGCACCAGCTCAATGACGAATCGGTGGGCATGGACGAGCTGCTGCTCTCGCCGTTGGAGCAGTCGAAGCCCGACGTCATGACTTCCACGCTGCCGTTGCCGCCCGAGCTCTATGGTTCGAAGCGCCCGAACAGCCTGGGTCTCGATCTTGCCGTGGTGGCACACCGCGAACCGCTGCTGGCCGCACACGCCGCGCTGGTGTTGCCCACCGTGCCCGAGGCCACGGGCGCAGAAGCGCAAGCCGCTGTGGTGAAGGCCGTGCAGGCGTTTGCCGGCTGGAACCACACCCCCGTGGCCGAGCGTGCGGCCACGCTGCGTCGCGCGGCCGATGCGATGCAGCATCAGCTGCCGCGCCTGTGCGCCCTGCTGGTGAAGGAAGCCCACAAGGGCTGGGGCGACGCCGTATCGGAAGTGCGCGAAGCCATCGACTTCCTGCGCTACTACGCGAACGATGCCGAGCGCGTGATGGCGCCGCAGACGCTGCCCGGCCCCACCGGCGAAAGCAACACCCTGCGCATGGAAGGCCGAGGCGCCTGGGTCTGCATCAGCCCGTGGAACTTCCCGTTGGCCATCTTCGCCGGCCAGGTGGCTGCGGCGCTGGCCACCGGCAACACGGTGCTGGCCAAGCCGGCCGAGCAGACGCCGGCCATTGCGCTCGAAGCGGTGAAGCTGTTGCATGCGGCGGGTGTGCCCGCTGGCGCCTTGCAACTGCTGCATGGCCAGGGTGGAACGGTGGGTGCCGCGTTGGTGGCTCAGCCCGGTATCGCCGGTGTGGTGTTCACCGGCTCCACGCAAGTGGCCAAGATCATCCAGCGCGCACTGGCCGCAAAGGACGGCCCGATCATCCCGCTGATCGCCGAGACTGGCGGCATCAACGCCATGCTGGTCGACAGCACGGCACTGCCTGAACAGGTGGCCGACGCGGTGGTGCAGAGCGCCTTTCGCAGCGCCGGCCAGCGCTGCTCGGCGCTGCGCCTGCTGTGTGTGCACGAAGCCATTGCGGATGGCGTGATCGAGATGATCGAAGGCGCCGCGAAGGAACTGGTGGCCGGCGACCCGTCCGATCTGGCCACCGACCTGGGTCCGGTGATCGACGCCGAGGCTTTCGATGGCATCACGCGCCACGTGCAGCGCCTGCACAGCGAAGCCAGGCCGCTGCTGGGCAGCCGCCGCGCCACGCACGCGCTGCTGCACGTGATCGCGCCGCAGATGTTCGAGGTGGGTTCCATCGCCGAGGTGACGCAGGAGATCTTCGGCCCGGTGCTGCAGGTGGTGCGCTGGGGCGGTGATCCGATGGCCGTCATGCAGCAGATCAACGCGCTGGGCTACGGCCTCACGCTGGGCATTCAAACGCGCATCGACAGCCGCGCTCTGGCGCTCGCGGGTGCGGCGCGCGTGGGCAACGTCTATGTGAACCGCAACATGATCGGCGCCGTGGTGGGCGTGCAACCCTTCGGAGGTGAAGGCCTGAGCGGCACCGGACCCAAAGCCGGCGGGCCCCACTACCTGCTGCGCTTCTGCGCCGAGCAGACCCTGACCATCAACACCACCGCCGCCGGCGGCAACGTGGCGCTGTTCACCGGCTGAGAAGCGGCCTCGGCTTGGGCGGGGCGTGGGCTTACAGTGGCGCCACCTTCTCAACACCCCCACGCCCATGGCCGACATCACCTCCCCCGCCGACGCCCATCGCATCCAGCAATGGCTGGACGAACACCGCATCACCGAAGTCGAATGCCTGATCCCCGACATGGCGGGCCAGGCGCGCGGCAAGATCGTGCCGCGCCACAAATACAACCCGGCCGTGGGCCTGCGCCTGCCCGAGGCGGTGCTGGCCATGACCGTGACCGGCGACTACCCCGAGAAGGACTTCACCTCGGTGGCCGACCCGGACATGCTCTTGAAGCCCGACCCCAACACGCTGCGTCCGGTGCCCTGGGCCAAGGAGCCCACGGCGCAGATCATCCACGACTGTTTTGCATTCGACGGCACGCCGTTTGCGCTGTCGCCGCGCAACGTGTTGCGCCGCGTGCTCAAGCTCTACGAAGACGAAGGCTGGAAGCCGGTGGTGGCGCCCGAGATGGAGTTCTACCTGGTGCAGGTGGAACCCAACGAAGACATTCCGCTGAAGCCACCGGTGGGCCGCACCAAGCGCACCGAGGCCGGCATGCAGAGCTTTTCGATGGACGCCATCAACGAGTACGACGACATCTTTGATGTGATGTACGACTGGTGCGAGGCCGAGGGCATCCAGCTCGACACGCTGATCCACGAGATGGGAACGGCACAGATGGAGATCAACATCGACCACGGTGACCCACTGCCGCTGGCCGACCAGGTCTTTCTGTTCAAACGCACCATCCGCGAGGTGGCGATCCGCCACGAGATGTATGCCACCTTCATGGCCAAGCCCATGCAGGGCCAGCCTGGCAGTGCGATGCACATTCACCAGAGCGTGGTGGCCATCGACGGCGGACAGAACATCTTCAGCAAAGCCGACGGTGAACCCTCCGACGCGTTCTTCCATTACATCGGCGGCCTGCAGACCTACTTGCCCGCAGCCACCGCGTTCTTTGCGCCCTACGTCAACTCCTACCGGCGGCTCTCACGCTTCACCTCGGCACCGATCAACCTGAGCTGGGGCTACGACAACCGCACCTGCGGTCTGCGCGTGCCGCACTCGGGCCCGCAAGACCGGCGCGTGGAGAACCGCCTGGCCGGGGTGGATGTGAACCCCTACCTGGCGATTGCGGCCAGCCTGGCCTGTGGCTATCTGGGCATGAAACAGGGCTTGAAACCGAGCGAGCCGCTCAAGGGCAGCGCCTACGAACAGCCGCACCAGCTGCCGCGTCATTTGGACGACGCGATCGAAAAGCTCATGGGTTGTGCGCCGCTGGTGGACCTGTTCGGCGAACACTTCATCCAGACCTACAGCGCGATCAAGGAAACCGAGTACCGCGAGTTCTTCGACGTGATCAGCCCGTGGGAGCGCCGCTT
>NZ_JALHLX010000075.1:3189-11641 GCF_022844385.1 Hydrogenophaga sp. | reverse complement strand
ATGGGTTGTGCGCCGCTGGTGGACCTGTTCGGCGAACACTTCATCCAGACCTACAGCGCGATCAAGGAAACCGAGTACCGCGAGTTCTTCGACGTGATCAGCCCGTGGGAGCGCCGCTTCCTTCTGTTGCACGTTTAGGAAAGCACCAGCATCCCGGCAGTCGGGTTTTGCAGCAGGGCGTCGAGCGCCTCGATCGGCAGGGGTTTCGAGAACAGGTGCCCCTGGAACTGGTCGCAGCCCTGGTAGGCGAGAAAGTCGCGCTGCTCCTGCGTCTCCACACCCTCGGCCACCACCTGCAGGCTCAAGCTCTGCGCCAGCGAGATGATGGCGCGCGAGATCGCGGCGTCGTTGGGGTCGGTCAGCACATCGGCCACAAAGCCCTTGTCGATCTTGAGCTGGTCCAGCGGCAGGCGCTTGAGCACCGAGAGTGAGGAGTAGCCCACACCGAAGTCGTCGAGCGAGAGCGTCACACCCAGTGCCTTGAGCATGCCCATCTTGCCGATCGTGATCTCCATGCGGTCGGCCAGCAAGCTCTCGGTGAGCTCCAGCTTGAGGCGGTGCGGCCGGATGCCGGTGCGCTGAATGGCCGCCATCACCATGTCCACGAAATCGGGGTGGCGGAACTGGCGCACGCTCACGTTCACCGCGATGCTCAGGCTGGAGGTCTGTGGCCGGTCCGCCCAGGCGGCAAGTTGTTCGCAGGCGGTCTCCAGCACCCACTGGCCCAGTGGCAGGATGAGGCCGGTGTCCTCGGCCACGGGAATGAAGTCGGCCGGAAACACCAGGCCGCGTTCCGGGTGCTGCCAGCGCACCAGGGCCTCCACGCCGGTGATCACACCGACCCGGTCCACCTGCGGCTGGTAGTGCACCACGAACTGCGCCTCGCGCAGGGCCGCGCGCAGGTCGGAGCTCACCGTGGCGTTGGCGCTCACCGTGGCCTGCATGCCGGGGTCGAAGAAACACACCGTGTTGCGTCCCAGCGATTTGGCCTGGTACATCGCGAGATCGGCCTGCTTGAGCAACTCGCCCACGTCGTTGTGGTCGCCACAGAACGAGGTCACGCCGATGCTCGGGGTCGCGAACTGCTGGTGGCCGGTGAGCTGGAACGGTTCGCGCAGCGTGTGCAGCACTTTTTCGGCCAGCGCGCGCGCCTTGTACGCGGCGGCTTCGGGGTCGGTGCTCAGGTCGTCCACCATCACCACAAACTCGTCACCGCCCAGGCGCGCCACCATGTCGGTTTTGCGCACGCTGCGTGTCAGGCGTGAGGCCACCTTCTGCAGCAGCTGGTCGCCCATGTGGTGTCCCAGCGTGTCGTTGAGCACCTTGAAGTTGTCCAGATCGATGAACATCAGCGCGCCGTGCTGGCCCGAACGTGCGCTGGCCGCCAGCGCCTGTTGCAGCCGGTCCAGCAGCAGCTGGCGGTTGGGCAGGTCGGTGAGCGCGTCGTAGAAGGCCAGGTGGCGGATCATGTCTTCAGCGGTCTTGCGCTGCGTGATGTCGCGCCCCACCGCCACCCAGTGCGTCACCTCTTCGGCATTGGCCTGCACCGACACCACCTCCAGCTCGACCCAGAACAGCGCGCCGTTCTTGCGCCGCACCATCAGCTCGGTGCGGGCCTGCTGGTTTTGCTGCAGGCCCGCGGCCAGCGCCTTGAGCTTGGTGATGGCCGGGTCGAGTTCAAGCAGCATGCGCGGCGTCTGACCCAACACCTCGGCGCGTGTGTATCCGGTGTGCTGCTCGAAGGCGTCGTTGACGAACACGATGCGCGGCTCCTGCGCACTGGCACCGGTCTCGGCAATGGCCACGATGTCGTTGAGCCGGGACACGCTGGTCTCCAGCAGCATCAGCTGCTCTTGCGAACGCCGGCGCTCGGTCACGTCCCGGAAGTACACCGCCAGACCTTCGGCAAACGGGTAGGCGCGCACCTCCAGCCATTTGCCCAGCGAGGGGAAAAAATCCTCCAGCTCCACCCGGCGGTTGGTGTTGAGCGAGCGGGTGAGCTTTTCCTTGAGGCGCTCGGCCAGGCCACCGGCGAAGTCTTTCCAGACCTCTTCGCCCAGCAGGTCGGCGGTGGTCTTTTGCAGCAGCCGTTCGCTCTCCTGGTTGAGGTAGGTGAAGCAGCACTGCCGGTCCAGCGTGACGAAGGCCTCGGTGATGCTGGCCAGCGTGGTGGTCAGGCGCATCGCCAGGCGCAGCGTGTCCTGCTGGGCCTGTTTCTGGGCCGAAATGTCCTGGATCGCGCCCTGAATGCGCAGGATGTTGCCGTCCTTGTTGCGCACCGCGGTGCCCACCGTGCGCACCCATTTGGGCGTGCCACCCTCCACCATGATCTGGATCTCTTCGTCAAAGCCCTCGCCGCTGACCGCGCAGCGCTCCAGGCGCTGGCGGATGCCGCTGCGCCATTCCGGGTTGTAGCGCTGCACCATGGAGTCGAGCGAGACCACATGGTGGTGGTCGGGCAGGCCCAGGATGGTGGCGAATTCGTCCGAGTGCGTGACCAGCCCGGTGGACACCTGCATCGACCAGCTGCCGGCGCCCGCTGTGTGCTCGGTGAGGTTGAGGCGGCTCTCGCTCTCGCGCAGCACGTTCACGTTGTACTGCTCGCTGACCTCGCAGCGGCGCCACAGCGCGAGCACCTCGGCTGCATGTGCAGTCAACAGGGTCAGTGTGGTGCCGGTCGTGGGCTGGTGCGGTTGGGCTGCCGGGTCCAGCAGCAGCAAGGCCAAGTCCGACTGGCCGCCCATGGGCGCCACTGGCAACCAGTGGGCATGGCGCATGCTGGCCCACTCGGTGCCCGCTGCCACGTCGTCGCGCTCGTGCTGTGCGCCCAGATCGTCCACATGCGTTTCCCGGCTGCGGTCCGGGAACGCTCTTGCGCAGTACTGAGCCGCACTGGCCGCGGTCTCACCGGAGGTGCCGTGTACCCCCAGCACCACCGGTGGCCATTGGGTGGTGTCCAGCACCACGGCCGCGGCGCAGCCCCCCAACTGGGCGGCCAGTTGTGCCAACTGATGGAAACCAGAGAAGTCCCGGGCGCTCGACCACGTGCCCGTGGCCTCGAAGTCGGTTTCTTTGGTCAGCGCGCTGCGGGGTGTGGGAGATCCGTTTCGCATGGAGGTCGGGTCCGGTGGTTTGGGTGGTCGACAAAGTGAGCGTTGTCATGCAACGCACACACTGTGCGGGCATGCTTCACACCCGGAACGTGATCAACATCACAAGAGCGGCGGTCAGTCCGCGAATTTGTAACAAACCACTGGATTTTCGTTACTTCTGTTCTACCATGGCGTTCCGCTGAAGGGAGCCCATGCCCGCAGCGGCGCACGAATGCGATGACGGAAACGAACTGGGAGAGTCGATTGTGAGCACACTTGCAGAACTCAGGCAACACAGCGATGTGCCGAGCCTGAAATCCGCGCTGCACCAGCTGTGCAGCGAGTTCGGTCGCATCACGCGTCTGGACATCCTCACCGCCATGCACGAAGGCACAAAGCAGGCCATCTGCTTCCTCCGCATGGAGCGCCCCGAACAGGAGCAACAGCTCATGAAGAGCCTGGGTGTCGGGCGTTTTGGTGGCGAGGTGGTCTTCGTACTGAACCTCAACACCCCTGTCACCGCCGACGACTTCGGACCTTCGTCCCAGTGGGCCGACTCTGACATCTACTGAAGCCGCTTCGCGCTTCCCCCGAAACAGGCCCTTTCCAGGGCCTGTTTTGTTGTGTGCCGACCTGTCGCGCCATCGACCGTGATCACGGCCCACGCGGCGCAGAATCCGGCCATGAACACCTTGCGCGCTCCTTTGCAGGCCCGGATTGTTGAATGGCTGGTGACCCCGGGCGATGCGGTGCGCCGCGGCGACGTGCTGGTGGTGCTGGAAGCCATGAAGATGGAACACGAGCTGCGTGCCGAAGCCGACGGACGTGTGCTGGCGCTTTTGCTGGCCTCGGGCGAGCCCGTGCAGCTGGGCGAAGCGTTGCTGCACCTGGAGCCGCTGGCGCTTGCTGTGGATGCCACCTCTGCCCCCTCCGTGGCACCGGAGCGCAGCAGCGACCGGGTGCGCCCCGACCTGCAGGCCTTTCGCGAGCGCGAGGCGTTCACGCGGGACGCGGCCCGGCCCGAGGCGGTGGCGCGCCGCCACGCGCTGGGTCTGCGCACGGCGCGCGAGAACATTGCCGACCTGTGTGACCCGGACAGTTTCATGGAGTACGGTGCGCTTGCGGTGGCGGCACAGCGCAGCCGCCGCAGCGAGCAAGACCTGATCGCGAACACGCCGGCCGATGGCATGGTCACCGGCATCGGCGCTGTCAATGGCGCGCTGTTCGACCCCGAGCGGTCACGCACCGTGGTGCTCGCTTACGACGCCACGGTGCTCGCCGGCACGCAGGGCATGCGCAACCATCAGAAAACCGACCGCTTGCTGGGCATTGCGCTGGCGCAGAAACTGCCCGTGGTCTTGTTCGCCGAAGGCGGCGGCGGTCGACCGGGCGACATCGACATGCCCATCGTCGCGGGCCTGCACGTGGGCACCTTCGCCGCCCTGGCCCGGCTCTCGGGCGAGGTGCCGGTGGTGGGCATCGTGGCCGGGCGCTGCTTTGCGGGCAATGCCGCGTTGCTGGGCTGCAGCGACGTGATCATCGCCACGCGCGGCAGCAACATCGGCATGGGGGGTCCGGCCATGGTCGAGGGTGGGGGACTGGGGACCTTCCGGCCCGAGGACATCGGGCCGAGCGAGGTGCAGCACGCCAACGGGGTGATCGACGTGCTGGTGGACGACGAGGCCCAGGCCGTGTCGGCTGCACGGCATTGCCTGTCGTTCTTCCAGGGGCGGCTGGCCAACGGGACGGCGCCCGACAGCGCAGCACTGCGCGACGCTGTGCCCGAGAACCGCCTGCGCAGCTACGACACACGCACTGTCATGCAGGGCCTGGTGGACGAGGGCAGCCTGCTGCCGCTGCGTACTGGCTTTGGTGCGGGCATCCACACCGCGCTGGCGCGCATCGAAGGGCGCGCGGTCGGTCTGATGGCCAACAACCCGCTGCATCTGGGTGGCGCCATCGATGCCGATGCGGCCGACAAGGCGGCGCGATTCATGCAGCTGTGCAACGCCCACGGCCTGCCCATCGTGAGCTTGGTGGACACCCCCGGTTTCATGGTGGGGCCGGCGGCAGAGGCGCAAGCGCAGGTGCGGCACGTGGGCCGGTTGTTCGTGACGGCTGCAAAGCTGCGCGTGCCGTTCTTTGCCGTGGTGCTGCGCAAGGGCTATGGCCTGGGCGCCATGGGCATGACGGCCGGCGGCTTTCATGCGCCGGTGTTCACCGTGGCCTGGCCCACCGGCGAGTTTGGTGCCATGGGGCTGGAAGGCGCGGTGCGGCTGGGTTATCGCAAGGAGCTGCAGGCGGTGGCCGAGGGTGCAGAGCGCGACGCCCTGTTTGATCGCCTGCTGGCGGAGCAGCACGCCAAGGGCTCGGCCGAGCAGATGGCCACGACGCTGGAGATCGATGCCGTGATCGACCCGGCGCACACGCGGCACTGGCTGGTACAGGGGCTGGCAGGCGCCAAGGTGGGGGAGCCGTCGGCCACCCGCTTCATCGACACCTGGTGACCAGGGGCTGGCGCTGCCTCAGATCAGGTCGCCAAAGCCGGTGTTGCGCACCGTGGCATTGGCGGTTTGCGGGGCGGTCTGGTTGATGTTGATCCAGAACTCGCACACGTGCTTCATGGCACTGAGGAACTGCGAGAACTCGGTCGGCTTGGCGATGTAGGCGTTGGTGCCGGCATCGTAGGCGCGCAGCAGGTCGCTGGGTTCGGTGGACGAGGTGAGCACCACCACCGGGATGTTGTGCAGCAGGTCGCTGCCCTTGATTTCCTTGAGCACGCCGATGCCGTCAAGCAGCGGCATCTTGAGGTCAAGCAGGACCAGCACGGGATTGCTGCCGGAGCGGTTGGTGAAGCCGTTGCGCCGGTGCAGGTAGTCCAGCGCCTGCATGCCGTCGGACACGTGGGTGACGCGGCCGTCCAGGCCGTGGCGCGAGAGCGCCAGTTTCGTCAGCTCGGCGTCGTCGGGGTTGTCTTCGACCAGGAGAATCGCGTCGGCATTTTTGCTCATGATTCCAGGGGGGCAGGCATCGAATCCAGTGTGGCATCCGAAAAACCAGGGCCCTCAAAAGGTAGGGAGAAGTAGAAAACGCTGCCGATACCGAGTTCGCTTTCGGCCCAGATGCTGCCGCTGTGCCGCTCGATGATGCGCCGTGTGAGTGCAAGACCGATGCCCGTGCCTTCAAATTCCGAGGCCCTGTGCAATCGCTGAAACACGCCAAACAGCTTCTGCGCGTATTTTGTGTCGAAACCCACGCCATTGTCACGGACAAAGAAGGTGTAACCCACCACCGGGTCGACACTCCAGCCCACCTCGATGCGCGATCGTTCACGTGGCCGGCTGTATTTGTAGGCATTCCCCAACAGGTTGGCCCAGACCTCGCGCAGCAGCAGGGCGTCGCCCTGCACCACCGGCAGGTCGGACGCGATCACCCAGTCCACCACGCGGCCTTCGGTGTCGTGCCCGATCTGGGCCACCACCGCTTCGACCAGCAACTGGAAGTCCACCGGCGTCACGTTGACCGCGGCCCGACCCAGGCGCGAAAACGCCAGCAGGCCGTCGATGAGCTGGCTCATGTGGCGGGCCGAATTGCCAATCGTGCTGAGGTAGCGCGCGCTCACCTCGTCGCACTGGCTGCCCATGTGTTCTTCGAGCAGGCTCACAAAGCTGGAGATGTGGCGCAGCGGCGAGCGCAGGTCGTGCGAGACCGAGTACGAGAAGGACTCCAGGTCCTTGTTGGCCGCGAGCAGCTGCTCGGTGCGCTCGACCACGCGGTTTTCCAGCTCGTCGTTGATGTTGCGCATCAGGTCGTCAAGCCGTTTGGCGTCGGTCATGTCGCGGTTGATCTTGGCAAAGCCGCGCAGCTCGCCACTGTCGTCGCGCAGGGCGATCAGCACCGAGTGCGACCAGTACTGTGTGCCGTCCTTGCGCATGTGCCAGTTGTGCAGCTCGTGCTGGCCGCGCGAGGCTGCCAGGCGAAGCATCTGGTCGGCGCGTACCTTGCCGTGCTCCGGGTTGGCCGGGTCGAACAGCACGCCGTAGTGGCGGCCCAGCATTTGCGTGGGTGAGTAGCCGTCCATGCGCTGGGCGCTGTCGGTCCAGTCGGTGATCAGGCCGTCGGCATCCATGAAGAAGATGCAGTAGTCGCGCAGGTTGTCCACCATCAGGCGGAAACGCTGCTCGGCCTCCAGCAACTCGGCCGATCGCTCGCGGATGCGCACTTCCAGCTCTTCGTTGAGGTTGCTCACCCGCTCTTCGATCAGTTTGCGCTCGGTGATGTCGATGATCTGGACGAACAGGCCACGGACCTGGCCGTCCTGCACATCGGGCAAATAGCGGGCGCTGACAAAAATGTGTTTGCCCCCCAGAGCCGGCCGCCAGGTGGTGAAGTGCTGCTCCTCACCGGTCAGCGCCGCTTCCATGCGGGGCTGGATGTCGGACCAGACTTCCGGCAGCACGCACTGGCTGATGTGCTGGCCCATGATGCGCTGCGGGTCCAGGCCGTAGACGCGCAGGTGTTCGGCGTTGGCAAACCGGAATCGAAGCCCGGCGTCCAGGTAAGCGATCAGGCCCGGCACGTGGTCGGTGATGGTCTGCAGGAAGCGCTGGTTGTCGCGCAGGGAGATCTCGGCCGCCTTGCGGTGCGTGATGTCCACCACCGTGGTGTTGCTGCGCAGGAAACCCCCGTCCTTGTCGCGCACCGCCGACGAGGACAGCAGCGCGTGAAAGGTGCTGCCATCGCGCCGGCGCATCCGGTACTCCACGCCTTCCAGCGCATCGTCCTGAAGGATCTTGCGCTTGCGGGCTTCGAGCAGGGGCACGTCGGAGGGCGGGATGACGTCGCGAAAATTCAGCTTGCCCACCACCTCGTCGCGGCTGTAGCCCAGCCACCCCAGCTCGGTGTCGTTGATCGACACAAAGGTGCCTTGGATGTCCAGCGAGTGGTAGCCGCAGGGTGCCTGGTTGTAGAGCGCCTGTGCCTGGCTCAGGGCCTGGTTGAGCTGGCAGTTGGCGTGGCTGACCAGGTCTTCCGACGCCTTGCGCTCGGTGATGTCGAGCATCTGGATGAACAGGCCGGCGACCTCACCGTCAAGCCAATAGGGGGTGTAGTCGATGCTGGCGTAGAACGCATTGCCGTCGGGAAACGCACGCTCCCCTTCGAACCGCTGGGCCACGCCGGCCAGCGCGCCTTCCAGGCGAGGGCGCGCAGCTTCAAAGTCTTGCGGGCGCGCAATCTGGTTCAGGTGCAGCCCCACGAGCTGTTCGGGTGTGCCGTTGAGCCAGCGAGCATAGCTGGCGTTGGCAAAGCGGCAGATGAGCTTGGTGTCGAAGAACGCCAGCTGCACCGGCACGCTGCTG
>NZ_JALHLX010000075.1:0-3089 GCF_022844385.1 Hydrogenophaga sp. | reverse complement strand
TCAGGTGCAGCCCCACGAGCTGTTCGGGTGTGCCGTTGAGCCAGCGAGCATAGCTGGCGTTGGCAAAGCGGCAGATGAGCTTGGTGTCGAAGAACGCCAGCTGCACCGGCACGCTGCTGGTGATGGTCTGCAGGAAATTGCGTTGGGCGGCCAGGGCCACCTCGGCCGCCTTGCGCCCGGTGATGTCGACCAGCGTGTTGTTCGTGCGCAGAAAGCGGCCCTGCTCGTCCAGCACTGCGGTGGTGTTGAGCAGGCCGATGAAGCCGGTCCCGTCGCGCCGCAGCATGCCGATCTCGGCCGCCTCCAACGTTTCGCCGCGTTTGAGGCGCTGCAGGCGCTGCAGCACTTCGTCGAGGTACGCCGGCTGCACGTGGTCGCGGAAGTGTTTTTTGCCCACCACCTCGCTGCGGCTCTCGTAACCCAGCCAGGTGAGTTCGGTCTGGTTGATCAGCACATACAGGCCGTTGGCGTCCACCGAGTGGTAACCGCAGGGCGCCTGGTTGTAGGCGATCTGGGCCTCGCGCAGCGCGCGCTGGATCCGGTCCTTGGCTTCGGCCAGCTCTTCGGTGCGTTGCTGGACCGCGCTTTCCAGCTCGGCGTTGAAGCGCTGGATGCTTTCCTGTTGCAGGTGCTGTTCCGTGATGTCGCGCGAGACCGCCAGCAACATCACCGGCTGGCCGTTGGTGTCGCAGATCGGCGTCACCATGGTGTCCCACCACTTGGGCGTTCCCTTGAACGTGGGGCCATAAGCCACAAAGCGGGCGCTCTCACCGCGCCGGGCGGACGCTATCGAACTCACGGCCAGCTGCACGCCATCGTCGGGCCACCAGTCGGTCCAGGCGCCCAGGCGCACTTGTTCGAAGTCGTCCACCTCCACCAGGCGGCAACCCTGTGCCGTCATCTGCACCACGCGCCCTTCCAGATCCAGCACCTTGGTGCAGTCCGGGCTGCTGGCAATGATCTGGCGGTTGAGTTCGTCCTTGATGCGCGCTTCGGCCTCGAGCGTGCGCATGGGCGTGATGTCCTGGATGAAGCCGAGCTGGCTCGTGACATTGCCGTCCTTGTCGCGCAGCGGCGAGTTGCGCGCCAGCACATGCACGATCTCGTCGCCCGGCCGGACCAGCCGGAACTCAACGCTCAGACTCTCGCCGGTGGCGATGCCGCGGATCCAGTGCTCCTGCACGCGGGGCAGGTCGTCGGGGTGCACACGGTCGAGCCAGCCGAAGTTGGGGAATTCACGTTTGTCGAGTCCGAAGATCTCCTGCAGCCGGGTGTCGACGTGGGTGAGCAGGCCGGCTTGGTCGGTGCGAAAGATGCCGATGGGAAACGCGCTGCCCAGCGCAGCAAACAGCGCCTCGTACTCCAGCTGCGCGGCGGCCACCGGCGAACCTTGGTCGGCATCCAGCGCCAGTTCGAGCGACAGCGGCAACTCGGCATGAAAACCCGGTTCGCTGGACGAGCCTTCGTGCAGGCTGCCGCCCATGTGCTGGGCGTAGCGGCCCCTCAGGTGCAGGTTTTCGGCCTTGAGGGTCTCGATCTCCAGCAGCAGCGCCCGTTCGCGAGCCGAGATCGTTGCCTCGGGTCGGTTGGCTTCAAGACGGCTGTCTTTCGGAGGGAAGAGAGCGCTCATCGATCAACTGTACCCCACAGGGCACCGTGTTGAACGTGATATTTGACCCTCAGAACCGTGGCAAATCGGGGTGCGCCAGACGGCCTCCGCGCACCAGCATTTTTCCGTACTCAGCACAACGTTGCAGGGTGGGAATGACCTTGCCTGGGTTCAGTAGCGATTTGGTATCAAAAGCCCGCTTGACGCTGAACATCTGCTCGTTCTCCTCGGGTGAGAACTGCACGCACATGCTGTTGAGCTTCTCCACACCCACGCCGTGCTCGCCCGTGACCGTGCCGCCCATGGCCACGCTGGTCTCCAGGATCTCGGCACCGAAGAGTTCGCAGCGGTGCAGCTGGTCCGCGTCGTTCGCATCGAACAGGATCAGCGGGTGCAGGTTGCCGTCGCCCGCGTGGAACACGTTGGCGCAGCGCAGGCCGTACTTCTTCTCCATCTCTGCGATGGCCAGCAGGATGTCGGCCAGGCGCTTGCGCGGGATGGTCGAGTCCATGCACATGTAGTCGGGGCTGATGCGCCCGCTGGCCGGAAACGCGTTCTTGCGCCCGCTCCAGAAGCGCAGGCGCTCGGCTTCGTTTTGACTCACCGCAATGGCCGTGGCGCCGCAGCTGCGCAGCACCGCGCTCATGCGGCCGATCTCTTCTTCCACTTCTTCGGGCGTGCCGTCGCTCTCGCACAGCAGGATGGCTTCGGCGTTGAGGTCGTAGCCGGCGTGCACGAAGTCCTCCACAGCAGCCGTCATGGGCTTGTCCATCATCTCCAGCCCGGCCGGAATGATGCCGGCGGCGATCACGCTGGCCACGGCGTCGCCGGCTTTGCGGATGTCGTCGAAGCTGGCCATGATGCAACGCGCCAGCAATGGTTTGGGCACCAGCTTCACCGTGACCTCGGTGGTCACGGCCAGCATGCCTTCGCTGCCGATGATGAGCGAGAGCAGGTCAAGACCCGGCACGTCCAGTGCCTCGCCGCCGAAGGTGATGGGCTCACCTTCAATGGTGAATCCGCGCACCTGCAGTACGTTGTGCACGGTGAGGCCGTATTTGAGGCAGTGCACGCCGCCGGAGTTCTCCGCCACGTTGCCGCCGATGGTGCAGGCGATCTGGCTGCTCGGGTCGGGCGCGTAGTACAGACCGTGCGGCGCGGCGGCTTCCGAGATGGCGAGGTTGCGCACGCCCGCCTGCACCACGGCCGTGCGCGAGCGCGGGTCGATGTTGAGAATGCGGTTGAACTTGGCCAGCGACATCGTCACGCCCAGGGCGTGCGGCATGGCACCACCCGAGAGGCCAGTGCCCGCGCCGCGCGCCACCACGGGCACATCGAGACCGTGGCAGGTCTTGAGCACCGCGGCCACCTGTGCCTCGGTTTCGGGCAACACCACCACCAGCGGGCGCTCACGGTAGGCCGTCAACCCGTCGCATTCGTAGGGCACTGTGTCTTCGGATTGCCAGAGCAGCGCGTGGGC
>NZ_JALHLX010000074.1 GCF_022844385.1 Hydrogenophaga sp. | reverse complement strand
TTGTTCGTCGGTAACGAGACCCCGGTCGACCAGTTCGTGTGAGCGCGAACGCAGCAACGCCGGGTCCTCACTTCGAAGCAGATCCACCTGCGCGGGAGCCAGACATCCCAGCGCTGCGAGCGCGTGACCCAGATCGAGGATGGGCTGCGAGCGAATTGCCCCCGCCACCTCGTCCAGGGCACCCAGATCGCGAGCAGCACCAGCGGGCCGGACGCGCCCCTGACCGGGCGTTTCGAATGGCACGCGGGTCACAGGAGGCGGCCCTGGATGGCTTCCCGCTCACCCCACACGAGCAGGACGGCGTGCCAGCGGGCTTCGCCCAAGGGCAGCACCTCAAAGGCATGCCGGTCCAGTTCGAACCCGGCGGCATCCACTTCGACGACGCCTGCCACGCGTGCCAGCGCATGCTGGAAGTCGTCTTCGCTCACCACCACCTGCTCCACCAGTTGGCGAGATCGTCCACGCAGCCGATCTGGGTTACTGCATCGGGAAGATTGCCCGACTGTGACTCGGACACGGCCTCGAAAAAAACGGGAGGACTGCGTTGATACAGACGGCATGTTGAATGTCCTTCATCGGATGTGGATGAGCTTTTTTCATTGACAGCGACCTTCGCCAGCGGATGTCGCCTTGAGCCGAACAGCTGCCGCGCGGTATGCGTCTCACCACTGCCGACGTCGCCACGACAGGCCGCAACCCTGTTCAGATGACGATTCAGAGTTTGCTGGTGAGGCTCATATGTTTCAGTTTTCAAGCCAGGCAATGGAATGCAGACGATTCCAGAAAGATGGTCGCCTAACTCCTGAAAGCTCTTACAGCCTCCGCCAACTGAACGGCCTGCTGTTGAAGGCTGGACGCGGCCGCCGCACTCTGCTCCACCAGCGCTGCGTTTTGCTGCGTGGTCTGATCCAGTTGCGTGATGGCTGTATCGACCTGCGAGATTCCCATGGCCTGCTCCCGGGTGGCACTGGAGATCTCCTCAATGAGGCCAGATACCCTTTGAACACCGCCAACGATCTGCGCCATGGTTTCCCCGGCCCGGCCAATCAGCGCGCTTCCCTTCTGGACTTTTTCACCACTGTCGTCAATGAGCCCCTTGATGTCCTTGGCTGCAGCAGCGCTGCGCTGGGCCAGGCTGCGCACCTCAGCGGCCACCACCGCAAAGCCTCGGCCTTGTTCGCCAGCGCGGGCCGCTTCCACCGCCGCGTTGAGCGCGAGGATGTTGGTCTGAAAAGCGATGCCGTCGATCAGTGACGTGATGTCCGCGATGCGTTTGCTGCTGGCTTGAATACTGGCCATCGTCTCAGCGACGTTCGAGAACTCCTGGCGACCGTGGCTGGCATCGGTGCTGGCTTGCGCTGCCAGGCGCTCCGCTTCCTGTGTTCGCTCGGAGTTGTTGGCCACGGTTGCATTCATTTCAGCCATGCTCGCAGCCGTCTGCTCCAGGCTGGCGGCCGATTGTTCTGTTCGAGCGCTCAGATCGGAATTGCCGTTTGCAATTTCCGTGCTGGCCACCTGAATGCCTTGCACCTGCTGCGCCACATCGTCCAGCAGCGAGCGGAGGTTGAGACCCGACTGGTTGATTGCCCGAGCCAGCAAGCCGATGTCGTCTACCCGGTTGAGGGCGGGAACGGCCACGCTTTGGCCAGCTGCGATCAGTTCGGCGTTGGCAAGAATGCTCTTGAGCGGAGCAGACACTTGCCGCTCGATCCACCACGAAGCCAGCAACCCACCCGCCCCTATGGCTGCCAGGAGCACGGGCAAGGCATTGGGCAGCAGCACCGAAGCCATTGCGCAGGCCAGCACCAGGCCCATGACGCCCAACCGGATCCGCCAGGCCGTGGGCAGGAGCTGAAAGACAGACATCCACTTGAACACTCCCGTGCGAATGACAAGCCCCTGGTGAAATGCGAGTCCTTGGGCTTTGCCACTTCTGAAGGCAGCATACAGATCGCTGGCAGCTGCCACTTCCTCCCTGGAGGGCTTGGTCCTGACCGACATGTAGCCGACGGTGACTCCTCCCCGCTTGACGGGTGTGGCGTTCGCACGAACCCAGTAGTGGTCTCCGTCCTTGCGTCTGTTCTTGACCAGCGCGGTCCATGACTTCCCTGCCTTCAGCGTTTGCCACATGTCGGCAAAGGCCTCGGGTGGCATGTCGGGATGCCGCACGATGTTGTGGGGCTGTCCCATCAATTCATCGCGCTCGAACCCACTGACCTCCACAAAGGCTGCATTGGCGTAGATGAGATGGCTTTGCGTATCGGTGGTTGACATGAGTGTCATACCTTCACGCAGCTCCAGTTCCCGTTGCGTTATCGGCAGGTTTGATCGCATATGGCCTCGAATTGAGTTGGGTTGATCGGTCAGGCAGGGCTTGAGCATCGTTACCTTCTTCGACAGGTGAGGCCCGGAAATGCGGGTGATATCCGGACAAGAGTCGGAAATTTGCACGGCAAGTGACGAAACGCGCACGAGCGTCTGCCAACCGACGCGGAAACCCGAAATTGGAAAAGATTTCTGGTGGGAGCTCTCGGACGTAAAAGCCCAAGGACACGTGTCGCCGTGTGAGCGAACAGCTCGACGTGGTCATTGCCATTTCAGGACCAACCACTCTGTACCAATCGCTCCAAACCAATTGCGTCGACACTGGCGCAGCAGTCGCGGCATTCGCGAGCGCACCCGAAGCCCAGTTTGGCTGCGTACTCCAGACCTACGTTGGCATCACCCGGTGAGGTTCAGGCAGTGACGGGTTTGGCTGGCAACCACAGCGCAACTCACAGCCTCTGGAGTGGGATTGCGCTGGATTCGCGGGATGTCGAAAGGTCTCCGAAGCCTGAAACGGGAGAAACGGTCGGCAGGAAGACAAAGAAGGTTGAGCCTTCATCTTGCGTTGTCTCTGCCCAGATTCGCCCTCCGTGCGCCAACACAATACGCTGGCACAGCGCCAGGCCAATGCCATCGCCGGCAACCGTGAGGTCCGAGTTTGCTCGACCGAACATCTCGAAAACATGCAATTGCATGGCCGGATTGAAGCCACGGCCTTTGTCTTGCAAAGAAAGCGTCCAGCCACCCTCCACTCTGCTGCACGCGAAATCGAGCCGTGTCAGTTCACTTGGTTTGCTGTACTTGAATGCGTTGTCTATCAGGTTGACCCAGACTTCCCGAAACAAGACGGGATCGGCGAGAACTTCGGGCAGTGTTTCCACACCAGTTGCTTGAAACCGCCGGTCCTGGAAAGACGAGGCCACCTCATCAAGACAGTTCGCAACCATATCTGTCATGGAAACCCACGAAGGACTGATGCCTTGTCGTCCCATTCTTGAAAAGCGCAACAGGCCGTCAATTTGCCCCTGCAGCAGTTTTCCAGCGGCGACGATCTTTCGGCAATAGGTCTGGGCAGATTCGATGTCACGGGTCGCCAATGACTCCTCAACGATTTCGGCATAGCTGGCCATATGGCGCACCGGCTTTTTCAGGTCATGCGAAAGAGCATGAGAAAACGCTTCCAGCGAGCGGTTGGCCGCTTGGAGATGGTGCGTCCGTTCCTCAACCATAGCCCGCAAACTTTCGTTCATCTCGCGCTTTTGTTCGATCAACTCCCTGTACAGCGTCACGTCTTGAATGGTCCATGTGCGAGGTGGCTGGATATCCCCGTCCGATTGCTCAGGGACACCGCGGCAGCGAACCCACCGACGCTGCCCTGTTCGGGTCGTCAATGGCACTTCAAGGTCAAACTCCTCGCCAGTCTTCAGGACTTGCCTCAACAGCTTGTAAAACTCCTGCTGTGCGTCAAGTTCGACATATTTGAAGAACGCATCACAGGATTTGGGCACTTCGTCCTTGGCCAGTTCAAGGATGGAGTAAACGACGCTTGACCATCGCATCATCCCCGTTTGAGCGATGCTCTCGATACGACCCAGCCGGGCCAGTCGTTGAGCAACCTGTAGATGATTCTGGAGCTCAACGTTCGCCCTTTCGAGTGATCGCTTCTCGGTAATGTCACTCTGAATCGAGAAGTAGGCGACCACCTTGCCCTGGTTGTCCCGGATGGGCTCGATATTCAGCAAGGCTATGTACGACTCGCCGTTCTTGCGGTAGTTGACGATCTCTGCACCAGAAACAGACATGCCTTGCTTCAAGCGGTTGCGAAGGCCTTCTTTGACCAAGGTGTCGGTCAAGGGGCCGTGCAATTGCTCTCCTGCCCGCTTGCCCACAACCTCTTCAAGCGTCCAACCGGTGACCCTCGTGTACGTCTGGTTGACCCATCGGATCCGTTGCGCATCGTCGGTGATCACCACCATGTTGGCGCTTTGCTCAACGATTTTTTCCAGAATGAGTAGCCAGGAAGTCAGGTCGTTCAACTCGTCGGAGGAATCCAGCACGGTGTCGTCTCTTTTTTTGGTTCAGATGAGTTTCAGACAAACGACGCTGGCGCCCGGGTGGGTGTCAGTGGCTCCAATTCGTTCGCTGATACTGATCATCGGCAAAATTTGGTGATCAGCCTCAATGATCAGCACTCTTAGTGATTTGGATCACTCGGCCACCTGACCCCGAGTGAGTTCGTCAGAAAGAGGTCAGATCAACAGTTGGAAATGACTGCCAACGCTTGGCTGGACCAAGTTCATCAACCCAGACAAGCGCCAGCCAGCGTTGGCTCGCCGACTTCCGCCGTTACTGGCACCGAAGTTGCTAACTCACCCCGCAGAGAGGCGCTGTGCCCAGCACACGCCAGCCTTGAAGACCGCTAGGGTTCCGGGCTCAGATCACTTGCCGATCTGTGCTGTCTGGTCCGAGAGCAGTCGGCCACCATCGCGTGGTTCCACGGAGGGACAAAAGCCCGGGAGACGCTTGCGCTGCAAAGCCCATGCCTCTCCGCCTTTTGTCCCCCGCTCAGGAGCCCCGCATGTCCTTGCCCCTTGCCCCCCCAGCCACAGCGCCGCGCGCTGTTGGTGCACCCACCCGGCCCAAGCGGCGTTCCAACCTGTTCACCGTGCGCGCCGGCATCTCGCGGCGCACCTATTGGGTGCTTGCACTCACCGGGCTGTTCACCCCTTTGGTGCTATGGGCGGCGGTGGGCCTGTGGGGTGGCATCGATCCGGTGTTCATGCCGGCGCCGCTGCAGGTGCTGTCCAAGACCTGGACCTGGGCCACCGAGCTCGGCCTGCTCGAAGACATGGGCATCAGCGTCTACCGCGTGGTGGCGGGCTTTCTGTTGTCGGCTGTGATCGCCCTGCCTTTGGGGTTGTTGATCGGTTCGTTCCGCTCGGTGCAGGCGCTGCTGGAGCCGCTCACCGATTTCATCCGCTACATGCCGGCGGTGGCTTTCATTCCGCTGGTGATGCTGTGGGTGGGCATTGGTGAGGGTTCCAAGATCGCCATCATCTTCATCGGCACCTTTTTCCAGATGGTGCTGATGGTGGCCGAAGACGTGCGCCGCGTGCCGTCCGCCCAGGTGGAGGCGGCGCAGACCATGGGCGCCAACCGGCTGGAGCTGATCGAGAAGGTGATCTTTCAAAGTGCCAAGCCCGCGCTGCTCGACACCTTGCGCATCACCATGGGCTGGGCCTGGACGTACCTGGTGGTGGCCGAGCTGGTGGCCGCCAACTCGGGCCTGGGCTACGCCATCCTGCGCGCCCAGCGCTTCCTGCAGACCGACACCATCTTCGCCGGGATCATCGTCATCGGCCTCATCGGCCTGGTGACCGACCAGCTGTTTCGCTGGGGGCACCGCCGTGCGTTTCCCTGGCTCTACCTGAAAGGCTGAAGCCATGAGCACCGCCCGCATTCCCCTGCCCAAGATCGCCATCCGCAGCCTCACCAAACGCTTTGACGGCGCGCCCATCAACGCGCTGGAAGACATCAACCTGGACATCGCCGAAAACGAGTTCGTCACCTTTGTGGGGGCGTCGGGCTGCGGCAAGTCCACGCTGCTGCGCACCATTGGCGGGCTGGAAACACAGACCACGGGCGACCTGCTGGTGGACGGCCGCGCGGTGGACGGCCCGGGCATCGACCGCGCCATGGTGTTCCAGCACTACAGCCTCTACCCGTGGATGACGGTGATGGAGAACATCAAGTTCTGCCGCCAGCTCAAGGCCCACACCGACGGCCGCACCTCGGCCGACGTGGAAGCCGCCTCGGGCCGGGCCGACGCGCTGCTGCGCCTGATGGGCCTGCAACCCGTGGCCAACGCCTGGCCCAACCAGCTCTCGGGCGGCATGCAGCAACGCGTGGCGATTGCGCGCGCGCTCATGGGCAAGCCCGACGTGTTGCTGATGGACGAACCCTTCGGTGCGCTCGACGCGCAAACCCGCGAGGTGATGCACGACCTGATCCGCTACGTGCACAAGCTGGAGAAAACCACCATCGTGTTCGTGACGCACGACGTGGAGGAAGCGCTGTACCTGGGTGGGCGCGTGGTGCTGATGGCACCGCGCCCCGGGCGCATCGACACGGTGTACGACGTGCCCTTTGGCGACCAGCGCGTGCAGGACTTGAAGCACGAGCCGGAGTTCGTGCGGCTCAAGCGCGACATCCTGGAGCGGATCCGTGAGACCTCGGGCATGAAGACCGATCTGGAGCAGCTGCAACGCCTCTCGGGCGTGGGCGTTTGACACTTTTAAGGAGACACGCATGACGACACAAGACACTCTGTTGAACGATCCCCTCTCCGTGGTTCCACCGAACCCGCCGCAGGCCGCGCCGGTGGACGCGCCCGCGCTGTGGCAGCGCTTCCCCGCAAACGCGCTGGAAAGCGTGGACACCACCAAAGCCATGTGGAGCGAGGTGGTGCCCGGCGGCAGCCACTGGAGCTGGCGCATGCCGCGCGGCAGCGCCATCCGCTTTGTGGCGCTGGAAGCCGGCGCCAACGTGAGCCTGGTGCTGTATTCAGCGCTCGAAAAGCTGGAGCGCTACAACATGCCCGACAGCGTGAAGGCGCAGCACACGGCGCACTACACGCGGGGCCATGTGCTCATGAGCGACATGGGCCGCAGCATGGCCAGCTTCACGGCCGACAGCCTGGGCTGGCACGACCCGCTGGGCGCCCTGCTCGACGCCGAGCTGATGCAGGAAAAATACGGCGAGAAGCGCTACGAGCACGCGCGCAACGCCATGCACCGTTCGGGCAAGGACGGCCTGCTGATCGAGATCGGCAAATACGGTCTCACCAAGCGCGACCTGATTGCGCCGGTGAACCTGTTCAGCAAGGTGGGTGTGGACGCGCAGGGCCGTTTTGCCTTTGTGCCCGACCACGCCAAGGCGGGTGACTTTGTGGAGCTGCGCTTCGACATGGACGTGATCCTGGCCATGAGCACCGCGCCACACGGGCTGGACACCGCGCCCGCTTACAGCCCGAAAAAAGTGGGCCTGCTGGCCTGGCGCTGCGGCGCTGCGCCTGCGAACGATGTGTGCCGCGCCTTCCGCCCGGAGAACGCACGCGCCCTGCACAACACCGACATGCTGTACCTGTGAGGAGCCCACGATGAACACCACCGCAACCGCCACCGACATTCGCATCCTGGAGAGCCAGCTGGACCCGGCCCACGCCGTGATGGATCAGCGCCACCCCGCCGGCGAGCCCATCCTGTTTGAAGTGAAGCGCGGGCAGACGCTGCGCATCGTCGACCTCGAAGGCAACCAGGCCGCCGACGTGCTGTTCTACAACCGCCACGACCCTGCAGAGCACTACAGCGCCACCAACACCATGCAGCGCCAGGGCGGCATCTACCTCACCACCGGCTCGGTGATCCGCAGCAACGACGGCAACGCCATGCTCACCATCGTGGCCGACACCTGCGGCCGCCACGACACGCTGGGCGGCGCCTGCGCGGCCGAGAGCAACACGGTGCGCTACGCGCTGCAGAAGAAGTTCATGCACAGCTGCCGCGACAACTACCTGATCGCCCTGCAACACGCCGACGTGGGGCTGAGCAAACGCGACTTGGTGCCCAACATCAACTTCTTCATGAACGTGCCCGTCACCGCCGACGGCGCGCTGAGTTTTGAAGACGGCGTGTCGGGACCGGGCAAGTACGTGGAGATGCGGGCAGAGATGGATGTGTGGGTGTTGATCAGCAACTGCCCGCAACTCAACAACCCGTGCAACGCCTACAACCCCACGCCCATCCAGTTGCTGGTGTGGAACCCCGCCTGAACCTTCGCCGATGCGCGCAGCGGGACGACCCGTTGCCGCGTGACCCTTTCGCAGGACGGCCTGCCCTCTTCGATCCAAGGTTCCACCCATGTTCAGCAAGGTCCTGATTGCCAACCGCGGCGCCATCGCCTGCCGCATCATCCGCACGCTCAAAACCCTGGGCGTGCAGAGCGTGGCCGTGTACTCCGAAGCCGACGCGCAGGCCCGCCATGTGCGCGAAGCCGACGAGGCCTATTTGCTGGGCCCGGCCCCGGCGGCCGAGAGCTATCTGCGCGCCGACCGCATCCTGCAGGTCGCCAAGGACTGCGGCGCGCAGGCCATCCACCCCGGCTACGGTTTCCTCTCCGAGAACCCGGCGTTCGCCGAAGCGTGTGAGGCCGCCGGCATCGCCTTCATCGGCCCCGCGCCCGACCAGATGCGCGCCTTCGGCCTCAAGCACACCGCGCGCGATCTGGCCGAGCAGCGCGGTGTGCCGCTGCTGCCGGGCTCGGGCCTGCTGACCGACCTGGCGCAGGCGCAGAGCGAGGCCACGCGTGTGGGCTTTCCGGTGATGCTCAAGAGCACGGCAGGTGGTGGCGGCATCGGCATGCGGCTGGTGTGGAACGCGGCCGAGCTCACCGACGCCTTCGACTCGGTGGGTCGCATGGCGCAGGCCAACTTCAAGGACGCTGGGCTCTTCATCGAGAAGTACGTGGAGCAGGCGCGGCACATCGAGGTGCAGGTGTTCGGCGACGGCGCGGGTGGTGTGATTGCGCTGGGCGAGCGCGACTGCTCGGTGCAGCGGCGCAACCAGAAGGTGATTGAAGAAACGCCCGCGCCGGGCCTGAGCGACGCGCAGCGCAGCGAGCTGCACGCCACCGCCGTGCGGCTGGCGCAGGCGGTGAAGTACCGCTCCGCCGGCACGGTGGAGTTCGTTTACGACGCGTCCACCGGCGCGTTTTATTTCCTGGAAGTGAACACGCGCCTGCAGGTCGAACACGGCGTGACCGAGCAGGTGTGTGGTGTGGATCTGGTGGCGTGGATGCTGCAGCTCGCCGCTGGCGACCTGCCGCCTTTGCACACGCTGCAACCCTCGCCCAAAGGTGCGTCGATTCAGGTGCGGCTCTACGCCGAAGACCCGGCGAAAAACTTCCAGCCAAGTGCGGGCCTGCTCACCGAGGTGGTGTTTCCCACCGATGCGCCGTGCCATGCCCGCGTGGACAGCTGGGTGGAGCGCGGCACGGAGGTGCCCGCCTGGTACGACCCCATGCTGGCCAAGCTGATCGTCACGGCCGACACGCGCGACGAAGCCTTGAAGAAGATGGAAGACGCGCTGGACGCCACGCGCCTCGCAGGCATCGAAACCAACCTGGGCTACCTGCGCCAGGTGGTGCGCGACCCGGTGTTCCGCACCGGCAAACAGGTCACGCGTTTCCTCTCCACCTTCGCCTACCACCCGGCCACCATCGACGTGATCGAACCCGGCGTGCAAACCAGCGTGCAGGACTGGCCGGGGCGGCAGGGCTACTGGGACGTGGGCGTGCCGCCCAGCGGCCCCATGGACATGCACGCGCACCGCGCGGCCAACGCGCTGGTGGGCAACACACCCGACGCCGCCGCGCTGGAGATCACCCTGGCCGGGCCCACGCTGCGCTTCAACACCGCCACGGTGGTGGCGGTGACGGGTGCGCCCGCCAAGGTGACGCTGAACGGAGAGACGGTGCCGATGTGGCAGGCCATCAACGTGCCTGCTGGCGCCACGCTGGCCGTGGGTCGGTGCGAGACGGGTGTGAGGTTGGCGCTGGCCGTTGCGGGCGGGCTTGATGTGCCGCTGTACCTGGGCAGCCGCAGCACCTTCACGCTGGGGCAGTTCGGCGGGCACGCGGGGCGGCATTTGCGCACGGGGGATGTGCTGCACCTGGCGGGCGACGCGCAGCAGGCGCCGGGCACCGAGGTCGTGATCCCCGACTACACGAACCACTGGGACATCAACGTCCTCTACGGTCCACACGGCGCGCCCGACTTCTTCACGCCCGACGACATCACCCTGTTCTTCGGCACCGACTGGAAGATCCACCACAACAGCAGCCGCACGGGGGTGCGCCTCATCGGCCCCAAACCGCAGTGGGCGCGCACCGACGGCGGCGAGGCGGGGTTGCACCCATCCAACATCCACGACAACGCCTACGCCATCGGCGCGATCGACTTCACCGGCGACATGCCCGTGATCCTCGGGCCCGATGGCCCGAGCCTCGGCGGCTTTGTGTGCCCGGCGGTGGTGCTGCACGACGAGTTGTGGAAGCTGGGCCAGCTGCGCCCGGGTGACACGGTGCGCTTTCACCGGCAGGCCGGCTCACCAGCGAGCCCCGTGCTCGACGACCGCGCGGCCGAAGGCGACCGCCCGCGCCGCGTGATCCGCCAGGCGGGTGACCGCTACGTGCTGATCGAGTTCGGCCCGCTCACGCTGGACCTGGAACTGCGCATGCGCGTGCAGGCTTTGCTGCACGGGCTGAAGGCCCAACAGCTCAAAGGCGTGATCGACCTCACGCCGGGCATCCGTTCGCTGCAGGTGCACTTTGACCCGGCCCTGCTGCCGCGCAGCGAACTGCTGCAGATCATCAGCGCGGCAGACGACGCCCTGCCCCCAGTGGACGAGATGGTCGTGCCCTCGCGCACCGTGGTGCTGCCGCTGAGCTGGGACGACCCACAGACCAAACTGGCCATCGAGAAGTACATGCAGTCGGTGCGACCCGACGCGCCCTGGTGCCCGAGCAACATCGAGTTCATCCGCCGCATCAACGGACTCGACAGCATTGAGGACGTGTTCAAGATCGTGTTCGACGCGCGTTACCTCGTGCTCGGCCTGGGCGATGTGTACCTGGGCGCACCGGTGGCAACTCCCTTGGACCCGCGCCACCGCCTGGTGACCACCAAGTACAACCCCGCGCGCACCTGGACGCCCGAGAACGCCGTGGGCATCGGCGGCGCCTACCTCTGCGTCTACGGCATGGAAGGCCCGGGCGGGTACCAGTTTGTGGGCCGCACGCTGCAGATGTGGAACCGCTGGCGCCACGGCACGCCCGGCTCCGACTTTGAACAGCCCTGGCTGCTGCGCTTCTTCGACCAGATCCAGTTCGAAGCGGTGAGCGAAGAAGAACTCAAAACCATCCGCGCGAGTTTTCCGCACGGTGGCTACGCGCTGCGCACCGAAGACGGCACGTTCAGCCTCAAGGACTACCGGCGTTTCCTCGCGGACAACGCCGCGAGCATCGGGGCCTTCAAAGCCACACAACAAGCTGCGTTTGAAGCCGAGCGCGAGCGCTGGGTGGCCGCCGGACAAAACGACTTCACCAGCGACGAGGCCGCGGCCAGCGCAGGCGTGGCCGATGAGGTGGACCTGCCCGAGGGTGGGCGAATGCTCGCCACCAGCGTGCCCGGCAACGTGTGGAAGGTCTCGGTGAGCGTGGGCCAGCAGGTGCAGGCCGGCGACGTGCTGCTGGTGATCGAGTCCATGAAGATGGAATTCAACTTGCTTGCACCGGCCAACGCCACGGTGCACAGCCTCATGTGCGCACAAGGCGGTGCGGTGTCGGCCGGGCAGAACGTGCTGGTGCTGATCGACGAAGCCGTCTGAGTCCAGAACAACAACGGAGTGATTCCATGTCTTTGAACCCACTGTCTTTTGACCTCGCCAGCCTGCAAGCCGCCTACCGCAGCGGCACCTCCGTGCGCGAAGTCATCGCCGAGTCGCTGGCACGCTGCCGCGCCGACACGCACCACGCCTTCATCCATGTGCTGACCGATGCAGAGGTGGCGCCCCTGCTGGCCCGGCTCGACGGCGTGGACCCGGCCAGCCTCCCCCTGTTCGGCGTGCCCTTTGTGATCAAGGACAACATCGATCTGGCCGGCATTCCCACCACCGCCGGTTGCCCCGAGTTTGCCTACACGCCCACCGAAAACGCCTTCCTCATCCAGCAGCTCCTGGCGGCCGGTGCGGTGCCGGTGGGCAAGGCCAACCTGGACCAGTTCGCCACCGGCCTCAACGGCACGCGCTCGCCGTATGGCGCGTGCCGGAACGCGTTCGATCCCGACTTCATCTCGGGCGGCTCCAGTTCGGGCTCGGCCGTGTCGGTGGCCAAGGGCTACGCCACGTTTTCGCTCGGCACCGACACCGCCGGCTCGGGCCGTGTGCCCGCGTCGTTCAACAACCTGGTGGGCCTCAAGCCCACGCTGGGCCTGCTTTCGGGCACGGGCATGGTGCCGGCCTGCCGTTCGCTGGACACGGTGAGCATCTTTGCGCTCACCGCGGGCGACGTGCAGGCCGTGCTGGGAGCTGCCGCAGCGTTTGACGCAGCCGATGCCTACAGCCGCGCAGCCCAGCCCTTTGGGGTGGATTTTTCTGCAGGCCCATTTCGCTTTGGCGTGCCGCGCGCAGAAGACCTGGAGTTCTTCGGCAACGACGCTGCCGCGAAGCTGTTCGCCACCTCGGTCGAGCGCCTCAAGTCCCTCGGTGGCACGGCTGTGGAGGTGGACCTCACGCCGTTTCTGGAAGCCGCGCGCCTGCTCTACGACGGCCCGTGGGTGGCCGAGCGTTATGTGGCCATCCAGGACTTCATCAACGCCCACCCCGAGGCCGTGTTTCCCCCGGTGCGCACCATCATCGAAGGCGGCCGCAGTGTCACTGGCGCACAAGCCTTTGCCGCGAGCTACCGCCTCAAAGCGCTCAAGCGCGTGTGTGACGCGGTGTGGACCGACATCGACTGCCTGCTCACGCCCACCGCCGGCACCATCTACCGCATCGACGCCATGCAGGCCGACCCGATCCAGCTCAACTCCAACCTGGGCCGCTACACCAACTTCATGAACCTGCTGGACTACAGCGCGGTGGCGGTGCCCTCCGGCTTTTTGCCCGACGGGGCGGCGCAGTGCCTGCCCTGGGGCGTGACGCTGGCCGCGCCCGCGTTCAAGGACCTCGCCCTGCTGCGCCTGGCCGACCGCTTTCACCGCGCCGAGACCGCCACGCTCGGCGCCACGCCCACGCCGCTGGCCAGCACACCGCCCTGCACCGGCCTGCCCTCGGGCGAGGTGGGTGCGGCCGGCAGCGGCACCGTGCGGGTGGCCGTGTGCGGTGCGCACCTCTCGGGCCTGCCACTCAACCACCAGCTCACCTCGCGCGGCGCGCGCCTCATCGGCAGCCCGCAGTCGGCGCCCGACTACCAATTGCACGCCCTCGCTGGCGGCCCGGTGCAGCGGCCCGGGATGGTGCGCGTGACCGAAGGCGGATCGGCCATCGCACTCGAGGTGTGGGAAGTGCCCACCGCCCACTTCGGCAGCTTCGTGGCCGGCATCCCGGCACCGCTGGGCATTGGCAAGGTGAAGCTGGCCGACGGCAGCGAAGTGCCCGGTTTCATCTGTGAAGGCATCGGCATCGCAGGCGCCACCGACATCACCCACTTCGGCGGCTGGCGCGCCTGGCTGGCGGCGGGCGCGCCACGCTGACGCACGTCTCGCACTTCAGCGCGTGGGTCGGCGCACCAGGTGGTTGACCACCCAGCCTTCGCACGCGTCCTGGATGCAGGCCAGGGTGCGGGCGTAGCCGGTGGCCGCCGGGTCGGGGATGGTGGTGACTTTCTCGCGCCGCGCGAACTGGGCCAGGTGGCCGACCTTGTGGCGCTGATCGTCGGGCGCCATGCCTTCGGCCAGAGCGTGGCTGTCCCAGTCCATCGCCAGGATCGCGTCGTGTTGCTCAAAATCGGCTTCGGTCAGTTCGCGCGAACGCAGGTGTTCGATGTGGATACCCGCGCGCGCGGCTTCGAAGATCGCCTCGCGGTCCGGCGGTTCACTGCCGGGCCAGACGTTGGTGCCGGCCGAATCCACCTGCACGTGGCTCAACCCGGCGGAGTCGAGTTCGGCGCGCAGAAAGCCCTGAGCAAGCGGGCTGCGCACGCGGTTGCCAATGCACACCAGCAGGATGCGGCGCGGGGTGGGTTTGAGTTGGGACATCAAAAATCCAGTGAGGCCTGCGCAAAGCTTTCGAGCTTGCGCGGTTTCGAGAGGTTTTCAGCGCTGCGGTTGCGCGAGCCGTGGCGCTTGACGATGCTGGCCTGCACCGCCGCCACGGCCGGGTCGGTGCGCAGCGCGTAGACGCGTTCCTTGGCCGCGCGCGTGGCCTGCTCGAGGTCCACCAGCGGCGCCGCGATGTCCACGCCCACCACCACGCCGCAGCGCGCCTGCAGCTCGGGCGGCATGAGCCAGGGTTGGAAAAGCCAGGTGTCCGGCACACGCTGCAGTGCGGGGAGCCAGCGGCGCACAAAGTGGCCGTGTGGGTCGTGGTCCTGTGCCTGTTTGACGGGGTTGTAGACGCGCGTGGTGTTGATGCCCGTGGTGCCGCTCTGCATCTGCAGCTGGCTCCAGTGGATGCCGGGCTCGTAGTCGATGAACTGGCGCGCCAGCCACTCACCCACCGGGCGCCAGTGCAGCCACAGCGGATACGCCGCCACCGACACCAGCATCGCGCGCATGCGGAAATTGATCCAGCCCGTCTCGCGCAGCATGGCCACGCAGGCGTCCACCAGCGGCCAGCCAGTGCGCCCTTCCATGAGCGCCTGCAAATGCGCCGGGTTGTGGTCGTGCTCGCGCAGACCGTCGTATCCCCGATGCATGTTGTGGTGTTCGATCGCGGGCTCGGTCTCCAGCTTCTGGATGAAGTGGCAATGCCAGTGCAGCCGGCTCATGAAACCTTCCAGCCCCTGGCGCTGTCGGCCAGGCAAGGCGGGATCGTCCAGGCGGTGGCGCGTGGCCTGCACCACCTCGCGCAGGCTCAGGCAGCCCCATGTCAGATACGGAGAGAGGCGCGAGCAGGCGGTGGGCGCCGAGAGCGGCGAGGAGATGCCGCCGCGGTAGCTGGCGCTGCGCTCGTTCAGGAAACTCTGCAACACCTCAAGACCGCGCGCTCGACCACCGCGTTGTCGTTCGGGTGGTTCGTGGGCGTCGAGGCCCAGCTCGTCTGCGCTCGGCCAGGGGTCGGTGAAGCGCGGCAGCTCGGCCGCCTGCAGCGCCGGCGCGAGCGCCTGCTCCGCGTGCGTGAGCTGCTCCCACTGCCGCACCCAGTGTTTGCGTTCGCGCAGGCCACGAACCACGCCGAACTGGCGGAACTCACGCCACGGCAGGGCGTGCGCAGCGCACCATTGCTTCACGCGTCGATCCCGTTCAAAGCTCGCGGCATTGCCGGTTTCTTCGTGCGAGAGCAGTTCGAAAAACGGGGCTTGCCGGTGCAGGCGATCCAGCACCTCCACCGCATCGCCCACCGCAAGCTGCAGGCGACCACCGAGGCGCTTGAGCTCGTCCTGCAAATCCTTCAGGCTCTCCTGAATGAAGCCGAGGTGCTGCCGCGCCGTATCGGGCTGGCGCCACAGCGCGGGCTCCAACACATACAGGCACAGCACCGGGCCCAGGCGCGCGGCCTCGGCCAGCGGCGCGTGATCCCACACCCGCAGGTCGCGCTTGAACCAGACCACCCGATACGTCATCGGGCGATTCTGATTCGTGCGGCGCCCTGTTGCGTGGCTGGGGGCTTTGCCGTTTGGGATGTGGACAGGCGAAAAAAAACCAGACCCGCGGGTCTGGTTTATTGATCAGGCTGTAGAAGCCTGAGCCGGCTTAACGCGGGCTGCGGCGGGCCATGGGGCGCGACGGTGCGCCTTCAGGGCGACGCGGTGCGAATTCACCGCGCATGGCGCCGCGCTCGGCGTTGCCACGGTCGCTGAAACCACCACGGTCACCGCCACGTTCGGCACCACGGTCACCCATGGGTTTGTCGCTGCGGCCGAAGCTGTTGAAACCACCGGGCTTGGGGCCGAAGCCGGGGCGCGCAGGAGCGCGGTCGGCGAAGTTGCGGCCGGCAGCGGGGCGCGTGTCAGGGCGGTAGCCACCGGCTTCACCACGGTTCTCGCCGCGGTTGTCACCACGGTCACCGAAACGGTTCTCGCCACGGTTGTCGAAACGGCCTTCCGGGCGCTGTGGCTCGGCACGGCCTTCGAAACGCGGGTCAAAACGCGTGCCGGGACGGCTGTGGTCAACACGGGGTGCTTCGTTGCGGGCTTCGAAGCGCGGCGCTGGGCCACGGCGGTCGTTGTTGCCGGCAAAGCGGTCGTTGCCACCGAAGCGGTCGTTCGAGCGGCCCGCTGGGCGGCCACGGCCAAACGCTTCGTTCTGCGGCGCGCGCTGGCGCGGCTCAAGGCCGGTCACGGTTTCCACGTTGATGCGCTGGCGCGTGTAAGCCTCGATGTCGAAGATCTTGCGGCGGTCGCGCAGCTCGGCGAACGTGATGGCCAGGCCATCGCGGCCGGCACGGCCGGTGCGGCCGATGCGGTGCGTGTAGTCCTCGGCCTTCATCGGCAGGCCGAAGTTGAAGACGTGGGTAATGGTGGGCACGTCGATACCGCGGGCGGCAACGTCGGTGGCAACCAGGATCTGCACCTGGCCGGCGCGCAGCGCCATCAGGCGGCGGTTGCGGATGCCCTGGCTCAGGGCACCGTGCAACGCGACGGCCGAGAAGCCTTCTTGCTGCAGGTCGTTGGCCAG
>NZ_JALHLX010000073.1 GCF_022844385.1 Hydrogenophaga sp. | reverse complement strand
ACCCCGTGGAGCAGGTACCTGAAAGTGCTCAGTCCACACATCTCACTTCCACTTGAAGGAAACGTCGTGAAAAAAGCCCTGCTGCTCAAAACCACCCTGGCCCTGGCCCTGGCCACCCCGCTGCTGGCTTCCGCCGAATCGCAACTGGTCACCGGTGCTGGCTCCGCCACCGCCAACCTGGACCTGCGCGTGGTGATCCCGCGTGTGCTGTTCCTGGGTGTGGGCACAGGTTCCGGCACGCCGCTGGCGACCAACGCCGCGATCGATACCTTGACTTTCGACTACACAACCAACCCGCTTGACGTGGGCGCAGGCGCCGCCGCCCCGGCCGCATCCATCACCAGCACCGGCCCCACCACAGGCACGGCTTCGATCCCGGTGCGTGTGTTTGGCAACAACGGCCAAGTCACGATCACCGCGACCAACCCGCTGGTTCTGACCAGCGGCTCAGACACCATTCCGTTCACCGAACTGACAGTGTCATCGAGCAACGGGGCATTGGCAGCACCAGCATTCAGCGGTGGCACCAGCCTGCCAACACTGGCCGGGCGCGTGACCAACCAGACCGCCAACTGGACCTACGCGTACGCCAACAGCACCACCCCAGCCTTCGGTACCTACGTGGGCCGGGTCACCTACACCGCCACCATGCCCTGACGGCTGATCAAGTTCAACGGTGTGCAATGCACATCGCTGAACTGTCCCGCCATGGCGCCGAAAAAGGTGATTCCGGGCGCCCTCCGACCTGGCGCAACTGACCCTGTAAAACAGCTGAGTACGGCTCGATGACCACCCCAAAGCAACTGATTGGCCACCGCACAAGGCGGTTGCTCAGCAGTGCCTGCCTGGTGATGTGGTGTGGCGCGGAAATATCTGCTGCGCATGCTTGGTCGTTGTCCATCACTTCCGGCAGTCGTCGTCTGTTCCTGCATGTTGGCAACGGCGCACTGAGTGGCAGCAGCGGCACACTCAATGGCACCGCCGGGCGCAGTGGTCCCGTCAATCTCGTGGCCGTCACTGTGCCGGCGGCACAACTGGGCAACGGCACACCGCTGGCCATGACCAGCGACAGCACGCAGAACATCAGCCTGTATGGCGACGGCAACAACACCTGCCCGACGCCGGCCAGCCAAGTGATGGTGGGTGCAGGCTACCGCCGCAACAGCGGCGCAGCCAACGCCACCCTCACCGTTTCTTCGCCTGCCAACCTCACCAACGCCAACGGAGACACCATCCCGATCGGCCAGATCAGCTGGACCGTGGCCGCCCCGGGCAGCGGCGTGCCCAACGTGATTGCACCCGGCACATTCAACGGGGGAACCCAGAACCTCGCCACGGTTCCTGGCAACAGGTACCTCGAAAACTGCCACACCTTCTTCTACGCCAACAGCGATGTGCGTGCAGCAGGCACCTACAACGGCCGCGTGACCTACACACTGGCTTCACCATGACGGGAAGCCAACGACTTGTCATTGCTGCGCTGGGCATGTTGGCATTCGGGTCCAGCCTGGCCAATCCGTTCCGGCTGGACGACTCCTTGAGTTACACCGTTCCGCCCAACGTGCAGATGCAGTGGTTGCCGTTCGCGCGAGGCCAGATGAACGCGGGCGGTATGGAAGCCTGGGTGACGGTCAACATCCGCATTGACACCCGCGACTGGATCGGCCGCACCGGTCGCATCTACATGGTGCTGCCGCGCGACGAAGCCTCCAGCATCGAGGCTGTATGGACAACGCAGGGCAGACTGCAGGGCGGGCGCCTGGTGTCCGGCGAACGCGCCCTGGTCTACGCCGGTACGATTCCCGGCGCCACACTGGAAGACCAGATACAGGTTCGGCTGCGATCGAAGGCCGACTGGACATCCAACAGCCGGCGCCTGAATTTTCACTTCGAACTCGATACCAACTGAATCCGCCATGACGACTACGCTTCCTGGATCGTTGCTCAACGGATTGAATACGCTGCTGGGTTGGGCGTGTGCCTGTGTTCTTCTTTTGACGCCGCTCTTGGGGTTTGCGCAAGGCTTTGCCGCCTACATCACACCACCGCGTTTTGAAGTGAAGGCCACACCTGGGCAGCCACTGCGTCAGGTGTTCGAGATTCAGCATGTGGGCCAGCTCAAAGGCGGCTACCGCGTGTACACCAACGACTGGACTTTCCAGGCCGACAACTCGGTCGCCTTCTCCGACGAGCTGGCGCCCGAAAGCTGCCGTCCGTGGGTGGCGATCGAGCGACGCGAACTCACGCTGGAGCCTGGCGCGCGCTACCGGTTCCGCTTCGAGATCAACCCGCCCGCCGGCACAAAGCCACGCGAATGCCGCTTCGCGATCATGATCGAAGGCCTTGACCCTGCCAGGAGTGGCGTCGACGTGGGCGGTCGGATCGGTGTGATCGTGTACGCCGCCGTGGGCGATGCTGCTCCGGTGCTCAACCTCACGGCCACCCGTGTCGTCAAAGCTGGTGACGGCAAGAACGTGGCCATGCTCGATGTGCGCAACAGCGGCAACGCCCATGGCCGACTGGAGGGCTACGTGAACGCCGTCGACGCCACCGGGCAAACGCTCGAAATGACGCCGGCCGACATACCGATCATGCCGGGCGAGACGCGCGGCGTGGCGCTCTCGCCAGTGGTGGGCGAAGGCAAGACCGCACCCGAGGTGCGGTTTCCGCTGGTGGTCAAAGGAACGCTCGAATGGGGCAAGAACCGCCTGCCGCTTGACGCCAGCTTCGCTCCATGAGTGTTCGGGTGGCGCACCCGCTCTGCAGCCTGCTGGCCTTCGTGGGTCTCGTGACCCAGCAGGCTGGCGTGTGGGCACAAGATGCGACGGCATCCCGTGTCTCCAGCACACCCGGGTCCCTCTATGTGGACCGCGTGATCGAGAACCTGGCGCCGGAAGCACTGGAAGAGAACGAAGCCCATGCCTACGACCGCGAAGGCTGGCCGCGTTTCCTGCGGCTGGAGACGCGGTTGGGCACCCAGCCTTTTGACCAGACCCAAAGCACCCGCATCGGCTACGGCATCTATGGCCTGCTGGAAACACCCAACCACGGCACGCTGTCCATCGATGGGACGTACGCACCGCGTGACAGCAGCGGTACGCTTACCTTGCGCCAGGTCGCGATGCCGTTGGGTGGTGGCTGGCTCACCAGCAACGAGCTTGGCATCATCAACACACCAGCACCGGACATCACGCGCTTGCCGACGCGCATCTACCTGCCTTCGGCCATCCTGCAAGGCGTCGGCACCGAGTTTGAAAACCCCGAACAAGGGTTGCAGCTGCGGGCCTCCACGGGCGAGCCCGGGCGGCTGGATTTCCTCCCTGCCAGCGGATTCCGGTCACTGCCCGGGCGACGCACCACCCTGGCGGGTCAGTGGCGCATCAACGCCTCGGGCGTCGACACGCTCTCCCGCCAAGGCTGGACCGCCGCCCTCAGGCACGAAGATGCGCGCGGCGTGTCATCGCTGGACAGCCCGCAACAACCCGGCGATTTCGTCAACGCCAACTCCACCCAGCTGGCGCTGCGGCACGAAGGTGCGGAGCACCACATCCAGGGACAACTCATCAGCACCCAGTCGAGCCATCTGAGCGGCGCGCGCCGAGGGTTCTGGATTGACAGCGAGTGGGAAGAGGGGCCGCGCCGTCACGGCGTGGGCGCCTACCGGCTGGAAGCCGACCTGACCTGGGCCAACCTGCCGGTGGCCAACGACATCGTGGGCGCCTATGTGCGCACCACCTGGGGCACGCGCCAATGGTCGGCCGAGGGCTCGGTGGACTGGCTGGATTCCATCAGCGGGCGCAGCGGCAGTGGTTACTTCGCCACCAGCTCGGCACGCTGGCGCCTCAACCGCGACCACACGCTGGGAGCCGGCGCCGCCTTGCGTCGCTTCAATGGCGACGCCTGGAACACCTACGGCGACTGGCGCTTCCAGAACGGCTGGGGCACCAGCGGACTGCGTCTGGAATTCGCAGGGGGACAAGACCAGATAGCCACCCGAACCTTGACCTGGGATCAGGAATGGATGGTGCCGCAAGGCTGGGCCCTGTCGACCAGTCTGGGTGCAACCGCCTACAGTGCCGCCCGCAACCTGCCCGCAGAAACCACATGGAATGGCGCACTGAGCATGTCGGCCCCACTGTCCAGCAAGGCAGGCCTGCGTGGCAACGTCAATACCGAGCGCGGAAGCACCGGACAGATGCGCCACAGCATGAACCTCGGCGCGAACTGGCGCATCGACACACGCTGGAGCGTGGAAGGCAACTACACCCGCTCTTCGGGCCGCAGCCGGTTCAGCCCGTCGCTGGACCCGCTGGCACCGCCGGATGTGTTGGTGCCCGACAGCGATCGCTCGTTTTATGCGGTGTTGCGCTACGAGTTTCAAGCCGGCAGCCGCAACGTGCCACTGGGTGGCAAATCCAGCGACGGGGGGGGCCGCATCGAGGGCACGGTGTACTTCGACGCCAACCGCAGCGGCACACAGGAAGCCAGTGAAACCGGTGTGCCCAACGTCACTGTTTTTCTGGACAACCGCTACGCTGTGCGCACCGATAGCCAGGGGCGGTTCGAATTTCCCTTTGTAGCCAGTGGTGCGCGCACCGTCACCGTGCGACCCGAGACACTGCCTCTGCCATGGAACGTGATTGACGAGGGACAGACGCGGGTGGACGTGCGCTTGCGCGAAAGTGTGACCCTGACCCTCCCAGTGCAGCGCAGCGAATAGCGGCTTGGGATCTGGGCGAACCCGTAGGGAGGGTCTCAAGTTCCCTGATCGGAGGCCGATAGTGGTTCATGTGCCGCCTGCCACGCCCCCTTCTTGTCTGCCTGACCGCCGGCGCACTGCTGCTGGCTCCAGCGTCAGGCATGGGCGAGAGTCAAGCAGTCAACCAGCACCGTGCCAGCGCATCGATCGACATTCGCATCGTCGTTCCACCCATCATGCGGGTGCTGGAAAACAGCCACCCTTCACAACTGGTCCCGGTGGTCGGCGGTGACTGGAGCGCCGAACAGCGGCTGGTGGTGCTCTCCACCATGAAGCGCGGCTTCTGCGTCACGTTGCGCATGAACACCTCGGACGTGGAAGCCTGGCGCTTGCAGACCGAGCAGTCCGGCGGCGTCACGCTCAGCCCAGTATCCGACGGCTACCGCTTGTGCACACCGCGCCCGGGGCGCTACACGCTGCTGCTGCAACACGAGTTCGAGGCCAGCGGCAACGGCGACATGCAGTCGCTGCGATGGCCGGTGCAGACGGACATCACGGCGCTTTAGCTACTTCGGCACCAGCACCCACATCTGCAGCGGTTGCTTGAGCGCCGCCGCCGTGAGGTAGGCCTCGTCGTCCCAGTCACCCCAACCGGTGAACAGGTCGGCGCGCACCGCGCCCACGATGGCGCCGCCCGTGTCTTGCGCCATCACCAGTTTCTGAACGTTCAGCGTGGGTCCTTGCGAGGCGAGCCAAACGGGGGTGCCGTAGGGAATGCTTTGGGGATCAACCGCGATCGAGCGGCCCGGCGTGAGCGGCACACCTTGCGCACCGCGTGGGCCGAAGCGCGCGTCGAATTCCGACAAGGCTTCTTCGCGGAAGAACACGGTGCGCGGGTTGCTCCACAGCATCTCGTTGAGGCGTTGCGGGTTCTGCGCGGCCCAGGCCTTGATGGACGACCACGAGGCTTCGCGGATCGCGCCCTGGTCGAGCAGCCAGCGGCCCACGCTCTGGTACGGCTGGCCGTTGTGCGCGGCGAAGGCCACACGCACCTGACGCGCGCGGCCATCGGCATCCACCAGGTTCAGCCGTCCCGAGCCCTGGATCTGCAGGATCAGCGCGTCGATGGGATCGGCCAGCCAGGCCACGGCGCGGCCCTGCAGCGCAGCCTGCGCTGCAGGCAAGGTGTCGATCTCCTGGCGGCTGTACCAGGGCTGACCATTGCGCAGCCCGGCGGGTGGTGCGTAGAGCGGCGTGCGGTGGGTGGCGGTGGGCACGCGGCTGGCCGCCATGATGGGTTCGTAGTAGCCGGTGAGCAGACCGTCGGGCACGCTGCCGTCCAGCTCGGTCACGCGGTAGGGCTGAAACCGGCGCATCACCCAGGCCTGCTGCTCGGCGGGTGTGCCGATGGCAAGCTGGCGCAGTTCGGCGCAAGCTGGCGCCTGGCCGGGCGCAGGCCGCTCGCAGCCGCGCACCCAGGCGTTCCAGGCTTCGTGCAGGCTGTCCTGGCCCCAACCCGGCAGCTCGCTCCAGTTCACCGGCGTCCAGCGGCTCTTGCCCCGCTGGATCGCGGGCGGCAGCGCGCCCGCATCCACTGGCGCTGTGACCACGGCGGGGCCGGGCCGGGCGACGGGTGCGGGAATCTGCACCGGGCCGACCGCGCAGGACACCAAGCTTCCTACAATCACTCCGCTCGCCCCCAACCGCATGAACGTCTGAACAAACCGACCGAACCGATCCATGACCTTGTTGTTGCTTGAAGCGCTCGGCGCGCTGGTGTTGTTGGTGTTCATCGTGTGGTGGACCATGTTTTCAGGGCGCAAGGGTGGTGAACTGCCCGAGGAGGTGGAGCGCCAGAAGCTCGAACAACCTCCGGGCAAAGACAAGCCGGAAGACCGCTGAGGCGAGGCGGGGGCCGTCAAGGCCGCAGGGCATTGGCCAGCTCCACGGCCGACTTGACGCCCATCTTGTCGAACACGCGCGAGCGGTGAACCTCCACCGTGCGCACGCTGATGTTGAGTTGATCGGCCACCAGCTTGTTCGGCAGGCCGGCGATCACGAGGTCCATCACCGCGCGCTCGCGCTCGGTGAGGCTGGCCAGGCGCTGTTGCAGTTCGCGCTGCACGCGGCGCTGGGCCAGCACCTGGGCCGACTGTTCCAGCGCGCGTTCCACGCGGTCGACCAGCGCGTTGTCGGAAAACGGTTTCTCGCAAAAATCAAAGGCCCCGCGCTTGACCGCGTCCACCGCAGTGGCCACATCGGCATGGCCCGAGAGAAAGATCACCGGCAAACTCGCGCGCCAGGGCAGGGCCTGCAGCAGTTCGAACGCCGCCAGGCCACTCATGCCGGGCATGCGCACGTCCAGCAACACGCAGCAGGGCGCCATGGGTTCGTGCTGCAGGACGCTGGCGTCGGCCAGAAACGATTCGGCGCTGTCGTAGCCGTCGCTTACCAGCCGGCGCGTGCGCAGCAACCAGGCGAGTGCCTCGCGCACACCCGCGTCGTCATCAACCAGGTAGATCTTGGCGTCGAGGTGCGGGGTCATGAGCGAGATGATAGGTGCGCGGGCAGCGTGAACCGGAACACGGTGCCGCGCGGCTGGTTCGGATCAAAAGTCAGCGCGCCGCCGTGCTGCTCGATCACCGTGCGGCACAGGCTCAGGCCCAGGCCCATGCCTTCGGTGCGCGTGGTGAAGAAGGGTGTGAAGAGCTTGGCCTGCACCTCGGGGCTCAGGCCCAGTCCGTGGTCGCTCACCTCGAAGGTGATCCATGCCTTGTGCTGGTCACCGCCCGGGCGCAAGCCCGAGTGCAGCCGCGTCTGGTGCACCGCGATGCGCAGCACCCGCGCGCCTTGCCCCAGCGCCGGGTCGCCTTGCGGCATGGCCTGCATGCCGTTGCGCGCCAGGTTGAGCAGCACCTGTTCGACCATGGTGCGGTCGCAGTGCACGGCAGGGCAGCCGGGCGCAATGGCGATCTGCAGCTGGATGCCTTGTTTCTTGGCCTGCAACACCAGCAGCGGCTGGATGGCGTCGATCAGATCCCGGGGGCTCACCGCCTCGCGCACCTGCTCGCGCCGCCGCACGAAGTCGGCCACGCTCTTGATGACGCGCCCGGCGCGCTCGGCCTGTTCGCTGATGCGCTTCATGGCCTGCGAGAGGTCGGCCTGCGACAACGACTCCGTGGGGTGCTCCAGCAGGTTCATGGCGCCGCTGGCGTAGCTGGAAATCGCGGCCAGCGGCTGGTTGAGTTCGTGGCTGAGCAGCGAGGCCATCTCGCCCACCGTGGCCAGGCGGGCGGTGGCCTGCAGCCGCTCTTGCGAGGTGCGGTTGAGGTCTTCCACGCGGCGCTGCTCGGTCAGGTCGAGGATGGCGCTCATGAAGCCGGTCTGTTTGCCCTGCGCGTCGATCAGCGGTGCTTCGATGATGAGTACCGGAAAACGTGTGCCGTCGCTGCGCTGGAACACCGACTCATAACCTTCGCGCGGGAGCGTCTGCCCGGCCAGTCGCACCAGCTGGCGCTGCTGGTATTCGTCCACCAGCTCGGGTGGCCACCAGGGCGCAGGCAAGCCGGTGCCGATGAGTTGTTCAGCGCTCAGCCCGACCATGTCGCAGAACGCAGGGTTCACATAGGTGATGCGCCCGGTCATGTCGCGCGCGCGCAGGCCGGTCACGAGCGAGTCTTCCATGGCCTTGCGAAACGCCAGCGCATCGGCCACGCCGAGCTCGGCGCGCTGGCGCAGGCGCGTGTCGCGCGCCAGCAGGGCGAGCACCGCGAGCAAGGCCAGCGAGAGCGCACTGATCACGGCGGTGAGCACATTGGGAAACAGTCCGTCCACCAGCCGCGGGCTCTGCATCTGCAGGATCAGCGTGTGCCCGGGCAACTCCAGCACGGCACTGGCATTCAGGGTGCGCCGCGTGCCGGGCACCATGCGGTGCAGCGCCAGCCGGGTGCCGTCGGCGTCGTTGAACGACAGGCCGCGGCTGCGCAAGGCGTCGGGCTGGGAAAACTCGGACAGGATGCCGGGCAAGGAGTAGGTGGCCACCAGAAAACCGTTGGGCACGCCCGAACGCACCACCGGCATGCACATCTCCATGAGCTCCATGCCCAGGCCGTCGCGCATGGGCCAGAAGTAGCTGGACGAATAGGCCGGGCCCGACTGGCGCTGGGCGTTGTCGCAGGCCAGCTTCACGTCGGCCACGGCGCGCGTGCGGTCGAGGTAGGCGAACACGTCGCTGAGGTAGGGCGTGTCGCGGTGGCTGATGAGGCGCTGCGCGTTGTCGCGCCACTCCAGGCGCATCAGCTCGCGGTGCTGTGCCAGCAGTTCGGCGGCGGGCGCATTCCAGCTGTCGGCGGTGGGGGAGACGCTGTTGAGCGACTGCAGCGTCTGCACATTGCGCAACAGCTCGTTGCGGATGTCGCTCACCACCGCCGCGGCCTCCTGCTCCAGCGCTTGCTGGTCGCGGGCTTCTTCGTATTCGCGCGCGAGGAACACCAGCACCACCAGCAATGCCACCACCAGCAACACCAGGGCAGCCCACAGGCCCCAGCGGCGCGAACCGGGGTCGTTGCGCTCGGCGCCCGGGCCTTCGCTCACTGGAGTACCTTCGCGGTTCAAAGGCGGCGGTGTTGCAGCGAAGGCAGTTGCTCGCGCACGCTGCGCAGCTGCTCGAAGTCCAGCTCGGCCATGACCACGCCCGGGCCTTCGGCCTGCATGGCCATGACACCGCCCCAGGGGTCGATCACCATGGTGTGGCCCCAGGTGCGCCGGCCGTTTTCGTGCACGCCGCCCTGCGCGCTGGCGATCACGAAGGCCTGGTTCTCGATGGCCCGCGCGCGCAGCAAAACTTCCCAATGCGCCTGGCCGGTGGTGTGGGTGAAGGCCGAGGGCACCAGCAGCACGTCGGCCGCCAGCATGCGGTAGAGCTCGCCAAAGCGCAGGTCGTAACACACGCTCTGGCCCACGCGCCAGGCCTGGCCGCCGGCGTCGCGGCACTCGAACACGGTGGGCGTTTCGCCGGCGCGCAACACGGCCGCTTCGTCGTAGCGCTCGCGGCCGTTGTCGTATCGGAAGAGGTGGATCTTGTCGTAGCGGCTCGCGCATTCACCGCGCGGGTTGTAGGCCAGCGACGCGTTGGCCGCGTGCGTGGGGTCGTCGGTGGCCATGGGCAGCGTGCCGCCCACGATCCACATCTTGAGGTCGCGTGCGCAGTCCGACAGAAAGTCCTGCACCTTGCCCAGGCCCGGGGTCTCGGCCAGCACCAGCTTGTCTTCGTCGCGCGCGCCCATGAAGCAGAAGTACTCGGGCAGCACCGCGAGTTCAGCGCCCGCATTGGCGGCCTGGCGCAACAGCCGCAAGGCCTCGCTGAGGTTGTTGTCCAGGCTGATGCCCGAAACCATCTGGATCGCGGCGACCTTCATGCGGCCGGGAACGGGGGGTTGGTGAGGCATGGTCATGGGCGTCTTTCGGTGGGCCGGGGCGCGCGCGGGGCGCTCGGGAGGGTCAGCTTACTGCAGTGCGCCGGCGGGGGCGCGGGCGGGCGCGGCGGGTGGCGTTCGGTCCACCTTGGTCACTTGTGGATCGGCCCAGCTGCCGCTGACGCGAAACTCCTGCGTGCCGGCGCTTTGCAGCGGCTGGCGCAGCAGGAACTGGGCAAGGAAACTGCCCAGGCCGATGGCCGGGTTGATGGCGGTGGCGATCAGCGACGCCGTGCCCGCGTTGATCTCCGGGACCACCACCACCTTCAGGTCTTGCTGCTCACGCGCCAGGTCGGCCGTGCCTTCCATCAGCACCGCGGCGTTCACGCCCTTCATCTGCAGGTTGTTGGTGAACAGCACGCCTTGTTCGATGCGCGCATCGCCGCGCACGAAGTCGAACGCGAAGCCGTCGGAGAACACGTCGCGAAAATCCAGCGCCAGGCGCCGAGGCAAGGCCTGCAGGCTGAGCACGCCCAGCAGCCGGCCGGCACCGGGCTCGACCTTGAGGAACTGGCCGCGCTCGAAGTCGGCCTGCAGCTGTCCCGAGAGCGTGGGGTAGTCGGGCGCCAAGGGCGAGCCGATCCAGCCCACGCTGCCTTCGATGCGGCCCTTGCCGCCGCGCACCAGGCCGGGGCGGTTGAAACGCGTGAGCAGGGCGCCGGAGTCGTCCACATCGAGACGGAAGCTCAGCGCGGTGCGCCGCTGCTCGCCCGCCGATGCGCCGGCGGCGCCGGAGAGCGGCGCCCAGTTGCCGGTGGCGCTGAGACGCGCTTCGGGCACGGCGAGCCGGAACTTGGTCAGCCGCCATTCGCCCGCCCGGGTGGGCCCGCCGCGGTTGACCGCCTCCACCTCCACACGACCCAGGCGCCGCCCGCCAAATTCCAGTTCTTCCACCGCAATGTCGAGTGCGGGCACGCTGGTGGGCTGGCTCAGCAGCTGCTCCACCTCGGTGGCCGCCGTGGGCTCCAGCTTCAGGCGCGCGAGCCGGGCAAACACACTGCCCGCCGTGTTGGGCCCGGCCTGGCGCACCTCCACATAACCGTTGAGTTCGTCGGCGGTCACGTTGGCGCGCCACTGCGTGCCCTCGCGCGAGCCGCCCACCACCACCCGGTTGAAGCTGCGGCCTTCCAGCGTCAACCGGTTGGTGCGCAGCGCCAGCGTGGTGGGCAGGTAGGCGAGTTCGGCGTCCTGGTCGATCGCGCTCAACGTGGCCGCCGTGGGCACGCGCACACCGGCTCGGCCGGCCAGCTGCGACCAGGCATCGAGGTCGAGCTGATCGAGTCGCAGGTTGCCCACCACACCGGTGGCGGGCATGGGAGCAGCATCACCGCCCTCCAGCCCCACCGCCACGCTGCCACGCAACACACGCGGCACCGCTTCGGTGATGTCGCGTTCGTAGCGCAGCGAGACCAGCGGCGCCAGCGCAGACCCCAGCTCCAGCGCCACGCGGTCGGTGGCGGCCACGTCGCCGTCGACGCTGAGCACCGCGGTGTCCACGCGCAGCGGCAGCACCGCGTCGGCCGTTTTGCCCAGTGGAGCGGGCAGGTTCAGCGCCATGCCCTGCAGCGTGCTGACCACCTGCAGCTCGGGCACACCGCCGCGAAAACCCAGCTGTGCGGTGTACGCGGCCGAGCCGGACGCGTTCCGGAACAGGCTGGAGGCAGCGCCCAGTCCCCCGTCACGCAGACCCTCCGCGCTGGCCACGCCCTGGCCGCGGAACTGCAGGCGCGCCACACCTTGCGGGTTGGGGCGCAGGCCCCCTTCAAATTTCATGTCGCCGCCGAACACGCGGGTGTTGCCCCCGAGCACCACAAAGCCCTGCTCGGTGAAGGCCAGCGTGCCGCGGGTGCGCGCCAGCAACGGCGCTGCGGGGTGGAACTTCAGGTCGTTGCCGTCGAACGCCACCGTGCCCGCCACCGTGAAGGCATTCAGGTCAAACAAGGGCAGTTTGAGGGTCATGCCCAGGTCGGCGTTGCCCCCGACCGTGGTCTGTGCCAGCGCCTCACCGGTGAGGGTCTTGAGGGGCGAACTCTGCACAAAACCCAGCATGGCGCTGGCGGGACCCTGGGCACGGGTCCTGACCGTCAGAGTGGTGTCGCGGGCCAGGTCGTCGAGCTCCACCGCGCCTTCGCTCAGACGCACACCGGTCGCTCCCACCACGCCCGATGTGCCGCCGGAGATGTTCAGCTTCAGGTGGTCCAGCACCAGCTGCCCCGAGAAGCCCCGCAGGCCCGGCCAGGGTGCGGCATCGGCCGGCTGAAAGCTGGTGGGCAGGTAGTCGAAGTCGACCCCGCCGAGCTGGGCCGAGATGCGGAATTCGCTCGGGGCCTCTGCGTTCTTGAAGGGCAGGCGGTCCATGTCGCCCTGGATGCGGAAGTCCACCGTGCTCGCACGGCCCGCGAGCACGGCTTCGCGCACGTAGCGCCGCGCCTCGGCATCCACGGTGAGCGGCAGGTAGCGGTGCACCCGGGTGCCGTCGGCGCGTGTCAGCTGGGCCGTCAGATCGATCACGCCGGGGAAGCGGGACCTGGACGGGCTGGTGGCCGGATCGCTGGTCTGCCACTTCACCTGGGCAGTGCCCTCGGCGTCGGCGTTGGCCAGGGTCATGTTGTCCAGCTGGGCTTCGATGCGATCGCCCTGCAGCTGCCACGACGCGTCGGCCGCCAGCCGCTGCAGTGGAATGCGCGCCTCTTCAAAGATGTCGGGCAGCTCGATGGAGCCGTCGGCCACGGTGATGCGGGCGCGCCCGCCGCTCTGGTTCAGATCGAAGTCGACCGTGGCACCGGTGATGCCGGGTCGGCCCGGCAACGGGAAGCGGCCACTCAAGGACATCTGGCCACTGGGCTCACCCGCCAGCGCAAGGTCCTGCACACGGCCACGCGCCTGGTAGCTGCCCTGCGTCCAGTCGATGGCGCCCTCCACCGCATCGGCCGATGCCGTGGCAGGGCCTTGCCAGCGGGCGGTGAAACCGTCCATGCGGCCGGCGGGCTGCAGCCGCTGCAGCCAGCTGCGCACCACTGCGGGCAGCGGCACCCGTTCGGCAATGTCCGCCAGCGCCGCCAGATCGAGTTGTTCGGCGCTCACCTCCACGCTGGGCGCCTGGCTGGTGCTGCGCGCCACATGCTTGACCAGCAGGCGGCCTCCGGGCCAGGTTTCGCCCTCGCGCGTGCGAAAGCGCAGGTCCTCCGTGGTCACACCAAACCCTTCGGCGTTCCACTGCACGGCCAGCCGTCCCTGCACGTTCTCCAGCGCCAGCGCCGGCAGCTGCGGGCCGAGCTGCGCTTCGACGTTCTGCAGCGCCAGGTCGGCCGTCACGGCAACCACCTGCCCGCGCTCCACCTGCGCCCAGGCGCGCAGCGCGCCCTCGCCGGTGCGCACCTCCACGCCACGATCGGACAGGTCCACATAGGCGCGCAGCCGGGCCACGTCGACGCGGGCGAAGTCGGCAAAGACCTCGCCGCTCCAGTCGTGCCAGACCGGCTGGCCGCTCGCGCGCTGGCCCAGCGAGAGCAGCGGCTCGCGCAGCTGGCCACGCAGGCTCAGGCGATCACCCCACTCGGGCGGTGGTGTGGCATCGATGCGCCAGTGGTGCGTGCGCGTGGTGTTGCGGCTCACAAAGTCGAGTTCACCCAAGGCCAGTGTGGGTTGGCGACGCTGGTCGTCGGTCCAGCGCACGGTGCCGCGGCGGATCACGAACTCGCGCTGGGCAAAAAACCAGTCGGCCGCCTGGCTGTCGTGGCTGGGCCCGGACATGTCCAGACCGGCCACCTCGATGCGGCCCTGGGCGGTGCGGCGCACGTCGAGGACCGGCGCTTCGATCACCACCTGCTCGAAGCCGCCTCGCCACAGCGACTGCACCGACATGGCGGTGCGCACCAATGGCAACTGCAACGCCACGCGGCCTTGTGCATCGATCAGCTGCACATCGCGCAGCTCGAAGGACGGCATGAGTGTGGGCAGGAAACTGGCGCCGCCGCTACCCGATTCGGCGCGGATTTCGCCGATGCGCACCGGTACCCCGACCGCCTCGGTAGCCCACCTTTCCAGCTCAGGACGCCATTCGCCGATTCGGGGCACAATCGCGCCATTCAAGCCGGCCCAGGTCAGCGCAAAGAGCCCCCAGACCGCCAGCAACAGCCACAACAACAGGCGGCTGACCACGGCAAATGTCTTGAGGGATCTCGAGGCTGTTGCATGTGGTGCAGAGGAGGCAGCAGTGGCCGGTTGTTGATGGTTCATGTCCAGCGCAAATTATGACGGCCAGTCATCTCACGGTTTCGAACACGGACGTTGCCCCTTTGTCATCAAATGTGAACGCATTGCCTGAGTTGTCGCTGGCCGACCGCCGCGCCGATCATTCCCGTTTTGTGCAGCGCGTGCGTCGGCGCTATCCCGATGAACTCGCCTGCCTGCCGCCCGGCGAACCGGTGCGGTCCAGCATGCAGGCCTGTCTGGGCACCTTGACGCAGCGCGGCCTGCCCATGCCGGCTGCGTTGCGCGTGCTGCGCCAGCTGGTGCTGGAGCGCCTGGTGGTGCTCGACTGTGAAGAGAGTGCACCGCTGCAGGCGGTCACCCGCGCCGTGACCGAGCTGGCCGAGATCGCGCTCGACGTGGCCTGCGAACTCGCCTGCGCCGAACTCGACGACCTGTTTGGTGCGCCGCAATACACCGACGCACAGGGCCAGACCGCCCGGGCGCAGCTGTGGGTGGTGGGCATGGGCAAGCTCGGCGCGCGTGAACTCAATGTGTCCAGCGACATCGACCTGATCTACGTGTACGACCACGACGGGGAGACCGCCGGCAACGCGCAGGGCCGCAACCGCATCAGCAACCACGAGTACTTCGGCAAGGCCGTCAAGCACATCTACAACACGGTGGGCGAAACCACCGAACACGGCAACGTGTTCCGGGTGGACCTGGCGCTGCGGCCGAACGGCAACTCGGGACCGAGCGCGGTGTCGCTCGGCGCGCTCGAAGAATATTTCCTGGTGCAGGGCCGCGAATGGGAGCGCTTCGCCTGGCTCAAGAGCCGCGTGATCGCACCAGCGGCCTGCGTGGCGGCCGGTGGCGCCAACGCCTTGCGCGGCTCGGTGCTGCCGTTCGTGTTCCGCCGATACCTCGACTACGGCGTGTTCGAAGCGCTGCGCACGCTGCACCGCCAGATCCGCGAGCACGCGTCCAAGCGCGCCGCCGGCAACCCCGGCCGGGCCAACGACGTGAAGCTCTCGCGCGGCGGCATCCGCGAGGTGGAGTTCACCGTGCAGCTGCTGCAGGTGGTGCGCGGTGGCCAGTTCCCGGAACTGCGCACCCGACCCACACTCGACGCACTGCCGCGCCTGTGCCGCGCCAGCCTCATGCCGCAAGCTTCAGCCGACGCGCTGGCGGAGGCCTACCGTTTTCTGCGCCGGGTCGAGCACCGCATCCAGTACCTGGACGACCAGCAGACGCATGTGATGCCCACACGCGACGACGACCTGGCCTGGATGGCCGCGACCATGGGTTGCGCCAACGTGTGCGAGTTCCTGCACACGCTCGATGCCCACCGCGAACTGGTGGCGCAGGAGTTCGACACGCTGCTGGGCGGCCCCACCAACGGGGGCTGCAACGGCAAGGGTTGCAACGGCAAAAGCGGCCCGGCCGACGATCTTCAGAGCGTGCTGGCGCAGCTCCCGGAAGCGTTTGCGGCCCGGGTGTCGCAGTGGCGCGAACACCCGCGCGTGCTGGCGCTCAAGGAAGACAGCCGCTTTCGCCTGGTGCGGCTGGTGCAGCGCACCGGCGCCTGGCTCGAAGAGGGCCGCGTGAGCGAAGAAGCGGCGCTGCGCATGGCCGACTGGATCGAACCCATGTTGCGCCGTGACAGTTACCTGGCGCTGCTGCAGGAGCGGCCTTCGGTGCACGAGCGCCTGCTGCGCCTGCTGGGCGCTGCCAAGTGGCCCGCGCGCTATTTGCTGCAACACCCGGGTGTGATCGACGAACTGGCGAGCCAGCAACTGCTCACCGACCGCTTCGATGCGGCGCAGTTCGAGGTCGAACTCGAATCGCGCCGAGTCGCCCTGCGCTCCACCGGCGAAGACGATGAAGAGGCGCTGCTGAATTTGCTGCGCCGCGCCCACCACGCCGAGGTGTTCCGCACGCTCGCGCGTGACCTGGAACAGGTGCTCACGGTCGAGCAGGTGGCCGACGACCTCTCGGCCCTGGCCGACTCGGTGCTGCGCCTGACCGCGCGCTGGTGCTGGGCGCGCCTGAAGAACCGCCACCGCGACGAGCCGGCGTTTGCCATCATTGGCTACGGCAAGCTCGGGGGCAAGGAGCTCGGCTACGGCAGCGATCTGGACATCGTTTTCGTTTATGAAGATGAGCACGAGAACGCCGGCGAAATCTACGCGGCGTTTGTGCGCAAGATGATCAACTGGCTCACGGTGAAAACCGGCGAGGGCGACCTGTTCGAGATCGACACCGCGCTGCGCCCCAACGGCAACTCGGGCCTGCTGGTCACGAGCTTCCAGGCCTACACCAACTACCAGCAGCAGCGCGGCAGCAACACCGC
>NZ_JALHLX010000072.1 GCF_022844385.1 Hydrogenophaga sp. | reverse complement strand
GTGGTGGTGGGATTGAGCGGTGGCGTGGACTCTGCGGTGAGTGCGTACCTGCTCAAGCAGCAGGGATTTGATGTCATCGGCATCTTCATGAAGAACTGGGAGGACGACGACAACAGCGAATACTGCTCGTCCAACATCGACTTCGTGGACGCGGCCAGCGTGGCCGATGTGCTGGGCATCGAGATCGAACACGTGAACTTCGCCGCCGAGTACAAGGACCGCGTGTTCGCCGAGTTCCTGCGCGAATACCAGGCCGGGCGCACACCCAACCCCGACATCCTGTGCAACGCCGAAATCAAGTTCAAGGCCTTCCTCGACCACGCCATGCGCCTGGGCGCCGAGAAAATCGCCACCGGCCACTACGCCCGGGTGCGCGAGCGCAATGGAACGTTCGAGCTGCTCAAGGGACTGGATCCGCTCAAGGACCAAAGTTACTTTCTGCACCGGCTCAACCAGGCGCAGCTGAGCAAGACGCTGTTTCCGGTGGGTGAATTGCCCAAGACCGAGGTGCGCCGCATCGCCGCCGAGATCGCCTTGCCCAACGCCAAGAAGAAAGACAGCACCGGCATCTGTTTCATCGGTGAACGGCCGTTCCGCGATTTCCTCAACCGCTACATCGCCAAGGAGCCGGGCCCGATCAAGGACGAAAGAGGGCGTGTGCTGGGCCAGCATGTGGGTCTGAGCTTCTACACGCTGGGGCAGCGCCAGGGCTTGGGCATCGGCGGCATCAAGGCCAAGGGCGCGCAGAAGGGTGGCAACGACCACGCCCCGTGGTTCGTGGCGCGCAAGGACATGGCGAGCAACACGCTGTGGGTGGTGCAGGGTCACGACCACCCCTGGCTGCTCACGCCGCGCCTGAGCGCGCAGGACGTGAGCTGGGTGGCGGGCCACGCACCCGCCGCGGGTGAGGTGGGTGCCAAGACGCGCTACCGGCAGGCCGACGCGCCTTGTGCGTTGACGCCGCAGGGCGAGAGCCACTTCGACCTGCAGTTCAAGGAGCCGCAGTGGGCCGTGACGCCGGGGCAGAGCGCGGTGATCTACGACGGTGACATCTGCCTGGGCGGCGGCGTGATCACCACCGACGCGGCCAGCGCCTGACCGTCTTCAAGGCGCTTTGGCCGGCGCGTTCAGCCGCGCATGGATACGCCGCGTGGCGCGCCACACGACCCACAACACCAGCGGCACCATGGCGCCCGCCGCCATCTCCGGCTGAATCGGCAGGCCGGCGGCCTTGGCGCCCTTGGCAAAGTACAGCAGCAGGCTGATCACGTAGTACGAGATGGCCGCAATCGACAGGCCTTCCACCGTGGCCTGCAGTTGCAGCTGCAGTTCCTGCCCGCGCGTGAGCTTGGCCAGCAGCTCCTGGTTCTGCGCTTCGGTGACGATGTCGACCCGCGTGCGCAGCAGCGCGCTGGTGCGCGAAACGCGTTCGGACAACGAGGTCAGGCGCTGCGCGCTGGCCGCCACCGTGGCCATGGCCGGCGAGAGCCGGCGCTGCATGAACTCACCGATGGTCTGCGTGCCCGGGATCGGTTTTTCACGCAGCTCGGCAATGCGCTGCGTGACCACCGCGTCGTAGGCGCGTGTGGCCGCGAAACGGTACGTGTTCTCGGCCGTGGCGCGCTCCACCCGGGCCGCGAGCGAGACGAGCTGGTCCAGCAGTTCCTGTTCAGACGTGGACTTGTTCTCCAGCTGCGCCGTGATGGTGGCGAGCTGGGCTTCGGCCGCGCTGAGGGTGGGGCTCAGCGACTTGGCCACTGGCAGGCCACGCAGGGCCATGAGTCGGTAGGTCTCGATTTCCAGCAGGCGCTGCGAGATGCGGCCGGCACGCGTGTCGGTGGTGCCCGGTGGCGTGATCACCAGCATGCGTTCGAAACCCGACGGGTGCAGGCGGAAGTCGGTCAACGCCCACGAGTGCCCGCCACCGATTTGCGAGGCCACCACTGTGCGGCCACCGAACCACTGCTGCGCCGGGCCCATGAGCCTGGCCTGCGCTTCGGGCGTCTGGTCGGGCAGCTCGGCCTGCAACATCACCAGTTTGATGGCCGCCACCGTGCGCCCAGGAATGCCGCGCAGCCAGCCGGCGGGTGTGACCAGCTTGTCCAGCAGCACCGGATCGGTGGCGCCGAGTCCCGTGCCTTCGGGCAGGTGCTGCACGATGGAGTAGCGCGTGAACTCGGTGTGGCGCTCCCACTTCAAGGTGTGCTCGTTCAGGCGCAGGCGCAGGAAGTTGCCCTTGAGCTGGTCCGGCGTCAGGTCGTCCTGCCCCGGCAATTGTTTGAGGTGGGCCCATTCCTCTTCACGGCTCACACCCTCGTTGAGCACCGCCACGAAGACGATCAGCGCAGGCAGGTGGATGCGGGCCGAGGGCCGCGCGTGCACCTCGTTGTGCAGCTCCTCGCGCAGCGCATCGTCGGGGGGCAGGGCGCCCGGGCTTGAAGGGCCAATGGCCGCGGGAAGGGGCAGATTCATGGGCGCTGAGCGGGGAGTTGGGGCCGCTCAACTGTATGCCAAAGCGACCACTGCGCGTGCCGAAGCGGGTTCAGACCCGGCTGAACAGGCGCTTGAGCCAGCCCATTCCCGAGCGCGGGGCCTGGGGCAGGCTGGACGGCATCCGCGGTGTATTTTCTGCGTGCACCATCGCGCCCGGGGCATCGGACTGCGCGGCGTCCACGGGATCGTGACGGGAGCGTGCGCGGGCCGCCAGGCGGGAAATGTCGAGCGCGTGGCGCGCGATGCTGGCCGGCTGCTCCATGAACTGGCGGTGCTTGCTCAAGGCGGCCTGGATGGTCCGGCCAAGGCCGGTCAGCCCGGCGGGTTTCGAGATGAAGCGGAAGATCTGGCCGTCGTTGATCAGGCGGCCGATGGTGGCGCTGTCGCAGTTGGCGGCGTAGACCACGGCCACGATGTTGGGGCTGCTGCGCTTCACGGCCCGGATGAGATCCAGGGTGGCACCGTTGCCCGCCTGGGCGTCGGCCACCATCACGGCCACTTTGTGGCGTTGCATGAGGCTCACTGCCTCGCCCGGGCCGCGCGCCCACAGCAGCAGCATGTCCTCGCCCAGAACCGTGCGCAGCTGGCGCTCGGTGGTGGGGTCTTCGTCCATCAGGAGCACGGCTTCAATGTCGCTTCCAAAGCGGTGGTCCGGATCGGCCAGCGCCTCGTCCGCCGGGTTGGCCTGGTGGTTGGCCGGCCGTTGCAGCAGGACGTCCCGGGCCACGGTGGCGGCGTAGGTCACCATGTCCACCAGGTGCTGGTTGTCCCAGGGCTTGTGGATATAGCGAAATACCTCGCTGTCGTTGACCGATTGCAGCACGTCGGTGACCTCCGCGTGGCCGGTGAGCAGCAGGCGCATGGTCTGGGGCGACATCTCCTTGACCTGTTCAAGGAACTCGGTGCCGGACATGCCCGGCATGCGCTGGTCGCTGATCACAACGTCGAATGCACTGTTGTGCATCAACGCCAGGCCTTCACGGGCGCTGGCGGCTGACGACACGTCAAAGCGGCCGCGCAGCAGGGCCTCCAGCGAGCGCAGAACGCCGGGCTCATCGTCCACACACAGGACGCGGGGTTTGGTGGGGGTGGTCATCGGGTAGGGGGCAGCCAGGGTGGCCCCGGACGAGCGCTCACCTGACCATTGGAAGTACGGACCCGATGCTATTTTTTGGAGAGCCCTTCGCCCATACCCCGCAGGCAGTATGTTGGATGGCGCGCGATGCAGAACCGCGCCATCTGTCACGGTGGGGTGTTCAGCGCCGCGGTTTGTCGTGCACGACCGAAAGATCGGTCTGCACCAGGTCCAGCGGATACCGCTGGCCAGCGATGTGGTCTTCCATGCAGCGCAACACCAGCGGGCTTCGGTGGCGCGCGGCGCTGGCACGGATCTCGTCGGGTGTGAGCCACAGTGTGCGGACGATGCCGGTGTCCAGGCTCAGCCCCGCCACCGCCTCCCCCAGCTCGCCGCAGAAGGCAAACCTCAGGTAGGTGATGTCCTCGTCGTCGGCGGGTGTCTGGCCTGCGCGTTGAAAACGCGAGAGGTACACACCCACCAGCGCCGTGGGGGTGAAGCGGTGGGTGGTTTCTTCCAGCGTTTCACGCACCACCCCTTGGGCTGGACTTTCGCCTGGGTCGAGGTGGCCGGCCGGGTTGTTCAGCCGCAGACCTTCCGGTGTGTGCTCTTCGATCAGCAGGTACTGGCCGTCGCGCTCGATGACGGCGGCCACGGTGACACTGGGTTTCCATCGGTTGGGCATGCGCCGATTATCCCCAAGCCCCTGCCCGCGGGCTTGCCCGGGAGAGACAGGACGAATCAACACTTTCAGTTAAGCTCGGCCGCTGATTCCCCAACCCGCGAGCGAGGAGACGTTCATGATGATTGGCGTACCCACTGAGACCACAGTGGGCGAAACCCGAGTGGCCGTCACGCCCGAGACGGCCAAAAAATACGTGGCGCAAGGGCACACGGTGCGCGTGCAGTCCGGGGCCGGCCTGGCCGCCAGCGTGACCGACGCGGCCTACACCGCGGTGGGCGCGGAAATCACCGATGCGGCAGGGGCTCTGGGTGCCGACCTTGTGCTCAAGGTGCGAACCCCGTTCGACAACGAGCTGGCCCAGATGAAGCCCGGCGCCACCGTGGTCGGCATGCTCAATCCCTTTGATGCCGAAGGCCTGCAGCGCATGGCTCGTGCCGGCCTCACCGCCTTTGCGCTCGAGGCCGCACCGCGCACCACCCGCGCGCAGAGCATGGACGTGTTGTCCTCGCAGGCCAACATTGCCGGCTACAAGGCCGTGATGCTCGCGGTGCACCACTACCAGCGCTTCTTTCCCATGCTCATGACGGCAGCCGGCACGGTCAAGGCCGCGCGCGTGGTCATTCTGGGCGTGGGCGTGGCGGGCCTGCAGGCGATCGCCACAGCCAAGCGCCTGGGTGCTGTGATCGAAGCCTCCGACGTACGCCCGAGCGTAAAAGAGCAGGTCGAATCGCTGGGCGGCAAGTTCATCGACGTACCCTACGAAACCGCTGAAGAGAAAGAAGCTGCCGAAGGCGTGGGCGGTTACGCCCGCCCCATGCCGCCGAGCTGGCTGGAGCGCCAGAAGGCAGAGGTGGCCAAACGCGTCGCGCTGGCCGATGTGGTGATCTCAACCGCACTCATCCCAGGGCGCGCCGCGCCGGTCCTCGTCACCGAAGACATGGTCAAGTCCATGAAGCCGGGCAGCGTGATCGTGGACATCGCCGCCGGCAAGGGTGCCAACGGCGTGGGCGGCAACTGCCCGATCACCGAGACCGACCGCACGGTGGTCAAGCACGGCGTGACCATCGTCGGCGAGACCAACCTCGCGGCCATGGTGGGCGCCGACGCCTCGGCGCTGTACGCGCGCAACGTGCTCGACTTCCTCAAGCTCATCGTCAACAAGGACGGCGCGCTGCACGTGGACATGGAAGACGACATCGTCGCGGCCTGCCTGATGGCGCAGGGCGGTGAAGTGAAACGCAAGAGCTGAACGAGACACCAAGGACAAGACCATGGAAGCCGTATCCCCCACCGTTCTCAACCTCATCATCTTCGTGCTGGCCATCTACGTGGGTTACCACGTGGTGTGGAACGTCACGCCCGCGCTGCACACGCCGTTGATGGCTGTGACCAATGCCATCTCGGCCATCGTGATCGTCGGCGCCATGCTGGCCGCAGCGCTGACCGAAACCAACCTGGGCAAGACCATGGGCGTGCTGGCGGTGGCACTGGCTGCCGTCAACGTCTTTGGCGGCTTCCTCGTGACTCGGCGCATGTTGGAGATGTTCAAGAAGAAAGAGCGCAAGGCGCCGGTGGCGTCCGAGGGAGCCTCTAAATGAGCATGAATCTCGTCACGCTGCTGTACCTGGTGGCCAGCATCTGTTTCATCCAGGCTCTCAAAGGCCTGAGCCATCCGACCACGTCCATCCGTGGCAACGTCTTCGGCATGACCGGCATGGCGATTGCCATCCTCACCACCGCCGCGCTCATCGTCGAGCTCTCCGGCGGCAAGGCCGAAGGCATGGTCTGGGTGCTGGTGGGTCTGGTGGTCGGTGGTGGCGCAGGCGCCATTATGGCCAACCGGGTCGAGATGACCAAGATGCCCGAGCTGGTGGCTTTCATGCACAGCATGATCGGCCTGGCCGCCGTCTGCATCGCGGTGGCGGTGGTGGCCGAGCCCTACGCCTTCGGCATCGTCGCCAAAGGTGTGCCCATCCCCTTTGGCAACAAGATCGAGCTCTTCCTGGGTGCGGCCATCGGAGCCATCACCTTCAGCGGTTCGGTCATCGCCTTCGGCAAGCTATCCGGCAAGTACAAGTTCCGACTGTTCCAGGGCGCACCGGTCACGTTCTCCGGCCAGCACATGATCAACCTCGTGCTGGGCCTCGCCACCGTGGGGCTGGGTGTGTTCTTCGCCTTCACCGAAAACTGGCCCGCGTTCTTCTTGATGATCGCGCTCTCGTTCGTGCTCGGCGTGTTGATCATCATCCCCATCGGTGGCGCCGACATGCCGGTGGTGGTGTCCATGCTCAACAGCTACTCGGGCTGGGCCGCGGCCGGCATCGGCTTCAGCCTGAACAACTCCATGCTGATCATTGCCGGCTCCCTGGTGGGTTCGTCGGGCGCGATCCTGAGCTACATCATGTGCAAGGCGATGAACCGCTCGTTCTTCAACGTGATCCTGGGCGGCTTCGGCGGCGAGGCCACCACGGCGGGCGGCGCCAAGGCCGAAGCGCGACCGGTCAAGAGCGGCAGTGCGGACGACGCGGCCTTTGTGCTGGGCAACGCCGAGACCGTGGTGATCGTGCCCGGCTACGGCCTGGCCGTGGCACGCGCGCAGCACGCCGTGAAAGAGCTGGCCCACAAGCTCACCGAAAAGGGCATCACCGTGAAGTACGCCATCCACCCGGTGGCCGGGCGCATGCCGGGCCACATGAACGTGTTGCTGGCCGAGGCCGAGGTGCCTTACGACCAGGTGTTCGAGATGGAAGACATCAACGGCGAATTCGGCCAGGCCGACGTGGCCATCATCCTGGGTGCCAACGACGTGGTGAACCCGGCCGCCTTGCAGAAGGGCAGCGCGATTTACGGCATGCCGATCCTGGAAGCCTACAAGGCCAAGACCGTGATCGTGAACAAGCGCTCCATGGCCGCCGGTTATGCCGGTCTGGACAACGAACTGTTCTACATGGACAAGACCATGATGGTCTTTGGCGACGCGAAAAAGGTCGTCGAAGACATGACCAAGGCCATCGAATAACCGTGCCCCCACGTTCCGCCGCTGCGCGGGTCGCTGCCCTCCAAGGGGACTGATCTTCCTTGGCGCGGCCCGGCGGAAGATCTTCCGATGAACTCAAAGAAGGGGGAGGGTGGAAACACCCGCCCCCTTGATTTTTGTAGCAAGCCCTCTGCGTTTCATGCGACTCTGCGGAGAGTCGTCAGAAAGTCGTAAGGGAAAAACACGAGGTCTCGCCGCCACCCGCAGCCCGACAATATCGGGTTGCCTTCAATACCAAGTTCTGGAGATCACGCATGACCGCATCAACGGCCGACCGTCCCTGGCTGGGCTCGTATTCACCCGGTGTGCCCGCCGACATCGACGTGGCGCAGTACAGCTCGCTGGTGCACCTCCTGGAAGAGAGCTTCGGCAAGTTTGCGAGCCGGCCAGCCTACAGCTTCATGGGCAAGCAGATCACGTTTGCGCAGACCGACAGCCTGTCGCTGGCGTTTGCGGCCTACCTGCAGGGCCTGGGTCTGGTCAAGGGCGACCGCGTGGCGATCATGATGCCCAACGTGCCGCAGTACCCGGTGGCGGTGGCCGGCATCCTGCGTGCAGGCCTGGTGGTTGTGAATGTGAATCCGCTGTACACACCGCGTGAACTGGAACACCAGCTCAAGGACTCGGGTGCGAAGGCCATCGTGATCATCGAGAACTTCGCCGGCACCTTGCAGCAGTGCATTGCCAGCACGCCGGTGAAACACGTGGTGCTCACGTCCATGGGTGACCAGCTCGGCCTGCTCAAGGGGGCCGTGGTGAACTACGTGGTGCGCAACGTCAAAAAGATGGTGCCTGCCTTCAGCTTGCCGCAGGCCGTGCGATTCAACGACGCCATTGCCAGGGGCACGCGCGGCACGCTCAAGCGTCCCGACATCAAGCCTGATGACATGGCCGTGCTGCAGTACACCGGCGGCACCACCGGCGTGAGCAAGGGAGCCGTGCTCCTGCACCGCAACGTGATCGCCAACCTGTTGCAGTCCGACGCCTGGAACGAGCCGGCGATGAGCCGCGTGCCCGGGAACGAGCAGCCCACCAGCGTGTGCGCCTTGCCGCTGTATCACATCTTCGCGTTCACGGTGAACATGATGCTGGGCATGCGCACCGGTGCCCTGAACATCCTGATCCCCAACCCGCGCGACCTGCCCGCGGTGTTGAAAGAGCTGGGCAAGCACACCTTCCACAGCTTTCCCGCGGTCAACACCTTGTTCAACGGTCTGGCCAACCACCCCGAGTTCAACACCGTGAACTGGAGCAACCTCAAGGTCTCGGTGGGCGGCGGCATGGCGGTGCAAAGCGCCGTGGCCAAACTCTGGCTGGAGAAGACCGGCTGCCCGATCTGCGAGGGCTACGGCCTGTCCGAGACCAGCCCCTCGGCCACCTGCAACCCGACCACCAGCACCGCCTTCAGCGGCACCATCGGCCTGCCCTTGCCCAACACTTGGATGAAGTGCCTGGACGACGACGGCGTCGAAGTACCCTTGGGCCAGCCCGGCGAGATCGCCATCAAGGGCCCGCAGGTGATGGCGGGTTACTGGCAGCGACCCGACGAGACCGCCAAGGTCATGACGCCGGACGGCTACTTCAAGACCGGCGACGTGGGTGTGATGGACGAGCGGGGCTACTTCAAGATCGTCGACCGCAAGAAGGACATGGTGCTGGTCAGCGGCTTCAACGTGTACCCCAACGAGGTGGAAGACGTGGTGTCCCAGCTGCCCGGGGTGATGGAGTGCGCCGTGGTCGGCGTGCCCGACGACAAGTCGGGCGAAGCGGTCAAGCTCGTGATCGTGAAGAAAGACGAGACCCTGACCGAGGCCCAGGTGCGCGACTACTGCAAGACCAACCTCACCGGCTACAAGCAGCCCAAGGTGGTGGAGTTCCGCACCGAGCTGCCCAAGACACCGGTCGGCAAGATCCTGCGCCGCGAGCTGCGCGACAAAAAATAGTGGGAGGCCCCACCGCCATCGTCAGTGCGCTGCACGAAGAGCTGGCCGCCGTGCTGGCATTGATGCCGGACGAGCAGGCGCAGGTCGTGGGTGGACGAACTTTCTGGCGCGGCCACCTGCATGGCCACGACGTGGTGGCCGTGCTCTCCGGCATTGGCAAGGTCGCTGCGGCCACCACCGCCACCGCCCTCATCGAACGCTTCGGCGTGCAGCGCATCGTGTTCACCGGCGTGGCCGGTGGGCTGAGTCCCGGCGTCAACGTGGGCGATGTGGTGGTGGCGCGGCATTTCCTGCAGCACGACATGGACGCCTCCCCGCTCTTTGTACGGCATGTGGTGCCTGGCTATGGCCGCGCCACCTTCGACGCCCATGCGGCGCTCACGGCCCATCTGGTCCGTGCCAGCGAGGATGTGCTGCGGTCCTTGCCCGCTCAGTTGCCCGACGAAGTGCGCAACGCATTCGGTCTGCACGCGCCCCGGTGCCACCAAGGCCTGCTGATCAGTGGCGACCGTTTCGTGTCCACCACGGCCGAGAGCGAGGCGCTTCGCCAGGAACTGCCCGACGCGCTGGCGGTGGAGATGGAAGGTGCAGCGTTTGCGCAGGTGTGTCACGACTACCGCGTGCCTCTGGCTGTGGTGCGCACGATCTCCGACCGCGCAGACGACGTGGCGCACGTTGACTTTCCGCGCTTCCTGCGCGAGGTGGCCAGCCGTTACAGCGGTGCGATCGTCGAGACCCTGCTCAACGAATGAGCGCGGCGGTCGTCAGACCCAGCGCAGCAGCAGCCCCGCCACCAGCGGCAGCGCCACCGCGCTGAACAGCGCGGACAAGCCCATTGCCAGACCGGCGAAGGCGCCCATCTCTTCGCTGACCTGGAACGCCCGCGCGGTGCCGATGCCGTGGGCCGCGGTGCCCAGCGCGAAGCCGCGCACCACCGGGTCCTTGATGCGCAAGGCATCGAACAGAAAGCGTGCGCTGGCGGCACCGAGGATGCCGGTGGCCACCACCAGCACGGCGGTGAGCGAGGGAATGCCACCAATCTTTTCGGCAATGCCCATGGCCACTGGGCTGGTGACCGATTTGGGCGCCAGCGAAGCCAATGTGGCCTTGGACGCACCGAGCGCCCAGCCCACGCCGATGGCGGTGGTGGTGGCCGCCAGCGTGCCCACCACCATGGCCCCGGCGATGGGCAGCCACAGGCGCTTCAGGCGGGCAAGCTGCTCGAACAGCGGAATGGCCAACGCCACCGTGGCCGGTCCGAGCAGGAAATGAACGAACTGCGCACCCTCGAAATAGGTGGCGTAAGGCGTGCCGGTGGCCCAGAGCACCGAGGCCAGCACCAGCACCGACAGGGCGACCGGGTTGGCCAGCGGATTGAAGGCCGTTCGCTGGTAGAGCAGAAAAGCACCGTGGTAGACCAGCAGCGTGAGCGTGAGGCCCAACAGCGGTGTGGCCGCCAGGTAGACCCAGATGTCGGCGAGTGCGCCGGGCAGGGGTATGGCCGGGTTCATGGCTGCGTTCGTTTCATCAACCACGTCATGGTGAGCGCCGCGCTGGCCAGCCCCACCAGCGTGCTCACCACGAGAGCCACCCCGATCGCCAGGGCTTCATTGCCCAGGCGTTGCAGGTGCAGCATGACGCCCACCCCGGCCGGCACGAACAGCAGCGAGAGGTGCTGCAGCAGCGTTTGCGCGGTGGGCTTGATGGCGCCCAGCACCGAGGGCCGCAACACCAGTGTCAACAGGAGCAGGGCCAGGCCGACCACCGGGCCGGGCATGGGCGCGCCTGTGGCGAGCACCAGCGCCTCGCCCAGCAGCTGAAACACGAGCAGGGTGGCCAGCGCTGGGATCACGGTGTGGGTGGGCTCAGGTGGACAGTGCGTCGTCCAGCACTTCCACCCAGTGACGCACCGGTGTGGTGGTGCCGCTTTGCAGGTGCGTGATGCAGCCGATGTTGGCGCTGGTGATCACGCTGGGCTGCAGTTCGCCCAGGTGGCCGAGCTTGCGGTCGCGCAGCTGGTAGGCCAGCTCCGGGTTGAGCACCGAGTAGGTGCCGGCCGAGCCGCAACACAGGTGCGCCTCGGTCTTGGCCACCTGCACCGTGAAGCCGAGCGCAGCCAGGTGGTGCTCCACACCGCCCTTGAGTTGTTGCCCGTGTTGCAGGGTGCAGGGCGGGTGGAAAGCGATCACGCGCGATGCGTCCGGCTTCTGTTTCAACAAGGGGCGCAGCGCTGGCACGAGCGCGGGCAGCAACTCGCTGAGGTCTTGCGTGAGCTCGCTGATGCGCGCGGCCTTCCCGGCATAGGCCGGGTCGTCTTTCAGGATGTGGCCGTATTCCTTGACCGTGACACCGCAGCCCGAGGCGTTCATCACGATGGCCTCGACCGCGTCCGGTCCATCAACCAATGGCCACCAGGCATCGATGTTGGCGCGCATCTGCGCCATGCCGCCATCCTGGTCGTTGAGGTGGAACTTCACCGCGCCGCAGCAGCCCGCAGCGGGCGCCAGCACGCCCTGGATGCCGGCAGCGTCGAGTACGCGCGCCGTGGCGGCGTGGATGCCGGGCATCATGGCCGGCTGCACGCAGCCCGCCAGCAGCAACACGCGGCGCGCGTGGGTGCGGGTGGGCAAGCGGCCGGCGGCGCGTGGTGCAGGCACCTTGTTCTGCAACGAGGCTGGCAACAGCGGACGAACCAGCTGACCCAGCTTCATGGCCGGGCCAAACAGCGGGGAAGGCAGGCCTTCCTTGAGCAGCCAGCGCACGGCCTTCTCGGCCGCCGGGCGCGGCACTTTTTCGTCCACCAGCTTGCGGCCGATGTCGATCAGGTGGCCGTAGTCCACCCCGCTGGGGCAGGTGGTTTCGCAGTTGCGGCAGGTCAGGCACCGGTCGAGGTGCATCTGCGTCTTGCGCGTGGGCTCGGCGCCTTCAAGCACCTGCTTCATCAGGTAGATGCGCCCGCGCGGGCCGTCGAGCTCGTCACCGAGCAGCTGGTAGGTGGGGCAGGTGGCAGTGCAGAAACCGCAGTGCACGCACTTGCGCAGGATGGCCTCGGCCGCGCGGCCGTCGGCGCGGGCCTGGTATTCGGGGGAGAGCTGGGTTTGCATGTGAAGTCAGCCCATCCGGTGGGGATTGAAGATGCCTGCGGGGTCGAACGATTCGAGCAAGCGGGCCTGGATGCTTTGCAGTGCAGCGCTCTGGTTCTGGAAGCGTGGCACACCTGGCGCGCCATCGGCGCCAGCACGAAACAGGGTGGCGTGTCCGTTGACCGCGCTGGCGGCTGCGCGAAGCGCGTCAGCGGCCGAAGCCGGCGCCCACAGCCAGCGCTGAGCACCCTGCCATTCGATGAACTGTGGGTAAGGCAACGCGATCACCGGCGCGGTCTGCGGCACCGACAGGCGCCACAGACACAGCCCGGGCGATGGCGCGGTGAAAAAAGGCAGGCGCTGGTCGCGGCAGGCGTCCCAGTCGGGCCCGGCCTGCGCGTTGTCCATGCGGGTACCGCCGGCCTCGCGAGCCATCCGCTCGCAAGCGGCTTCTACCGCCGCCACCGCGCCGCGCAGGCGCACGAACAACAGATCCGGGGCGTCCGCCTGCGTGTCGTCTTTCACCCAACAGCTGGCGTTGATCGGCAGCGGCTGGCCGCCCCAACGGTGCAGTTGCTCCAACGCATCGTGTTGACCGAGAGAAAACACCAGCGTGGCCTCACTCAGCGCCACCGGCAGCACCTTCAGGCTCACCTCGCTGATCACACCCAGTGTGCCCATCGACCCCGCCATCACGCGGCTGACGTCGTAGCCCGCCACGTTCTTCATCACCTGACCACCGAAGGTCAGCAACTCGCCGCGCCCGTTGATGAAGCGTGCGCCCAGCACAAAGTCGCGCACAGAGCCGGCCGTGGCCCGCGCCGGCCCGGCCAGACCGGACGCCACCATGCCGCCCACGGTGCCGCCCGGGCCGAAGCGAGGGGGTTCAAACGGGAAACATTGGCCCTGCCCGGCCAGCAGCGCCTCGACCTCGGCCAGCGGTGTACCTGCTTTCGCTGTGATCACGAGTTCGGTGGGCTCGTAGCTCACGATGCCTGACCAGTCGGTGGTGGCGAGTTCGGTGCCCGTTGTGGGCGTGCCGAGGAAGGACTTGGTGTTGCCGCCGACGGTGCGCAGGGGCTGGCGCTCGGCGCTGGCTTGCAGGATCTGGTCGATCAGGTGGCTTGGATGGTCGGTGGTGCTGGCTTGCATCCGATCGATGGTAGTCGCCGGGGCCTCGCCGCACTTTGATTTTTTTGCACGGCGGGCTGCAAATGAATCGAGATCCGGCGCCGGGCCGCCCCAAGCCGGATCAGCCCCCCGGGAGGGGAGCGACCCGTGCAACGGCGGAGCGTGGGGGCCCTGTTTATCTTGTGTAGCCCAGGCACATGCCTGCATTCGCCCGACCCTTGCATTCGCGCTTGAGGCGCTTCTCCCGCGCCGCCGGGCTTTCTTCGGAAGGGGCCTTGTGAAACGTCACCGAGGTCGGCTTGCGCTGGGCGCCCGACTTGGTTGGCTCGGCGGCATGGGCACAGAGCGCAGAAGCGGCACACAAGGCCATCAGGATGCGGGACAGATCGGCGCGGGTCATGGGTTCCTCCTGTTTGTTGCGTTGAAAACGCAGTAACTATAAAGAACTCAGAGGACGCAAAAAAACCCGCGGGCCGGGCGGCCACGCGGGTTCGGATTCCTCAGGCGGGGTTCAGCGGTTGTAGGCTGTTTCGCCGTGGGCGGTGATGTCCAGACCTTCGCGTTCGGCTTCTTCCGAGACGCGCAAACCGACCATCATGTCGACAATCTTGTAGCAGATGAAGGCCACCACACCCGACCACACCAGGGTGATCAGCACGCCTTCGGCCTGCACCACCATCTGGCTGGCAATGGAGTAGTCGTCGCCCTTGATGCCGCCCAGCGAACCGGCCGAGAACACACCGGTGAGCAGTGCGCCCACGATGCCGCCCACGCCGTGCACACCGAACACGTCCAGCGAGTCGTCAGCGCCCAGCATCTTCTTGAGACCGGACACACCCCACAGGCACAGGAAGCCGGAGATCAGGCCGATGATGATGCCGCCCATGGGGCCCACCGAGCCGCAAGCGGGGGTGATGGCAACCAGACCAGCCACGGCACCGGACGCAGCGCCCAGCATCGAGGCCTTGCCTTTGGTCAGCGCTTCACCCACGCACCAGGCCAGCACTGCGGCGGCCGTGGCCAGCAGGGTGTTGATGAAGGCCAGACCTGCGCCGCCGTTGGCTTCCAGGTTGGAGCCGGCGTTGAAGCCGAACCAGCCCACCCACAGCAGCGAGGCACCGACCATGGTCAGCGTCAGGCTGTGAGGCGCCATGGATTCCTTGCCGTAGCCGATGCGCTTGCCCAGCATGTAGGCACCCACCAGGCCGGCGATGGCTGCGTTGATGTGCACCACGGTGCCGCCAGCGAAGTCCAGCGCGCCCTTGTCGAACAAGTAACCACCGGCACCCCAGACCATGTGGGCGATCGGGATGTAGCTGAAGGTGAACCACAGGGCGCAGAACAGCAGCACGGCGCTGAACTTCATGCGCTCGGCGAACGAGCCCACGATCAGCGCACAGGTGATGCCGGCGAACGTGGCCTGGAAGGCAACGAAGATCAGCTCGGGAATCACCACGCCAGGGGTGAAGGTGGCCGCCATCGTGGCGGGCGTGATGCCCATCAGGAAGACTTTGTCGAGGTTGGCGACGATCAGGCCTTCACCGCCGAACGCCAGGCTGTAGCCGTACACGGCCCACAGCACGACGATCAGCGAGAACACCACCATCACCTGCATGAGCACGGACAGCATGTTCTTGCTGCGGACCAGGCCGCCGTAGAACAGGGCCAGGCCGGGCACGACCATGAGCACCACGAGGATGGTGGCCACCATCATCCAGGCCACGTCGCCCTTGTCCATGGTTTCCTTGACCGCTTCTTCAGCGGGCGCAGCAGGCGCTGCCTCGGCCGGGGCGGCGGTGGCAGCGGCTGGGGCTTCTACAGCCGCAGGGGCGGCAGCGGGTGCATCGGCAGCCGGCGCTGCGGCGGCAGCGGGAGGCGCTTCGGTCGTGGTCTGCGCGGTGGCGCTCAGGCCTGCAAAGGCCAGGCCGGCGCCCAGCAGCAGGGTAACAATCAGTTTTTTCATGTCTGTGATCTTTCTTGTTCAGTGGCGATGATCAGAGCGCTTCTTTGCCGGTCTCGCCGGTGCGGATGCGAACCACCTGTTCGAGCGAGGTGACGAAAATCTTGCCGTCGCCGATCTTGCCGGTGCGTGCCGCACCTTCGATGGCTTCGATCACGCGATCGACGAGGTCGTCGGAGACGGCCGCTTCGATCTTGACCTTGGGCAGGAAGTCGACCACGTATTCCGCGCCGCGGTACAGCTCGGTGTGGCCCTTCTGGCGGCCGAAGCCCTTGACTTCGGTCACGGTGATGCCTTGCACGCCCATGCCGGAGAGTGCTTCACGCACTTCGTCCAGTTTGAACGGCTTGATGATGGCTGAAACCATTTTCATGCTGCTATTCCTCTTCTTGAACAGGAGGGTGATGAGACCGTGAGGCCGACACCGAGGGGTGAAACGAATACGTCTGCCCGAGGGCAAACCGATCGCGTTGAGCTGACTGCCGCATGGAAACCACGCTTCGAATCAATCGCTTACAAGGCTTAGCAGGGAATATGCCAACCCATGCACCCCGTACCCGGTGGGGTTCAGCCTGCGCGCGGCCGCTACAGTGCTCGCGGCGGCGCCGTCAGGTCTTGAGCAAGCCCCCCAAAAGGGAACCAGCACCGCCAACATGCGTCCAGCTCCCCGATCTGCAGCCGGATCGCACCAAATGCGTGCGATCAATGAGATCGACCGGGATCTGAGCTCCGATTCAACGGGAAGTGCACCGAAACAGGGAGAAAATCACCATGGGTCTGTCTTTGGTGCGCAGCCGCGCGCTGCTCGGTCTGGACGCGCGGCCGGTGCAGGTCGAAGTCCATCTGGCCAATGGCCTGCCCAGCTTCACCCTGGTGGGGCTGGCCGACACCGAAGTGAAAGAGGCTCGCGAGCGCGTGCGTTCGGCCATTGCCAACGCGGGGCTGGAATTTCCGTCGAACAAGAAAATCACGGTCAACCTGGCCCCGGCCGACCTGCCCAAGGATTCCGGCCGCTTCGATTTGCCGATCGCCTTGGGCATCCTGGCGGCCAGCGGGCAGATCAGCTCCGTGCGTCTGGCGGACTGGGAGTTTGCCGGAGAGCTCTCCCTGGGTGGTGAACTGCGCCCGGTGCGCGGCGCACTGGCCATGAGCCTGGCGTTGCACCGCGACGCCGGCCCTGACGCCACCAACGCCCGGCTCGTGCTGCCGCCGGGCAGCGCCGAAGAGGCCGCGCTGGTCCCGCAGGCCCGGGTCTACCGGGCGCGCCATCTGCTCGATGTGATTGCCCGCTTCCTGCCCGAGAGCGCGGCCGCAGGCGAGCCGCCCGACGATGGCGGCTGGGCGCGGCTCACGGCGCACACGATCGGGGAGGCACCGCCGCTGGCCGATCTGGCGGATGTGAAAGGCCAGAGCGCCGCCCGCCGTGCGCTGGAGATCGCGGCCGCCGGAGGACACAGTGTGCTGATGGCCGGCCCGCCGGGCTCCGGCAAGTCCATGCTCGCCCATCGTTTTGCGGGCCTGTTGCCGCCCATGAGCACGCTGGAGGCGCTGGAGTCGGCGGCGGTGGCGTCGCTGGCCGGGCGGTTTGATCTGGCGCGCTGGGGCCAGCGGCCCACCTGCGCCCCGCACCACAGCGCCAGTGC
>NZ_JALHLX010000071.1 GCF_022844385.1 Hydrogenophaga sp. | reverse complement strand
GGCAGCGCAGTGGCAAGTGATCGGTGGGCATCGGTCTTGTCAGAACCGGCCCCATCGTAGCGGCTTTGCGCGCGCTGGCACATGGGCGGTCAAATGCCCATGGTAGATTCCCCCGATGAACTGGTTGGACGATGTGAAATGGGATGCGCAGGGCCTGGTACCCGTGATCGCGCAAGAGGCGGCCACGGGCGATGTGCTCATGTTTGCGTGGATGAACCGCGAGGCACTGCAGAAGACTGCGGAGCTTGGGCGCGCGGTGTATTTCAGCCGCTCGCGCAACAAGCTGTGGTTCAAGGGCGAGGAGTCGGGCCACGTTCAGACGGTGCACGACATCCGCATGGACTGCGACAACGACGTGGTGCTGCTCAAGGTCACCCAGCTCGGACACGAGCCGGGCATTGCCTGCCACACCGGGCGCCACAGTTGTTTCTTTCAGAGCCTCACCGATGGCCGATGGAATGCCGTCGAGCCCGTGCTGAAAGACCCCGAATCGATCTACAAGTGAACCCAGCATGAACCCTACCGATGACCTGGCCCGCCTGGCCGCCGTGATCGAAAGCCGCAAGCCGGCCAACGGCGGCGATCCCGAGAAGAGCTATGTGGCCCGGCTGCTGCACAAAGGGCCGGACAGCTTTCTCAAAAAGATCGGCGAAGAAGCCACCGAAGCCGTCATGGCGGCCAAGGACCTGGACCACGGGGGCGACCCACAAAAGCTGGTGAACGAAACGGCCGACCTCTGGTTCCACTGCATGATTGCGCTTGCGCACTACAACATGGGCCCGGCCGATGTGGTGGCCGAGCTGGTGCGCCGCGAAGGCCTGAGCGGCCTGGAAGAAAAGGCCATGCGCAAGGTGCTCGCGCGCGAGGCCGGTACCGAGCCCGACGCCCACTGAAAGGACATTGCCATGAGCGACATCATCGACGTTGAACCGGTTGACAATGAACGGGCCCAGTCCCTCAAGACGGTGGGCTGGGTGAGCTACCTGATGCACCTGATCGTAGCGGTGGCCGCTGTGGTGCCTGGAGCGCAGGTCGGCGCGGGGCTGCTGATCGTGGCCCTGATCATCGACCTTGTGAAGAAGGGCGATGCAGAGGGAACTTGGCAAGCGAGCCATTTTTCCTGGCGTATCCGCACAGTCATCTGGGCTGGCGTGCTCTACGTCGTGACTTTCCCGCTGTTCCTGCTGTTGTATTTGCCTGGAGCCATCGCGTGGGCCGTCATTTCCATCTGGTTCCTCTACCGCATCGTCAAGGGCATGGTGCGGATGAACGCCAACCAGGCCATGCCCGATTGAACTTCTTCCTGCTTCCGACATGACCGCACACGACCCCAACTGCATCTTCTGCAAGATCATCTCTGGCCAGATTCCGTCGAAGAAGGTATACGAGGACGACGGCCTCTTCGCCTTTCACGACATCCACCCTTGGGCGCCAGTGCACTTTTTACTGGTGCCCAAGCTGCATATTGCGTCCATGGCGCATCTCGGAACTGAACACGAGCGGCTCATGGGCCGATTGATGGTGCTCGCGCCCAAGCTGGCCGCAGAGCAGGGTTGCAACCCGTATCCCGAGGGTGGTTTTCGCATGGTGTGCAACACCGGCACCGAAGGCGGGCAAGAGGTTCACCACCTGCATGTGCACGTGATGGGCGGCCCCAGGCCCTGGTTGCGCGGCTGATTCGGCCACTGCTGGCTCGACGCGCCACGGCGACCGTGCTGGAATTGCCTGCCCAACGGGCTTGAACTACTGCACGGGCTTAGAATCCCACCCACAGCGCACTGCGCGACACCTCAATATCTGGAGTAAACCATGGGTTCGTTTTCAATCTGGCATTGGCTCATCGTGCTGCTCATCGTGGTGATGGTGTTCGGTACCAAGAAGCTCAAGAACATCGGCTCTGATCTGGGCGGCGCCGTCAAGGGCTTCAAGGACGGCATCAAGGAGGGCGGTCAAAATCCCGCTGACACCGCATCGGCCCCGGCCGGTCAGGTGACCCAGGAAACCCGCGCCGACAAAAACGCCATCGACGTTGAAGCCAAGCAAAAAAACTGATCTCCCCCGAGCGCTGCGGTGACTCCATTCGCTGCCTGAGCGCCCACCCCCAGGCTCTTTCAGAGCCCGAACCGCCCGCAGGATGGCCGACACATGATTGATTTGGGCATTTCCAAACTCGCCCTCATCGGGGCTGTGGCGTTGATCGTCATCGGCCCCGAGAAGCTGCCGCGTGTGGCTCGCACGGTGGGTGCCCTGCTGGGCAAGGCGCAGCGCTATGTGGCTGACGTGAAGTCCGAGGTCAGTCGCTCCATGGAGCTCGAAGAGCTCAAGAAGATGAAGGACTCGGTGACGAGCGCTGCGCGCGACGTGGAGCAATCGGTCCAGAGCGGGGCCAGCGATTTCGAAAAGTCGTGGTCCGACGCCACCGCAGGGCTGGACGGAAGCTCATCCTCGTACAGTTCCAGTGACACACTGGGCTCGTTCGACCCACCTGTTTACAAACACCCCAAAAAGAACTGGCGGCTCAAGCAGAAGGCCATGCCCCAGTGGTACAAGGCCCGCACCGGGGTGCGGACACGCACCCAATCCGGCGCGGCTCGCGTGGCCCGTTTCCGGCCCCGCTCCTCTTCCGCCCCCCGCTGATGTCCGACACCGAAAAATCCACCGACGAACTCGCCGGTTCAGAACAACCGTTCGTGCAGCACCTGATGGAGCTGCGGGATCGGCTGCTCTATGGCGTGATCGGTCTGGCGATCTGCATGGCCCTGCTGGCTTTCTGGCCCGGCCCCAGCGGGTTGATCGACCTGATTGCGGTGCCGATCCGTGCCCACATGCCGCCCGATGCCAAGTTGATCGCTGTCGGTGTTTTCTCGCCTTTCTTTGTGCCCATCAAGGTGCTGGCCATGGCCGCGCTGCTGCTCTCGCTGCCGTGGTGGATGTACCAGGTCTGGGCCTTTGTGGCGCCGGGCTTGTACAGCCATGAAAAGCGCTTTGCCATCCCGTTGATCGTTCTCGGAAGTGCGTTGGCCTACATCGGTATCGCCTTCGTGCAGTTTTTCGTGCTGGACAAGATGTTCGGTTTCATCCAGCAGTTCACACCGGCCAGCGTGGCGGCCACACCCGACATCGCGTCGTACGTGGAGGCCATCCTCTCGCTGTACCTTGCCTTCGGCTTGGCCTTCCAGGTGCCCATTGTGGTGGTGTTGCTTGTCAAGATGAACATGGTGACCGTGGAAAAACTCAAGGAGTTTCGCGGTTACTTCATCGTTGTGGCGTTTGTCATCGCGGCCATCGTCACACCGCCGGACGTCATTTCACAACTGGCGCTCGCTGTGCCCATGTGCATCCTGTACGAAATCGGCATCTGGGGCTCGCAGTGGTTCATCAAGACCTCGGCGCCCAGCGAGGCCGAAGCCGCTGAAAAGGAATCGGCTTCCTGAAACGCCCCGCAAATGCTCAGCGCGCAGCCGCCTGGCGGGTGATGTTGCGCCGGCCCGGCGTGACCTGCAGCTGAATTTTGCCGTCGCGTCGTGCTACGTCCAGCGGCGACGGGACGCCTGGTTGGAGCGCAGCCACAGCAGACAGCAACTGGGGCACCGTGGCCACGGGTTTGCCACCTACGGCGGTGATCACGTCACCCGGACGAATGCCGGCTTGCGCGGCTGGACCGTTTTGCAGCACGCCGGTGATGACCACGCCAGCGCCTGGCGCGAGGCCGAAGCTCTCCGCCAGTTCGGGCGTGAGGTCTTGCGGCTCCACGCCGATCCAGCCGCGTGTGACCTGGCCATCGCGCACGATGGCGTCCAGCACATTGCGTGCGGTGGAGGTGGGAATGGCAAAACCGATGCCCATCGAGCCCCCTGAGCGCGAATAAATGGCGGTGTTGATGCCCATCAAATGTCCATTGACATCGACCAGTGCGCCGCCCGAATTGCCCGGGTTGATGGCCGCATCGGTCTGAATGAAGTTCTCGAAGGTGTTGATGCCCAGCTGCGTGCGGCCCAGCGCGCTGACGATGCCGCTGGTGACGGTCTGTCCGACGCCAAACGGATTGCCGATGGCCAGCACCTGGTCGCCGATCTCCAGGGCATCGGAGTTGCCCAACGTGATCACGGGCAGGTCGGCCAACTCGATTTTCAGGATGGCGAGATCGGTTTCGGGGTCGGTGCCGATCACCTTGGCCACGCTCTTGCGCCCGTCGTTGAGGATGACCTCGATCTCGTCCGCTTCCTCGATCACGTGATTGTTGGTCAACACATATCCCGCCGGGCTCACGATGACACCCGAACCCAGTCCGGTTTGTGGCTGGCTCTGTGCCTGATCGCCAAAAAAGAAGCGAAACCAGGGGTCAGCGCTTTGCGCGCCGCTGACCGCCGCCTTGCTGGTGTTGATGCTCACCACCGCAGGCGAGGCTGCGCGCGCTGCACTTCGAAAGCTCGACGCACCCTCCACCGCGGCAGGGGCAGCACCCATCAAGGGCGCTTCCAGTACCGGCACCACCGAGGCCACGGAGGCGGAGCGCCCCAACCACTGCGGCTGCAGGGTGGCCACCACGAAGAGGGCGGCCACCAGCACGGTGACGGTTTGGGCGAACAGGAGCCAGAGTCGTTTCATGGGGAAGCTGAATAAGGGTTGGGCACGGCGCCCATTGTCCTGCAAATGCGATCGGGCATGCGGCGTTCAAGGCCGCTGCGTGCCCTTGCGATGCTGCGCGAGCCGGGTGTCAGAATGGACGATCACTGCGACTTCCGCGAAATCGACCATTCCATGCCAACCGATCATTCTTCATCTTCTGCGGTGCCCCGCGAGGCTCTCACGCAGGCACTGGACCAGTTGCTGCAACCCTCGCTGTTCAAGGACTACGGTCCCAACGGCTTGCAGGTGGAAGGACGCGCCGAGGTTCGCAAGCTGGTGAGCGGCGTGACGGCCAGCCGCGCGCTGATCGATGCCGCGATCGCCGAAGGCGCCGACGCCATCCTGGTGCACCACGGCTTGTTCTGGCGCGGCCAGGATGGTCGGGTAACAGGTTGGATGAAGCAGCGCCTGTCGCGCCTGCTGGCTCACGACATCAACCTGCTGGCCTTCCACCTGCCGCTGGATGCCCACGCCGAGTTGGGCAACAACGCCCAACTGGCGCAACGGCTGGGGGTGGCGCTCTACTCCGATGCGCGCGGCCGCTTTGGTGAGCAATCGCTGGGCTTCATGGGGCACAGGCTGTCGGCGTCGGCCGCCGAGCTGGCCGCGCACGTGTCGCAACAACTCGGTCGGGCCGTCACGCTGGTGGCAGAGCCCGATCGCCCGGTCCGGCACGTCGCACTGTGCACGGGCGGGGCGCAGGGTTATTTCGAGTCCGCCATCGCCGCAGGGGCCGACGTGTTCATCACCGGTGAAATTTCCGAACCGCAGGCCCACTACGCCCGTGAATGTGGGGTGGCCTACATCGCTTGCGGTCACCATGCTTCCGAGCGCTACGGAGCTCCCGCCGTGGGCGCCCACGTCGCGGCCCTGCTTGGCCTGGAGCACGTGTTCATCGACATCGACAACCCGGCCTGAATCCCGATGAAACAGTCGACCATTCGCCACGCGGCCCGAAGCAGCCCCATCGTTTTGACCATGGGAGATCCGGCCGGGATCGGGCCGGAGATCATCGTGAAAGCCTTGAGCGAGCGTCCAGCGCTTCTGTCGCAGACCGTGGTGGCGGGCGATGTGGAGACCCTGCGCCGGGCGGCGCGGCAGTGGGGCGCCGGATCGAATCGTTTGATGCTGGCCGAGATCGCAGAGCTTGCCGACCTGGCGGCGGTCCCCCCGGGTTGCATGGCGGTGGTGCAGGCATGCAAGTTGGGCGAACCGGTCGCGGTGGGGCGCATCAGCGTGCACGCTGGGCGCGCAGCGGCCGATTGCATCGAGTGGGCGGCCAAGGCTGCGCTGGAAGGGCGCGCACGTGCCGTGGTGACCGCACCGATCCACAAGGAGGCGCTGGCCGCAGCGGGCGTCGAGCATCCCGGGCACACCGAATTGTTGCAGGCGTTGAGCGCGGCGCACCTGGGCGTGGCGGTGGCCCGTCTGCCCGTACGCATGATGTTGAGCTGCCCCGGTCTGAGCACGGTGCTCGTGAGCATCCACGTCTCGCTCCGTCAGGCGCTGGACGCAGTGACCACCGAGCAGGTGTTGCAGACGATCCGCATCACACACGCGCACTTTCTGCGCATTGGTGTGGCGACACCACGGATTGCCGTGGCGGGGCTCAACCCGCATGCGGGGGAGGGTGGTTTGTTCGGGGTGGAAGATCGGGATGTGATCGCCCCGGCCATTGAGCGTGCGCGGCAGGAGGGGGTGGATGCCAGTGGTCCGCACGCTCCGGACACGGTTTTCATGCGGGCGCGGCAGGGCACTTTTGACGTGGTCGTGGCCATGTACCACGACCAGGGGCTCATCCCGGTCAAGCTGCTGGGGCTGGACCACGGCGTGAACACCACGCTGGGTTTGCCTTTTGTGCGAACGAGTCCCGACCACGGAACGGCATTCGACATTGCCGGTGCTGGACGCGCCAGTCCCGGCAGCCTGCTGGCCGCGATAGACGCGGCCCTGGCGGCAAGCCTTACTTCCTGAGGCTGTCGCGGATCTCCCGCAGCAGCACCACATCTTCAGGGGTGGCCACGGGTGCCGGCGGTGCTGTCGGGGTCTCCCGCTTGAGGCGGTTGATCTGCTTGACCATCATGAAGATGATGAACGCCAGGATGGTGAAGTTGATGGCCACGGTGATGAAGTTGCCGTAGGCCAGCGTCGGCACGCCGGCGGCTTTGAGTGCGGCCAGCGTCGGCGCCGTGCCCTCAGGTACCCTGCCGAGGGCGACGTAGAGGTTGGTGAAGTCGAGGTTGCCGAAGATCGAGCCCACCAGGGGCATGATGATGTCGTCCACCATCGAGGAAACGATCTTGCCGAATGCGCCCCCGATGATCACGCCCACGGCCAGGTCGATGACGTTGCCCTTGACGGCAAACTCCTTGAACTCCTGCATCACGCTCATGTTGTTCTCCTCGGCTTGAAGGTATTGTGTCTTGCCCATCACCCTGAGTGCAGAGTGGGCGAAAACGATTCTCACACAAGGATCGGCACCTTTCAGGTGGGGCCGGTTGGGAGCCTCCCTTTTCACTCACGCGCAATGTCCCCAATAGCCCAGTCCGGCGCCCAGACAAGCGGGAGAGGCGACGATGTGCTCCAGTACAATTCCGGGTTGTCCCTGATGCACTGTCCAGAAGTCTCATTGAAAGAGTTCCATGAGTGAAGCTACCGCCCAAGCCCCAGCAAACAACAGCCGCCGCACCTGGCTGATCACCTCCTGCGCCATGGGTGGCGTGGGTGCGGCCGCAGTCGCTGTGCCCTTCGTGAGCACATTTCAGCCTTCCGAGCGGGCCAAGGCCGCTGGTGCCGCCGTCGAGGTGGACATCTCCGGCATTCAGCCGGGTGAGAAGATCGTGGTGGAGTGGCGCGGCAAACCGGTGTGGATCCTGCGCCGCACGCCCGAGCAACTCGCCGCACTCGAAACCTTCGAGGGTGAGCTGGCCGATCCGAACTCGAACCGCACCGCCTACCCGACGCCCGAGTACGCCAAGAACCGCCACCGTTCGATCAAACCCGAGTTTCTCGTGACCGTGGGCATCTGCACCCACCTTGGCTGCTCCCCCGGTGACAGGCTGACACCCGGTCCCCAGCCTTCGTTGCCGGACGATTGGAAAGGCGGCTTCCTGTGCGCCTGCCACGGCTCCACCTTCGACGTGGCGGGCCGCGTATTCAAGAACAAGCCGGCCCCGGACAACCTGGAGGTGCCGCCGCACTATTACTTGTCCGACACCACCTTGCTGGTGGGCGAAGAGAAGCAGGCCTGAGCCTCAGCGGTTTCTAGCGACATCAGACAACGCCACACAGAGGCAACCCATGGCTGAATTCAAAGAAGTTTCCCCCAACGCCCCGATCGCCGAGAAGGCGCTGAACTGGGTTGACAACCGGTTCCCGCTCTCCAAGCTCTACAACGAGCATCTGGCCGAGTATTACGCGCCGAAGAACTTCAACTTCTGGTACTTCTTCGGCTCGCTCGCACTGCTGGTGCTCGTGATCCAGATCGTCACCGGCATCTTCCTCGTGATGCACTACAAGCCCGACGCAGCGCTCGCCTTTGCATCGGTCGAGTACATCATGCGCGACGTGCCCTGGGGCTGGTTGATCCGCTACATGCACTCCACCGGCGCCTCCGCGTTCTTCGTGGTGGTGTACCTGCATATGTTCCGTGGCCTGATCTACGGCAGCTACCGCAAGCCGCGCGAGCTGGTGTGGGTGTTCGGTTGCGCCATCTTCCTGTGCCTGATGGCCGAGGCCTTCATGGGCTACCTGCTGCCTTGGGGCCAGATGTCCTACTGGGGTGCGCAGGTGATCGTGAACCTGTTTGCCGCGATTCCCTTTATCGGCCCTGACCTCGCGCTACTGATCCGCGGCGACTTCGTGGTGGGAGACGCCACGCTGAACCGCTTCTTCAGCTTCCACGTGATTGCTGTGCCGCTGGTGCTGCTGGGTCTGGTCGTGGCGCACATCATCGCGCTGCACGAGGTGGGGTCCAACAACCCTGACGGCGTGGAGATCAAAGCGAAGAAAGACGCCAAGGGCATCCCGCTCGACGGCATTCCGTTCCACCCCTACTACACCGTGCACGACGTGCTGGGTGTGTCGGTGTTCCTCATGCTCTTCTCGGCGATCATCTTCTTTGCGCCCGAGTTCGGTGGCTACTTCCTTGAGTACAACAACTTCATCCCGGCCGATCCGCTGGTGACGCCGCTGCACATCGCGCCGGTCTGGTATTTCACGCCGTTCTATTCGATGCTGCGCGCCATCACCACCGAGATGATGTTCGCACTGGTGGCCATCGTCATCATTGCTGCGGTGCTCGGTGCGCTCAAGGCCAAGGTGTCCAGCGCCATCAAGGGCGCCATTGTGCTCGGCGCCCTGGTGCTGGTGGCCCTGATGCTGGCCATCGACGCCAAGTTCTGGGGTGTGGTCGCCATGGGTGGCGCCGTGATCATCCTGTTCTTCCTCCCCTGGCTTGACTACAGCCCGGTGAAGTCGATCCGCTACCGCCCTACCTGGAACAAGTACCTGTACGGTGTGTTCGTGATCAACTTCCTGATCCTGGGTTACCTGGGGGTGTTGCCACCGTCGCCGATCGGCGAGCGCGTGTCCCAGGTCGGCACCTTGTTCTACTTCGGCTTCTTCCTGCTGATGCCGTGGTGGAGCCGTCTGGGCGAGTTCAAGCCCGTGCCCGATCGCGTCACTTTCCAGCCCCACTGAACCCCGAAGAGCCAATTCAGAGAGTCAAGCAAATGAAAAAAATCCTCTTGGGCTTCGCGCTGGCATTGGGTATGTCGGGCGCTGCCATGGCCGCCGGCGGGAGCATTCCGCTGGACAAAGCTCCGCAGCGCACCAACGACATGGCCGCCCTTCAAAACGGAGCCAAGCTGTTTGTGAATTACTGCCTCAGCTGCCATTCCGCCGCGTTCATGCGTTACAACCGACTTCGTGATATCGGTCTGAACGACAAGCAAATTGCAGAAAACCTCACATTTGCCACCGACAAGATCGGTGACACGATGAAGGCGTCCATCGATCCGAAGCAGGCCAAACAATGGTTCGGTGTGAACCCGCCCGACCTGACCTTGATTGCCCGCTCGCGTTCGAGCAAGGCTGGCACGGGCGCGGACTACGTCTACACCCTGTTGCGCACCTACTACCGTGACGACACCAAGCCCACGGGCTGGAACAACCTGGCGTTCCCCAACATCGGCATGCCCAACCCCCTGTGGGAGTTGCAGGGCGAGCAGCGCCCGGTGATGGAGAAGGTGATGAGTCACGGGCACGAGGTGGAGCGCGTCAAGGGTTGGACCACCGTCAAGCCCGGCACCATGAGTGCTGCCGAGTACGACAACAACGTGGGCGACTTGGTGGCCTATCTGCAATGGATGGCCGAGCCGGCCCAAAACAGCCGCGTGCGCATTGGCGTGTGGGTGATGTTGTTCCTGGCTGCTTTCACTGTGGTGGCCTGGCGCCTGAATGCCGCGTTCTGGAAAGACATCAAATAATCCCATCCGACAGGGTCGGCGGCGTGGTCCGCCGGCATGTCTGTTCCGCAGTGGTTTGCAGTGTCCGTATGACACGAACGCAAACCACTGTTTTTTGCTTTAAGGAGACACCCTCATGATGGTCTTGTACTCGGGCACCACCTGCCCGTATTCCCACCGCTGCCGCTTCGTTCTGTTCGAAAAAGGCATGGATTTCGAGATCCGGGATGTCGACCTTTACAACAAGCCCGAAGACATCAGCGTGATGAACCCCTATGGTCAGGTGCCCATCCTGGTCGAGCGTGATCTCATCCTGTACGAGTCGAACATCATCAATGAGTACATTGACGAGCGCTTCCCCCACCCGCAGCTCATGCCCGGCGACCCGGTTGACCGTGCCCGCGTTCGCCTGTTCCTTCTGAACTTCGAAAAAGAGCTGTTCACGCACGTGTCCATGCTGGAATCGCGCGCGACCAAAGGCAACGAAAAGGCGCTGGAAAAAGCGCGCGCGCACATCCGCGATCGCCTTACCCAGCTGGCCCCGGTGTTCCTGAAGAACAAGTTCATGCTGGGCGACAACTTCTCCATGCTCGACGTGGCGATTGCCCCTTTGCTGTGGCGCCTGGACTTCTACGGCATCGAGCTCAGCAAGAACGCTGCGCCCTTGCTCAAGTACGCCGAGCGCATCTTCTCGCGCCCCGCATACATTGAGGCGCTCACACCTTCCGAGAAGGTGATGCGCAAGTGATGGTGGACCCGGCCCTGGTGGCCTGGTCTTCATTCCCGCAGTGACGTTGCATGAGCCCTGCTGACACGGACATCCCTTCCACCCGTCCTTACCTGATTCGTGCTTTGCACGAATGGTGTTCGGACAACGGTTTCTCCCCCTACATCGCGGTGCAGGTGGACGCTTCTGTCCAAGTGCCGCTGGAGTTCGTGAAGAACGGCGAGATCGTGCTCAACGTCGGCGTGGACGCCACCAGTTCATTGAGGCTGGGCAACGATTTCATCGAGTTCAAGGCGCGTTTCGGCGGCGTGGCGCGCGAAATCGCGGTGCCGATCAGCCATGTGGTGGCCATCTATGCCCGAGAGAACGGGCAAGGCATGGCCTTTCCCGCCCCCGCACCTGCCACATTGACCGCGGTCAAACCTGCGGTTCCTGCAGATGTGCAGGTTCCGGGTGAAGAGGCGGGCGGCATCTCTGACGCCACTTCCCGCAGCCCGTTGCGCTCGGTGAAAAATGACGTCAACAATGAAGCCAAGGACGTTGTCGAAACGGGCCCGACAGACGACTCGCCCGAGCCCCCCACGGATGGTCCTGGGCGCCCGCCGGGTCGGCCGCAGCTCAAGCGGGTCAAGTAAACTCGCATCCTCTTTGCCGCTTTAGCTCAGTTGGTAGAGCAATCGCCTTGTAAGCGATAGGTCATCTGTTCGAGTCAGATAAGCGGCACCAGTACCCCTCCGACTCCGGCCATTGAGCCCCACCTGGGGCGCGCTCATCGCCCGGGGATTTGGACTTTGATGCGGATTGCGTTAACCTGCGCACCGCTTTGGGTCAACGCCCGTTGGAACGCGGGCAGCAATTGCCTCAGCTTGGTGGAGGCGGCAGCGCTGCCCACCAAAAGGCACCACTCCTGCTCGTTCAAGGGCCCCGCCACCACTTGCTGGCGCATGGCTGGCGGTATCAGGTGCTGTATCTGATTCATGCAATGTTGGGATTCGCGGATGCGCTCCCTCAACAAGGCCAACGATGGCGCAGCGCCCACAGCCTGCTCCAGGCTGAAGACGGTTCGTGGTCGTTGATCGGTGGCCATGTGGTTCGACTGGGTGGGCGCTCGCTGTCCACCGCAAGGAAAGGTTTCAGAGTGCACATCATTATCACGGACGCCTGGCTGGCCAAGAGCCGGGCACTGCACCTCAGTGGTCTCAAGCTGGTGGGAGCGGGTGCGTTGGCCGCGGTGACGCTGATGCTGGCCTCCATCGCCTCCTACCACTGGTTCTTTCTGGAAGGCGTTCGCCAGGGTTGGCCTGGCTTTGCTTCTGTCGCCCGGCTGGTTCATCCGAACGACGCAGGCTCCAAGGACGCCTACATGCGCGCCAACCTCGATGCCATGGCGCGCAAGCTGGGTGAGATGCAGGCTCGCATGATGCAGATCGATTCGCTCGGAGAACGTGTGGCAGGTCTGGCGGGCTTGAATCCGGCTGAGTTCAAGAACGCCCCGGGATCGGGGGGCTCGCTGGTGGCCAGCCGTGACATCAGCATGCAGGAATTGATGCAGGCCCTGGACATCGTCGACGTTTCCAGCGGCTCCCGGGTCGACTGGCTCACGGTCGTGGAGTCCCGGCTGTTCGACCAGAAAATCCGCCAGACCCTCATTCCCACCGAAAAACCGGTGGACGGGGTTCGGGTGGGCTCCGCCTTCGGCTTTCGCATCGATCCCATCACCGGGCTTTCAGCCCTGCACACGGGGCTCGATTTTCCCGCCGATGTGGGCACACCCATTCTGGCCGCTGCGGGCGGGGTGGTCGTGGTGCAGGAGTACCACGCGGCCTACGGCAACATGATCGAGATCGACCATGGCAACGACTTGATCACCCGCTACGCCCACGCTTCGCAGACCTTCGTCAAGAAGGGCGACATCGTCAAGCGCGGGCAGAAAATCGCCAGTGTCGGCTCCACGGGCCGCTCCACCGGGCCGCATTTGCACTTTGAGGTGTGGGTGGCGGGCGTGCCGCAGGATCCTCAGCGTTTCCTGGCTGCGGGCGAGAAGATCGCCACCGCCAAGCCCGCGGTGACGGGTCCGCGCAAGCCGTGAACGCAGGCTTGGCCCGGCAGGTAAAATCGCGGCTTTGCTCTTGAAAGCCTCGCGTTCGCCGGCACAACATTGGCGCCGGGCGCATGCCCTCCAGGTTCGCAAGAACCCTCCACTTTCTTTTGCCTGCCCGGCGCCTTCTGGATGTCTGGTGCAGGCCTGCATGTATGGCCACAAACTTCCTCACCAAACTCTTTGGTAGCCGCAACGATCGCTTGCTCAAGACCTACCGCAAAACGGTGGAGCGCATCAACGGACTTGAGGCAGAGTTTGAAAAACTCAGCGATGACGAGATCCGTGGCAAGACCGAGTCTTTCAAGCAGCGCATAGCTCAGGGCGAGAGCCTCGATTCTGTGTTGCCGGAAGCGTTTGCAGTCGTGCGCGAAGGCAGCAAGCGCGCCATGAAGATGCGCCACTTCGACGTGCAGCTGGTGGGTGGCCTTGCGCTGCACCACGGCAAGGTGGCCGAGATGCGCACGGGTGAAGGCAAGACCTTGACGGCCACACTGCCGGTGTATTTGAACGCGCTCACCGGCAAAGGCGTGCACGTGGTCACGGTCAATGATTACCTGGCCAGCCGTGACGCGCAATGGATGGGGCGCCTCTACAACTTCCTCGGACTCTCGGTGGGCATCAACCTGCCCCAGGCGCCGCGCGAAGAGAAGCAGGCGGCCTACCGCTCCGACATCACCTACGGCACCAACAACGAATACGGCTTCGACTATTTGCGCGACAACATGGTCTACGAGGCCGCGGACCGCGTGCAGCGCGGCCTGAACTTCGCCATCGTCGACGAGGTGGATTCGATCCTGATCGACGAAGCCCGTACGCCGCTGATCATCAGCGGCCAGGCCGAAGACCAGACCCAGACCTACATGGCGATCAAGCAACTGGTGCCGCATCTGGTGCGCCAGGAAGGCGAAGCCGATGTGCGCACGGGCGAGGGCGTGATCAAGCCGGGCGACTTCACGGTGGACGAGAAAGCCCACGCCATCCACATGACCGAACAAGGCCATGAGCATGCCGAACAGCTGCTCAGCCAGGCGGGTCTGTTGCCCGAAGGCGCGTCGCTCTACGACCCGGCCAACATTGCGCTGCTGCACAACCTGGTCACCTCGCTCAAGGCGCATCACCTGTACCACCGCGACCAGCACTACGTGAACCAGAACGGCGAAATCGTGATCGTCGACGAGTTCACCGGTCGTTTGATGACGGGCCGGCGCTGGAGCGACGGCCTGCACCAGGCTGTGGAGGCCAAGGAAGGCGTGGCGATCCAGCCCGAGAACCAGACATTGGCGTCCATCACCTTCCAGAACTACTTCCGTCTCTACGGCAAGCTATCGGGCATGACCGGCACGGCCGACACCGAGGCGTATGAATTCCAGGAGATCTACAGCCTGGAAACGGTGGTGATTCCGCCGAACCGCTTGAGCAAGCGAGTTGACCAGCTCGATCGCGTCTACAAGACCACGAAAGAAAAGTACGTCGCGGCCATTCAGGACATCCGCGAATGCCACGAACGTGGCCAGCCGGTGCTGGTGGGCACGTCGTCGATCGAGAACTCGGAAATCATTGCCGAGCTGCTGGTCAAGGAAGGCTTGCCGCACGAAGTGTTGAACGCCAAGCAACACGCGCGCGAGGCCGACATCATCATCCAGGCAGGTCGCCCGGGCGGCATCACCATCGCCACCAACATGGCCGGTCGCGGTACCGACATCGTGCTCGGCGGCAACCTGGAGAAGATGGTTGACGCGGTGCAGAACGATGAATCGCTGGACGAGGCCGCCAAGGCCGCGCGCATCGAGACCTTGCGCCAGAACTGGCAGGCCGACCACGACAAGGTCAAGGCACTGGGTGGCCTGCGCATCATCGCCACTGAGCGCCACGAGTCGCGCCGTATCGACAACCAGCTGCGTGGTCGCTCCGGCCGGCAGGGCGACCCGGGTTCGTCGCGCTTCTACCTGAGCCTGGACGACTCGCTGATGCGTATCTTCGCGGGCGACCGCGTGCGTGCCATCATGGACCGCCTGAAGATGCCCGAGGGCGAAGCCATCGAGGCCGGCATCGTCACCCGCAGCATCGAAAGCGCGCAGCGCAAGGTCGAGGCGCGCAACTTCGATATCCGCAAGCAGCTGCTGGAGTACGACGATGTGTCCAACGACCAGCGCAAGGTGATCTACCAGCAGCGCAACGACATCCTCGACGCTGAATCGCTGCGAGCCCAGATCGATTCGCTGCGAGACGGTTGCTTCGCCGACCTGGTTCACCAGTACGTGCCCGAAGGCAGTGTTGAAGAGCAATGGGACCTGCCCACCCTGGAGCGCGTGCTGCGCGAAGAATGGGCGGTCGATGTGCCGGTGTCGACCTGGGTGTCGGACGCCGAGTCGATCGACGCCGAAGAAGTCGCCGAGCGCGTGGTGGCCGCTGCCAAGGCGGCGTTCGAAGCCAAGGTGCAGATCGTGGGTGAAGAGAACTTCACCCAGTTCGAGCGCGTGGTGCTGCTCCAAACCATCGACGGGCAGTGGCGCGAACACTTGTCCGCGCTGGACTACCTGCGTCAGGGTATCCACCTGCGTGGTTATGCGCAGAAGCAGCCCAAGCAGGAATACAAACGCGAGGCCTTCGTGCTGTTTGGCCAACTGCTTGACACGGTGAAGAACGACGTGACGCGCGTGCTGATGAACGTGCGTGTGCAGTCCGCCGAGCAGATGGCGCAGGCGGCCGAGCAGTTGGAAGAGCGCGCCGAGCAGATTGCCAACGTGACCTACACCGCGCCCACCGAAACCGGTGAAGTGGAGACGGTGGGCGCGTCCAGCGCAGCGCCGCGTTCTGCGGGCGATGTGCCGCGCGTGGGCCGCAACGAGCCCTGCCCCTGCGGCAGCGGTAAAAAATACAAACAGTGCCACGGCAAGCTGGACTGAATTGACCGGGCCCGCAGCCCTTCGTGTCCTCCCGACTGGCTCAACCTTGAATTCACGGAGTCCCCATGCCCGTTCACCTTGACACGCCCTCGGTCGCCGACCTGCTCCCCATCGCGGGTGTGCGCATCGGGGTCGCGGAGGCCGGCATCCGCAAAGCCAACCGCAAGGACCTCACAGTGTTTTTGCTGGACGAGGGTTGCACGGTTGGTGCGGTATTCACCCAGAACCGGTACGCCGCAGCACCGGTGCAGGTGTGCCGCGAACACCTCGCGGCGGGGCAGGGCGTCAGAGCGCTCGTGATCAACACCGGCAACGCCAATGCCGGCACGGGCGAGCCTGGTCTGGCGAACGCGCGCCAGACCTGCACCTCGTTGGCCTTGTCGCTGGGTGTGCGCCATGAGCAGGTGCTGCCGTTCTCCACCGGCGTGATCATGGAGCCGCTGCCGCTGGATCGCCTGCTCGCAGGTCTGCCGACTGCCCTCGCCGACGCGGCACAACCGCAGACCGACAACGGTGCGCAATGGCTTCTGGCGGCCCAAGGCATCATGACCACCGACACCCTGCCCAAGGCTCGCAGCCAGCGCATGGTGATCGATGGACATGCCGTGCATGCCACCGGCATCGCCAAGGGCGCCGGCATGATCCGCCCGAACATGGCGACCATGCTCGGTTTTGTGGCCACCGACGCCGTAGTGGCGCCTGCACTCATGAACGAACTGGCCCGTCGCCTGGCCGACGCATCGTTCAACCGTGTCACGGTGGACGGCGACACCAGCACCAACGATTCGTTTGTGGTGGTCGCCACCGGTCGAGCGGGCCATACCCCCATCACCGATCTGGACAGCCTGGCGGGCCTGGCCCTGGTGAACGGCTTGACGCAAGTGGCGCGTTTTCTGGCGCACGCCATCGTGCGCGACGGCGAGGGCGCCACCAAGTTCATCACCATTCAAGTCGAGGGTGGTCGCACTGCGGCGGAATGCCTTCTGGCGGCCTACGCGGTGGCGCACTCGCCGCTGGTCAAGACTGCCTTTTTCGCCAGTGACCCCAACCTCGGCCGCATCCTCGCCGCCGTGGGCTATGCCGGCATCCACGATCTGGACGTGAGCGGTATCGACCTGCACCTGGGCGATGTGCACGTGGTCACCCAGGGTGGCCGCCATCCCGACTACCGCGAAGAGGACGGTCAGCGGGTGATGAAGCAGGCCGAGATCCTGGTGCGCATCGGC
>NZ_JALHLX010000070.1:14015-17064 GCF_022844385.1 Hydrogenophaga sp. | reverse complement strand
GCCATCTGCTTCATTTCTTGACCTTGGCCACTTCCTCCGCCACCAGCGTTGCCAGTTGATCGGGACCAAAGCTGGGCAGGCTGCGTCCGTTCACAAAGAAGGTGGGTGTCTTGGTGACCTGCAGCGCGGTGAGGTCTTCAATGTCTTGCTGCAACAGCGCATGCATGCCAGGCTTCTCCATGTCCTGCCGCGCCTTGGTCAGATCCAGGCCGGCCTGCTCGGCCACCTTGAAAGCGTTCTCGATGTTGGGCTGGCCGTGGTCGGCCCAGGCGGGCTGCGCTGCCAGCACGGCCTCCAACACCGTTTGGTACTTGCCTTGGCTCCTGGCAGCCTCCAACAGCTTGACCACCACGTCCGAACCCTGGTGGAACGGCGCGTACCGGATCACGAGCCGCACGTCGTTCGGGTACTGCGCCATGAGGTTCTTGACCAAAGGGTAGAAAGCGCGGCAAGTCTCGCAGGCCGGGTCAAAAAACTCGACGATGGTGACCGGCGCACCCTGTGGCCCCAACACCGGCGAATGCATGCGCACCAGGCGCGTCTGCTCGGCCTTGACCTGTACGTCCTGCGCGGTCTGCACTCGCGATTGGTAGGCATTCATGCCCAGGTAGAAGAACAAGGCCACGACGGCCAACAGGCCAATGACAGTGAATTTTTTGACGTTCATGAACGGGTTTTTCTCAGGTAAACAAGAAGCAGAAAGGCGATGGCAGTGAAGGCCGCGAGGGACAGCCAGGGAATCTGGACGCCACCCAGAATCTCCAGGCTCTGCTCACTGCATGAGGGGCCAGAGCCGCAAGGCACCCACCACTGGGGCACCCAGCCAGCGACCAGCGCGGTGTGGTAGCCGGCCACTGCCGAGCCGCCCAAGGCCAGCGGCAGCGCATACACAGCACCTCGCCGGTCTTCGGCGAAAGCGGCCATGCCGAGGATGAACGCCAGCGGAAACATGAAGATGCGCTGATACCAGCACAGCAGGCAGGGCGTCATGCCCATGACCTCGCCAATGAAGAGCGCACCGAGCGTGGCCAGCAGGGCCATGCCCCAGGCAGCCATGAGCCAACTCCAGCCCGATGGGGGGTTTCGCTGCGTCGAGCGATCAGTCATGCGTGAGTCCTTCCAAAACGATCGGGTCGGCCCCGTCGCAGACGGGGCCACAAAGGCCAGAGATCGGGGAAGGCGCGCCTGTCAGCGCATCAGGTGAAGGCGTTCCACCCCGAGCCATTCGGGGCAAGCCATTGGGGGCGGTAGGGCCGCGCATGCCAGGGCGGCAGGAGGCGTTCGGCGAGCTGCGCTGCTGGCTCAATGCCGACGGGTTCTGCCTGGGTTGCAGTGGTTGTGGTGAGCGCAGCAGCGCAATTGGAATGGCAGGTTCCGCAATCCAGATCGAAGCTGCCGCTGTCGGTGACAGAGTCGCCATCAACCACGCCGTGATCGGTCCGATGGTGCGTGGCTTTCGGCCCTTGCACAGCCTCGACGTGGCCACAGCACGCCACGACCGCCGCTGCAGAAAACTGCAGCGGCAGGAGTGTGAGCATCAACAAGACCAGAAAGGCGCGCATGCGCTGAATTTTATGCGTCGGGTCTTTCAATGGCTGCGGGCACGGGCAATCAGCTCGCCTTCGCCTGTTCGATCAGTCGTGCGTGCGTGGCGGTGTCGAACTGGCGACCAGCCCGCTGTTCAGTGCTCATGGCCATGGTGGTCCTTGCCTGCGTTCTGGCCCAGCTCACCCCTCGCCTGCCGCATCACCGTCCACCCGCCGTGCAGCGCCAGCGTTGCCATGAGGCTGGCCACCGCCAGATCGGGCCAGGCGGAGCCGGTGCCGAACACGCCGAGCGCGGCCATGAACACGGCCACATTGCCAATGGCGTCGTTGCGCGAGCACAGCCACACGCTGCGCATGTTCGCGTCACCTTCGCGAAACGCATAGAGCATCCAGGCCACGGCCACGTTGGCCACCAGCGCGAGCAGCGCTACCGCTCCCATGGTCATGGCCTGCGGCACACCGCCGTGCCACACCGACCACAACGCAGCGCCCAGCACATACAGGCCAAAGCCCATCATGCTCACGGCCTTGAGCATGGCAGCGCGGGCGCCCCAGGCCAGGGCAGACGCCAGCACCGCGAGCGACACGGCGTAGTTGAGCGCGTCGCCCGCGAAGTCCACCGCATCGGCCAGCAGCGAGAGCGAGCCGGCCTGCACGCCCGCACCGATTTCGATGAAGAACATGGCGGCATTGACGATCAGGGCGATCCAGAGGATCTTGCGGTAGCGGCCCAGGTTGACGATGGCATCAACCTTGGGGGTTTCGTGGTCACAGCAATGGGCTGACATGGTTTTTCCTTTCAATGCCTGCATTGGAAACCCTGAAGTCGCTACAGTGTCAATCACTTGTTTGACCTAAGGGCTTCACCATGCAGATCAAGGAACTGGCCCGCGCCACGGGCGTGGATGTGGAAACCATCCGCTACTACGAAAAGCAGGGATTGCTGCCCGAGCCGGCGCGGCGTGACAACGGCTACCGCGACTACGCAGCGGAGCATCTGGAACGCCTGTCCTTCATCCGCCACTGCCGCGCGCTGGACATGCCGCTGGCCGATGTGAACCGGCTGCTGGGTTTTGTGGATGCGCCGCTGGCCGACTGCAGCGACGTGGACCTGCTTGTCGATGAGCAGCTGGCCCGCGTGCGCGCACGCCTCAAGAGCATGCGGGCCTTGGAGAAGCAATTGCTGCAACTGCGTGCGCGCTGCTCGGGCACGCACGAAGGGCACTGCGGCATTCTGGACGAGCTGGTGTCGGCCGCGCACGGGGAAGCCTGTGCCTGTCACAGCACTGGCTGAAGAAATTCAGTCGAGCTTGATCAGGCCATCGGCCACATACCGTTTGAAGTCGGTCAAGGGCATGGCTGCAGAGCCGTGGGTTTCTTCGTCGGTCCAGCTCAGGGTGACGTCGTTGATGCCGGTGGTCGCGTCCACCGGGCCGGGGCGGATCTCGACGTTCGGGCCATCGCCACTGCGGTATTCGACCTTGCCGACGATGTGTACTTTT
>NZ_JALHLX010000070.1:0-13915 GCF_022844385.1 Hydrogenophaga sp. | reverse complement strand
CGCGTGAAGCCACCCAGGCCGCCATAGCGCCCGCACCGCCCAACACCACAAAGCTCGTCGGCATGCCGAAACGCGCGCCGAGCCAGCCGGCCAGGGGATAGAACACCAGCCAGCAGGCATGCGACAGCGCGAACTGAGCGGCAAACAGCGCAGGTCGATCCTCGGGGTGTGCAGAGCGCCGCAACAAGCGCCCGGATGGCGTCTGCGCGGTGGAGTAACCCAGGCCCAGCACGAACCACAACACCATCAACGAGGTGTGACCCACCACGAAGATCCCGCAGAGCAGCCCTGCCACCATCACTCCGATGCCGCCGAGCATGGCTGTACGATCGGTCAATGTCTCCAACAGGCGTGGCAAGGCCAGTGCAGCCACCATGGAACCCGCACCAAAACTGGCCAACGCCAGCGCCACTGCGCTCTGGGTCAAGCCCAACCCAGCCTGAACGATGACCACCGTGTTCACAAACACCATGGAGCCCGCCGCAGCCACACCCGCACTGATGGCCAGCAGACCACGCAGGCGGGGCGTGGCCAGGTAGATGCGCAGGCCGCGCGTGGTCCGGTCATACATGCCGCGAGGCTGCGACGCTGGATGCGCTGGCAGCACCACCGAAATCACCAGCCCGGCCGAGACCAGGAAACCGACCACCGTGCCGGCAAACAGGTCATGAAAGCCGATGACCGTGAGCAAGGCGGCTGCCAGCATCGGACTGACCAGACTCTCCATGTCGTAGGCCAGACGAGAGAGCGACAAGGCCTTGGTGTAGTCCTTCTCATCGGGCAGGACATCGGGGATGGTGGCCTGGAAGGTGGGCGTGAAAGCGGCCGATGCTGTTTGCAGCACAAAGATCAGCACGTACACCTCCCAAGTCTGGGTGACAAAGGGCAGCAGCAGCGCCACAGCCGCGCGCACCACGTCCAGCGTGACGAGCATCGTGCGCCTGGGCAAGCGATCGGCAAAAGCCGCAGCCACCGGCGCAACGCCCACATACGCAATCATCTTGATGGCCAGGGCAGTGCCCAGCACCATGCCCGCGTTGTCCCCGGCCAGCTCAAAAGCCAGCAGACCCAGCGCCACCGTGGCCAGGCCCGTCCCGATCAGGGCGATCACCTGCGCAGCGAACAGATGGCGGTAGGTGCGGTTGGACAGAATGCCCGGCATGTTGTGATCGTTGTCGAAGCCGGGGGTGTCTGCAAATCAGAGATAGCGGGTGATTTCCCTGAACTCGTCCAGCGAATGGCGTTGCCCCGATTTCAGGGGCCCCACCAGGTCTTCAAGGCAATGATCGAGGTGGTCCTGAATCAAGGCCTTCTTGGCTTGCTGGATCGCCTTTTCAACCGCTTGCAACTGCTGCGCAATGTCCAGGCAGTCACGGCCCTGAACCACCATGTCGATGGTGCTGCTCAGGTGTCCGCTGGCTCGGCGCAGGCGCTTGATGATCGCCGGATGGGAGGCATGTGTGTGCGGTTGTGTCATGTCTGATGGTATCCCCTCGGGGGGGTTACTATATCGCTCTTGCCGAGATCGAAAAAACACCGCCCATGACCCCACGCCACACACGCTTCACGCGCCCCGACCGGGCAGCGTTGGGCATGCGCTGGCTGGTGCTGGTGGTGATCCTGATGGGGACCTTCATCTCATCGGTGGGAGGCTTGAACTCCCATGGCATTGCCGCCATCGCGGCTGCAGCCCATGCCGCTCCAGATGCGCCAGACACCGCGCACGGCCATGCCCACGAGGATGGTGAGAGCGAGTGGGCCATGGGACACGATGGTGCAAGCGCCGACCATCCCCACCACGGGGCAGACCACTCGCACGACAAGGCCCATGCGATTCCCATCACATGGGAGGTGGCAGCGCCGCAGCTTCCGGTGTGGATCGGGCAAGTGCGGCTGTGGCTTGAAATGGTCGAGGCATCGCGGCTCGAACGCCCGCCCATGGGCTGAGATCTCCCGCGATCCCGCTCCCGCGCTGCGCCCTGCAGCGCCCCCCTTTCTCTTTCAGACCAACGGAGTCTTCATGCACAGCCATGTCCACGACAGGCTGCCGCGTTCGCCATGGGCGACCGGGCACCCCCGTCTCTTCTTGCTACTTGCCTTTTTCGTGTGCCTTTTGCTGGGCACCACCGAAGTCTTTGCCCATGCTGTCACCGAAGGTGACAAGGGCTACATCCAGGAAATATCGGGCGTCAATCTCCTGCCCTTCATGTACCTGGGAGCCAAACACATGATGACGGGCTACGACCACATCCTGTTCCTGTTCGGCGTGATCTTCTTTCTCTACCGGCTCCAGCACATCGCCATTTATGTGAGCCTGTTTGCGATCGGTCACTCCACCACGATGATCCTGGGCGTGTACTTCAACGTCGGGATCAACAGCTATTTGATCGACGCGATCATTGGTCTGTCGGTGGTTTACAAGGCGCTGGACAACATCGGTGCTTACCAGCGCTGGTTCGGGTTCCAGCCCGACACCAAGGTCGCCACCCTGGTGTTCGGCCTGTTCCATGGGTTTGGTCTGGCCACCAAAATCATCGAGTACGAAATCTCCCCCGATGGGCTGGTGCCCAACCTGCTGGCCTTCAACGTCGGCGTGGAAATCGGGCAGTTGCTGGCCCTGTCGGTCATCCTGATCGGCATGGGCTACTGGCGGCGCACACCCAGCTTCTTCCGCCATGCCTACACAGCCAACGTCGCCATGATGAGCGCGGGCTTCATTCTGGTGGGCATGCAGCTCACCGGCTACTTCGTGTCGTGAACACCCCAGGAACATTCAACATGTACAACAGCGACTCCCCAACACGTGCCGAACTGCCCACTTCGAAGCAGCTTGTGCGCTCCACCATCCTGGCCGCCGTATCGGCCGTGGTGCTTCTCGTGGCTGTCGTTCTGCCGGCAGAGTACGGCGTCGACCCCACCGGCATTGGCCGGGTCTTGCGCATGACCGACATGGGCGAGATCAAGCAACAGCTGGCAGCAGAGGCAGAGGCTGATGCCGCCACTGCTGCCTCGCCCGCACCAGCGCAACCCAGCGAAGCGGCCACCGGCATGCCCTCGGCCAATGCGCCTCAGGCACAGCCCCCTGCTCCAGCCCCGGCGCCTCAGGCGCCAGCCGTGACCTGGCGCGACGAAATGCCCTTCACGCTCACTCCGGGTGAGGGCACAGAAATCAAGCTGAAGATGACCGAAGGCAGCAAGGCGCAGTACTCGTGGGTGGTCGAGGGCGGCGAAGTCAATTTCGACACCCATGGCGATGCCCCGGGCAAGTCGATCAGCTATGAGAAGGGCCGTGGTGTTGCGGCGGACGAAGGCGTGCTGGAGGCCGCATTCACGGGAAACCACGGCTGGTTCTGGCGCAACCGGGGCCAGGCCGACGTCAAGGTGATCCTGCGCACGGCCGGTGACTACACCGACATTTCCAGAAGGAAGTGAGTCAAGGGACCTGCGCCTGTGGTCGCAGGTTCTACAGGCTCTTGCGGTTGTCGCTGATCCAGTCGGACGCCGCAAAGAGCAGGCCCGAAATCACGAAGGTGAGGTGGATCGCGATCTTCCAGCCGATCTGCTCGCCGGTGAGCGTGGTGCTCACCAGAAACGCCTTGAGCAGCTCCACCGCGGAGATGGCCACAATCGCGCCGATCAGCTTCATCTTGAGGTCCGAGAAGCTGACCTTGCCCATCCATCCGGGCCGGTCTTCGTGGTCGCCGATGCTCAGCTTGGAGACGAAGTTTTCGTAACCGCTGAACACGATGATGAGCAGCAGCACCGCGATCAAGGCGGTGTCCACCAGCGTGAGGATGGAGATGATCGCGTCGTGTTCGTACAGCCCGAGCACGCCCATGAGCAGGGAGATCAGCTCTTTGCCGAACTTCACCAGCAAGACGAGCATGGCGACGATCAAACCAATGAAGAACGGAGCCAGAATCCACCGGCTGGCGAAGATCGCCGACTCCATGGTGCGTTCGAAGGAGCGTGACGGAGGTTTCATGGGTTGGACGGTTGAAGACGGGGAGTGGGTCAAGCGTGAGGCGCCGATGCCTTGCGCATGATGCTCACCACAAAGGTGATGATGGTCAAGGGCAGCACAAAGCTCAGCATCGCGGTCGAGAAGGCGGGCAATGCATCGTGGTGTTGCGAGGCCAGGACCATGTAGGACACATAGACCACGTAGTAGGCCAGGAACACGCCACCTTCCCAGCGCGCAATTTCGCGCCCGGTCAGGAACACCGGCAGGCAGGCCAGCAAGGCGGCCAGCATCACCCAGATGTCGAACGTGAGTATGGACGGCGCCAGCGGCAAGCCGAGGTTGCCCGATGCCAGCGCCGCCAGGCCCAGGCAGCCCAGGATGTTGAACGTGCAACTGCCCACCACGTTGCCCACGGCAATGTCGCGTTCACCCTTGAAGGCTGCGGTGAGCGAGGTGGCCACTTCGGGCATGGAGGTGCCCGCAGCCACGATGGTCAGGCCGATCACGAGGTCGCTCACGCCCAACGCCTTGGCAAACACCACCGAGGCCGAGACCAGCCAATCAGACCCGACCACGAGCAACACCAGCCCGATCAGGATCAGACCCAACTGGGCTGGCCATTTGCCGTCCCAGGCGCCGGGACCTGCGGGTTTGAGCTCGGTGTCGAATTCACCCGTGTTGGCGGACGACTCACGGCGCGACTGCATGACCAGAAACACGGTGTAGACAACCATCAGGATCATGAGAATGGCACCGTCCCACAGACTGAGGTTCCCATCAAGACCCAGGGCGAGCAGCAACAGGGCCGAGCCGATCATGATCGGCACCTCTTGCCGGATCAGTTGCACATGCACGATGAGAGGCGCCACCAGCGCGCTGATGCCCAGGATGAACAGCACGTTGAAGATGTTGCTGCCCACCACATTGCCCACGGCAATGTCGGTCTGCCCGTTGAGCACCGCCCCGGTGGACACAGCCATCTCGGGGGCACTGGTGCCGAACGCGACGATGGTCAACCCCACCACGAGCGGCGAAATGCCGAACGACAACGCCAGCTTCGATGCGCCACGCACCAGGGCGCTGGCGCCAAAAACCAGCGCAACGAGGCCGGCAACAAAGATGGAAACCTGCATCAACATGACAATTCCTTCAACTGAAAACGGGTCCCAGGATCAGCACCGCAGCCTTGATCATCGCCCACACAACGCCCCAGACCACGGCACCCGCCACCGCCGAGGCCACAAACCCGAGCGCGATCCACACGCCGTCGCGCTCCAGCACCCCCAGCGCCAGCACACTGATGGCCAGGGCGGGCAAGGTGTTGCCCAGGGGCACCGGCAGCATCAGGATAGCGGCCAGCACGAGACAGATGAGGCCCACGATGTACTCCACCGGTGGCCGCACCAGCACCTGCGCGCGTGGCTTGAGCAGCTTCTCAGCCTTGACCAGCCAGGGCACGACGCGCCGGACCAGGGTGGCGAGGTCGTCTCGCGAGAGCGAGCGCCTCGTCACGAATCCCGGCAACCACGGCCGCATGCCCAGCATGAGCTGGGCCGACAGAAACAGCAACGGTGCGCCCAGCAGCGTGGACACGCCGGGTGGCACCGGCAAGATGTTGGGCGCCGCAAAGAAAAACATCAGCGCACCGATGGCACGGTCGCCCAGGGCGGTGAGCAGGTCGCCCACCGAAATGCGTTCTCGGCCCTGGTCGGTGGCCAGCCTGAACAGCACCACCGACAACGGCACGCTGCCGTGGGTTGCTTGTGCGGTGATATCTGGCGGCGTCAAGGTCGGACTTCCGGGTCGACCGCGCAAAATCGCGGGAGATTATTGAGCAGCCAGACCATCTGGGAAGCGTCCACTTCGTCCATGCGATCCAGCACCACAGTCGCCATGGCCGAAGCGGTTCGCGGCACCAGCGAGACGCTGAAGTCGCCGGTATCGGAAGCCCTGTCCTTGTGAACCTCGGCCTCACGGATCGCCACCTGCTGCGGCTCTCGACTGCCCCAGAGGCGCCGGGCATGCACCTCCAGCACACAGCCAGACAAAAGCTGGTAGTGCCAGTGATGGTCGGAAGGCTGCTCGTGCCCCAGCTTGTTCATTGCAGCCAGCACCTGCTCTCGGCTCATGCCGTGGCTGAGGGTGAGGACACCTTGCTGTGTGTAATAGCCCTCGGAGCACGCCGCCAGCGTGCAAGCCACCAGCACGGCGCCCAGGCGCCCTGCGGTTCGCTGGACAGCCGATCTGCGGCTCATATGCCGGTGGGCGCTTCCTCAATGGCACCCTCGGCAGCGTCCACGATGCGCGTGGCCAGCACCTTGTCGATGGTGCGGCCATCCATGTCCACGATTTCCAGGCGCCAGCCTTCCCAGGTCACCGTGTCGGCTTCCTTGGGCAAACGGCCGGTGAGCAGCATCATCAACCCGCTGAGCGTGTGGTAACGGCCTCGCTCTTCGTCGGGCACGCTGTCGAGCTGCAGACGGTCCTTGAGTTCGGGCACGGGAATGTGCCCGTCGAGCAGCCAGCTGCCGTCTTCGCGCTGCATCGCCCACGAGGTTTTCGGGTCTTTCGGGCTGAATTCGCCGGTGATGGCCTCGATCAGGTCCTGCAGCGTGACGATGCCCTGCACTTCGCCGTATTCGTCGATGACGAACGCCATGTGCACATCGGACTGGCGGAAGTTGTCGAGCAGCTCCATGCCGGTGATGGTTTCGGGTACGTACAGCGGCGCCTGCAAGGGCTGGCTGGCCAGCTCGCGCAAATCACCGCGCAAGGCCTGAGAAAGCCACTTGCGCGCGTTCACCACGCCCATCACGTTGCTCATACTGCTGCGCACCACCGGAAAACGGGCATGGTCGGAAGCTTCCACCCGCGCCATGTTGACGTCAAACGGCTGATCGAGGTCGAGCACCACCACGTCGCTGCGCGGCACCATGAGCGAGCCGATCTGGCGGTCATCCAGGCGGAACACATTGCGCACCATGGCGTGCTCGTGCGACTCGATCACGCCCGCCGTGGTGCCTTCGGCCAGCATGGCGTGAATTTCTTCTTCTGTCACGGCGCTGAAGTTGTTTTCCTTGATGCCGAGCAGGCGCATCAGCGCGCGCGTGGATACCGAAAGCAGCAACACGAAAGGCTTGGTTGCGATCGCCAGCCAGTTGATCGGTCGCGCCACCAGCCGCGCAAGCATCTCGGGGTGCGACTGGCCCAGGCGTTTGGGCACCAGTTCACCCACCACGATCGAAAAGTAGGTGATGACCACCACCACGAGGATGGTTGCGCCGTAGCTGCTGAAAGGCTCGCCCACGCCGAGAGACGTCAGCCAGATCGACAGGGGTGCGGCCAGCGCCGCCTCACCGACGATGCCGTTGAGCACGCCAATGGAGGTGATGCCGATCTGGATGGTGGAGAGAAAACGGGTCGGGTCTTCGCCCAGCTTCACAGCGGCGGCAGCGGAAGCATCCCCCTCGTCGACCAGTTTTTGCAGGCGCACCTTGCGCGCGGTAACCAGCGCGATCTCCGACATGGCGAACACGCCATTGAGGAGGATCAGCGCAAACAGTATGGCGATTTCCATGGGAAGTCAAAAGCTCCAGAAATTCAACAAAGAATGAAACAAGAAAGGAAATGGGGGTTGCTTTGCAGGGTCAAGTGGCGCTCAACACACCAGCGGCCAGCAACACAAGCACCACGCTGCCCAGCGCCACGCGGTACACCACAAATGGCATGTAGCTGCGGGTGGACACGAGGCGCAAAAACCAGACGATCACACCGTAGCCCACCACGAAGGCAACCAGCGTGGCCAGCGCGGTCGGGCCGGGCGCAATCGGACTGCCCACTTCCCAGCTGCGGTACAGCTGGTAGAAGCCCGAGGCCAACACGGCCGGTATGGCCAACAGAAACGAATAACGCGCCGCAGCCTCGCGGCTGTAACCCATGAGCAAGCCGGCGGTGATGGTGCCGCCAGAACGAGACACACCCGGAATCAGCGCCATCGCCTGCGCCAGCCCGAACATCAAGCCGTGTCCCCAGGTCAACTCCTTGAGCGTGCGTTGCTTGCTGCCCACCCGGTCCGCAATGGCCAGGATCAGGCCGAACACGATCAGCATCACAGCCGTGATGGTGAGGTTTCGCAGCGTGCCTTCGATGGCGTCCTTGAAGACCAACCCCAACAACGCAATCGGCAGCGTGCCGATCAGGATCAGCCAGCCCATGCGCGCATCGGGGTCACGACGCCACTGGGCATGCGTCAACGATTTCCACCATGCCTGCAGGATGCGAAGGATGTCCTTGCGGAAGTACAGCAATACCGCCGCCTCGGTCCCGATCTGGGTGATGGCGGTGAAGGCCGCACCAGGGTCGCCACCCGAAGGCAGCATCGGCCCCAGGATGCGCAGGTGCGCGCTCGAAGACACCGGCAGGAACTCGGTGAGCCCCTGCACCAACCCCAGAAACGCCGCCTCGGCCCAGGCCGTGGCACTCACGATTTCAAGACAGATGTGAATCCGCAGCCCGCCTTACTCATCACGTGAACCACCCAGGCCCAGCAGCATCAGCAGGCTCTGGAACACATTGAACAGGCTCAGGTAAACGCCCAGGGTGGCGGTGATGTAGTTGGTTTCCTGGCCGTCCTGCACGCGCTTGAGGTCGTACAGGATGAAGGCCGAGAAGATGCCGATGGCCAGTACCGCCAGAGTGATCATGAGCGCGCCCGACTGCAGGAACACATTGGCGACGCCGGCCACCAGCAACATGATCGCGCCGATGAACAGGAACTTGCCCATGTTGGTGAGGTCGCGCTTGATGATGGACGACAGCATGGCCATGCCCAGGAAGATGCCGCCGGTGCCGGCAAACGCCGTCATCACCAGGCCCGCGCCGTTGGACAAGCCCAGCACCGTGCCCACCAGGCGCGACAGCATGAGACCCATGAAGAAGGTGAAGGCCAGCAGTACCGGGACACCGGCGGCCGAGTTCTTGGTTCTTTCAATGGCAAACATGAAGCCGAAGGCGCCGCCCAGGAAGACGACCAGGCCCATGAAGCCCGTGAGGCCTGCGGTGATGCCGGTGGCCAGACCGACCCAGGCGCCGAGCACCGTGGGAATCATCGACAGGGACAGCAGCCAGTAGGTGTTGCGCAACACACGGTTGCGTTCGACCAGCGTGGCGCTGGCGGTGGAATGGGCAGAAAGAGTCGTGGTCATGGAAAGCTCCGTTCGAACTGGAGAACAACAATGGGGAAGGCGCCACATTCGCCAGCAACGCGTCAGCGCTGCAGGCTCATGGATGGGAAGTTGGGTGGGGTCCGCCTCGGCGGAAACCCGAGTCAGGCCGTCAGTGCAGCCTTCTGGGGCGGACGGAGCAATCCGTCCAGCGAAGGTGGCAACGCGGCGCGCTGCCGGTAACCGATGGAGAGACCACCGTCGAGCGGGGGCCGCTGCGCAATGAAGACCCTGGGCAGGCTGTCGGGCAGGTCGGGCAAGTCATCCACCAAAGCGTGACTGGCGGACGATCCAGCCTTGCCGGTGTCGATGCCGGGAGTCGCGTCCGGTCCCGCGGACACCACCGCCGTGGGCCCGATATGGGCCAGTGAGGATGGCGAGCCACGCAGGTCCCCAAAAGCAAAAACGCTCACACTCAGAAAAAAGTGGAGCGCGAAGATCGCGATGAGGCAGCGGCGCATGGTGTCGGAAGTATATCGGGGCGGTTCCACACACACGCGCTGTTACCAGCCTGACACCTCGTTCGTACGCTCACGAACAGACCCCTGTTTCATACGCCCATAACCTGAAAGCCAGTCGACACCTTCGGCTGCAAGTGTGCAATCTGCTTCAAGCAGTCTTTCAAAGGATCCACCATGAAGACATCCAACCTCATCACTTCTTCCCTGGCCGCATTGGCCGTTGTCGGCTCGGTGGGTCTGGTGTTCGCACAGACCACCACCCCAGGGTCCGGCACCGGAACGACCCCCGGCGTCATCACGCAGGACAGCCAGTCCACCACCACGCCCATGGCCACGCCACCCAGCGGCGGCATGACCACCCCGGCACCCGCCACCACCGACAGCATGAACAACAACGCTGCGATGAACGAGCCGATGGCACGCGCCGATCGCAACTGATCCCGGTCTGCAAGCCAGCCAGGCGCCCCCGGATCCACACGGTTCCGGGGGCGCCCTGCCTGGGCCATCAGACGCCCACCATGAATACCCCCCACATTCCTGAAACGCACGACAGCCACTGGCTCGCCGTTCGACACGGCGTGCTGGCCGGCCTGGCCATGCTGGCGCTGCTCGCGCCGCCCGGCATCCTGGGCCCTGGAGGCGCGCTGGCCTCGGCACCGGTTCGGGTCTTGCCCCAGGCGACCGCCATGCGAAGCGCTGATCTGAGCGGCGTTGAGGTGTCGGACGACGCACGGTTCATGGCCCACTGGATTGCATCCACCGGTGATCACACGGCCATGCCGTTTGTATTGATCGACAAGCGCGCAGCACGCCTGTATGTGTTTGATGCGAAGGCCCGCCTGGTGGACAACACCGCCGTGCTGCTCGGCTCTGCACCGGGCGATGACTCGGTCCCCGGCATCGGCGACAAGCCCATTGCCCTTGTGTTGCCCCAGGAACGCACCACCCCCGCCGGCCGCTTTGCGGGCCAGCGCGGCCTCAATCTCGATGGCGAAGATGTGGTCTGGGTGGATTACGACGCCGCCGTGTCCATGCACCGGGTGCGCGCCAACAACCCGAAAGAGCGCCGTCTGGAGCGACTGGCCTCCGACACAGCGGACGACAACCGCATCAGCTACGGCTGCATCAACATTCCCGCTTCGTTTTTCGATGCCCACATCGCAACCACGTTTGCAAACCAGCGGGCCATGGTCTATGTGTTGCCCGAGCAGAAGAGCCTGCAAACGGTGTTTGGTGTGCCGTCACAAGGGCATTTGGCTCAGATGATTAAGTAATTAACAACCAAAAATCCATTCGTTCCTGAACGGCGTTGAAGCCCGGATCATCCGGTCACTTTCAACCCCTTCACACAAGGAACGACATGACCACCCGCCGCCATCTCATCCAGGCCCTCGCTGCCACCGCCCTCAGCGCCAGCGCCTTCTCGGCCATCGCCCAGCCCGCCCCGGTGACGCTGCTCAACGTCTCCTACGACCCGACGCGCGAGTTCTACGTGGAGTACAACGCCGCGTTCATCAAACACTGGAAGGCCAGGACCGGCCAGGACGTGACCATCAAACAAAGTCACGGCGGCTCGGGCAAACAAGCCCGCTCCATCATCGACGGCCTGGACGCCGACGTGGCGACCCTGGCGCTGGCGGGTGACACCGACGCACTGCACACCAACGGCGGCTGGATCCCGAAAGACTGGCAAAAGCGCCTGCCACTGGGTTCTTCACCCTATACCTCGACCATCGTGCTGGTGACCCGCGCCGGCAACCCCAAGAACATCAAGGACTGGGACGACCTGATCCGCCCCGATGTGAAGGTCATCACGCCCAACCCCAAAACCTCGGGCGGCGCGCGCTGGAACTACCTGGCTGCCTGGGAGTTCGCCAAACGCAAGTACGGCAGTGACGCGAAGGCGCAGGAATTCGTGGCCAGGCTCTACGCCAACGTGCCCGTGCTTGACTCCGGCGCGCGCGGCTCGTCCATCACCTTCGCCCAGCGCGCCCAGGGCGACGTGTTCCTGTCGTGGGAAAACGAGGCCTACCTGCTGGAGAAGGAATTCGGCAACAGGGTGGACTTCGTCTACCCATCGCTGTCCATCCTGGCTGAGCCGGCTGTGACCGTGGTCGACAAGAACGTGGACAAGAAGGGCACGCGCGTCGTGGCCCAGGCCTACCTCGAATACCTGTACACGGAAGAAGCGCAGGACATCATCGGCAAACACTTCTACCGACCCACCTCGACCAAGGCCCAGGCCAAGTACGCCAGGCAACTGCCCAAGCTCAACCTCTTCAAGATCGAGGACGCGTTCGGCGGCTGGGAACAGGCGGCCAAGGTGCACTTCTCGGACGGCGGCACGTTTGACCAGATCTACACGCGGAAGTAAAGCGACCGGGTGTCACATAGGATGGAGCCCCTGAACCCCATCCCGAATACACCAAGGAACAAACATGCCCAAGGCCTACTGGATCTCCACCTACCGTTCCATCAGCGACCCCGCCGCACTCGCAGCCTACGCAGCGCTCGCGGGCCCGGCCTTGCAAGCCGCCGGAGGCCGTTTCCTCGCGCGCGGCATGCCGGCTCAGGTGTACGAGGCTGCCGTCAACCAACGCGCCGTGTTGCTCGAGTTCGACAGCGTTGAGCAAGCCACCGAGGCACACGACAGCCCGGCGTACCAGGAAGCGCTGGCGGCTCTGGGCCAGGGGGCCGAGCGCGACATCCGCATCATTGAAGCTTTGGCATAAGACGCGACTTCATCGGCGGCGGCCGCCGCGCGTTGACCTCAGGCCATGAACACCGCGATGAAGGCCAGCATGAAGATCAGGATGGCCCCCATGACGGGCAGCACGATGGGCATGTAGTGCACCACGGTGTCCAGAATGTCTTCGGCCTGCTCTTCGGCGTAAGCACGCAGTTCCGGGTCTGAGTAGTCCAGCGGGTGTTCGGCCAGGGCCTCGTCCGGGGAAGGTTGTCTGTGTTGCATGGAGGCTCCTGTCAAGGTTCATCGGGCTTGCGACGGACCGCTGCGTTGCGCAGCCCACAGCACTCAAGGCTTGCAGCCTGAGTGATTGGAGGAGGTACGTCAACCAAAAGTTTCCCCTCGGCAGGAATGCGGCCTTCGTTTGCCGAAGGCTTATGCCTGATCCACATATGGAAACAAGAACAAAGTCGTTGGGGTTCAAGAGGGTCCCACCCAGAATCGCGCCCATTCTGTTTCTGTTTGGAACTCTCTCATGCACAACACCTTGCGCGCGGCCCTGGCCGCCATTGCCCTCTCCACCTCCGCGCTCGCCGGTGCCCAGACCACGCTGCTCAACGTCTCGTATGACGTGGCCCGCGAGTTCTACAAGGACATCAACGCGGCCTTCGCTGCGAGTCACAAAAAGTCCACTGGCAAAGACATCAAGGTCGACCAGTCGCACGCAGGATCGAGTGCACAAGCCCGCTCCGTGGCCGATGGCCTGGAGGCCGATGTGGTGACCTTCAACACCACGACCGATGTGGACTTCCTCGCCGAGAAAGGCGTGGTCGCCAAGGACTGGCGCCAGAAGTTTGCGAACAACGCCGCGCCCACCACCTCGACCATGCTGTTCCTGGTGCGCAACGGCAACCCCAAGGGCATCAAGGACTGGGACGACCTGATCAAGCCCGGCGTGCAGGTGATCGTGGTGAACCCCAAGACGGGTGGCAACGGCCGCATGGCCTACCTGGCCGCCTGGGGCTATGTGCGCAGCAAGGGCGGCTCGGACGCCGAAGCTGCCGAGTTCGTGGGCAAGCTCTACAAAAATGTGCCGGTGCTGGCGCGCGGTGGCCGCGACGCCACCGGCGTCTTCCTGCAACGCAACATCGGCGACGTGCTGGTGACCTTCGAGTCCGAAGTCGTCTCCGTGGACAAGGAATTCGGCGCCGGCAAGGTTGATGCGGTGCACCCCAGCGCCTCCATCGTGGCGGAGAACCCGGTGGCCATCGTCGAGCGCACGGTGAACAAGAAGGGCTCGGCCGCAGAAGCCAAGGCCTACCTCGACTTCCTCTACAGCCCCGAAGGCCAGGAGATCGCGGCGAAGCACAACATCCGCCCGCGCAACGAAGCGGTGTTGAAGAAATACGCCACGGCCTTCAAGCCGATCAAGCTGTTCAACGTCGAGCAGTACTTCGGCTCGTTGGCCGAAGCACAGAAGGTGCACTTCAACGACGGCGGCCAGTTCGACAAAATCTACACGCTGGGCCGATAAATGGCCTCCGCCTCGTCCGCCGTGCTGGGTGGCGCCGCTGCCCCGCAC
>NZ_JALHLX010000069.1:6702-17065 GCF_022844385.1 Hydrogenophaga sp. | reverse complement strand
TTGAAGTTGAGCGCGATCTGCGGGCGGCCGATGTAGTGGGTGATCACGCTGCCGAACGCGCAGTAGAGCACCGCCATCCACACCATGAAGCCGGGGATGGTGTAGTCGCTGCCGTTGAACGAGAACGCGAAACTGCCCGAGAGCACCCACAGGATGCCGACGAAGCTCACCAGCGTGACCACCGCGTTGAGCAGACCCATGGTCAGGCTCACCGTGTAGCTGGTGAACATGTTCATGTCTTCGGCGATGCGCTGGTCGGGGTTGTCGGGCGGCGCGTCTTCGCCCTTGGCAAAACGCGTGAGCTCCAGCTGGTAGAAGGCCTTGTTGGAGAGCCAGCGGTCGAGGTAGTGGCCGGTCATCCAGGCGCGCCAGCGCATCTCGAGCAGTTGCGTGAGGTAGAAGCGGTAGACCGCGATGATGATGAAACCGAAGGCCAGGTAGGTGAAGCGCCCGAGCTCGCGCCAGAACACCACTTCGTCCTTGTTCTGCAACGCGTCGTAGAACACGCGGTTCCACTCGTTGAGCAGCACCAGCATGTAGACCGAGGCGAGATTGAGCGCCACGATGGCGGCCAGCAGGAGGCGGGCCTTCCATTTTTCTTCCGACTGGAAGTAAGGCACGGTGAGGCGACCCACCTTGCGTGCAAACACGCGGAAGCTCTGGAATTTGTCGCTCAGGGTCATGAAATCACCTGGTGGAGAGGCCGTTTGGGACCGCAACAAGACCCCGCGCCACGCGCAAAGGTTCCTGCGCGGTCAGGTCATTCGTTCGAGACGCCGGACGCCACGTGCCCGGCAGGCACGTGCATGGATGCAGACTCGATGTGCCCGGTCTGGTCGTCAAAGAAGAAGTCGGGCTCGAATTCGCGCAGGAACTCGCCCTTGGGCAGGCCGCCGAGGAACATGGCTTCATCCACCTCGATGTTCCAGTTCATCAGCGTGCGGATGGCCCGCTCGTGCGCCGGAGCGCTGCGTGCGGTCACCAGCGCGGTGCGCACCCGCATGAACGGCGTGCCCTCGCTCTGCAGGCGGTGCAGGGCTTCGAGCAGGGGCTTGAACGGGCCACCCGCCAGCGGCAGGCCGGCGTGGGTGGCCTCGTGCGCCTGAAACGCCGACAGACCTTGCGCCTGGTAGACCCGCTCGGCTTCGTCAGAGAACAGCACGGCGTCGCCGTCGAAGGCGATGCGCACCTCGTGCGGGTGCGCATCGCTGGCGTGCACCGAGTGCGGGTACACCTGCGCGGCCGGCACACCGGCGTCGAGCGCGGCGCGCACGTCGGCCAGGTGGGTGGAGAGGAACAGGTTGGCGCGCAACGGTCGCAGGTAGCGCCAGGGTGGCTGGCCGCGCGTGAAGCTGCCGCGCTGGATGGGCAGCCCGTAGTGCTTGGCCGAGCGGAACACGCGCATGCCCGAGACCGGGTCGTTGCGCGAGAGGATCACCACCTCCACGCGCTGGGCATCGGCGTCGTTGAAGGCCAGCAGCTTGCGCACCAGCGAGAACGCCACGCCGGGCTGCGCGGGCGTGTCCAGGCGGTCGAGCTGCAGCTTCATGTAGGCGCGGTCGTCGCCGGTTTCAAACAGCCGGTTCTCTTCTTCAAAGTCGAACAGGGCGCGCGAAGAAATGGCAACGACGAGTTTGCCTTCGAGGGTTGCGCCCATGTCAGGTGACGAGTTGATTCAACTGGATGATCGGCATGAGCACCGCGAGCACGATCAGCATCACCACCACGCCCATGCCCACGATCAGCAGCGGCTCCAGGATGGTGGCCATGTGCATGGCGCGGCGTTGCACCTCGGCGCCGAGTTGTTCGGCGGCGCGGTCGAGCATGGCGGGCAACTGGCCGGTCTGTTCACCCAGGCGGGCGAACATGGACACCAGCGGCGGAAAGCGCTTCTTGCTCGCGAGCGCCGAGGCCAGCGGCGCGCCTTCGCGCACCAGCACCAGTGCGTCCAGCGCATCGGCGCGCATGGCCTGGTTGTTGAGGGTCTCGGCGGCGGTCTGCAGCGCCCGCAAGATCGGCACGCCTGCCGCCGCGAGCATTGCCAGCGTGGCGGCAAAGCGCGCTGCGTTGAAGCCGCGCGCCAGCCGTCCCACCAGGGGCAGGCGCAGCCAGGCCGCGTCCATGCGCAGGCGCAGCGCTTCGTTGCGCCGCGCCATCACCAGCGCACCGCTGCCCGCGACCAGCGCACCCAGCATCAGCCAGCCGTAGCTGCGCACGAAGTCGCTCAGGCCCAGCATCATCACGGTGAGCAAGGGCAGGGCACGCTTGCTGCCGGCGAACACGTTGGCCACCTGCGGCACCACATAGGACACCAGAAACACCACGATCACGATAGCCACGAGGGTGACGATGGCGGGGTAGAGCGAGGCGGCCACCAGCTTGTTCTTCAGCGCTTCGCGCTCCTCGAGGTCGTCGGCCAGGCGCTCCAGCACGGTGCCGAGCTGGCCGCTCTGTTCGCCAGCCGCGATCACCGAGGTGTAGATGGACGAGAACTCGCGCGGGTGCTGCGCCAGCGCCTGCGCAAAGGGCGAGCCAGCGTTGACCTCGGAGCGCAGCGAGGCCATCAGGTTGCGCTGCTTGTCGTCCTCGGCCTCTTCGGTCAGGGCCGAGAGCGCCCGCTCCAGCGGCAGGCCTGCAGCCACCAGGCCGGCCATCTGCCGCGTCCATACCGCAAGTGTGGTGGCGCTGAACACGCGCCCGCCCCACAGCGTGACGTTGAGTCCGCTGCCCTGCACGTTGGTGCCGCCGCCCGTGGCCGGCTCAACCATCAGCGGCACCAGCGCGCGCGCGCGCAGCAGGCTGCGTGCGGAGCGGGCGGTGTCGGCGTCGATCAGGCCTTTCTGGGTGGCGCCCTGGGCGTCGAGGGCTTCGAAGGTATAGGCGGGCATGTCAGTCTCTTGTTACTGACATGACTTCCTCAGGCGACGTGATCCCGGCCTCGATCAGCCGCTGCCCGTCGGCCCGCATCGACTGCAAGCCTGCGGCCTCGGCCGCCACAAAAATCTTGCTTTCGGCGGCCCGGTTGTGGATCAGCGCGCGGATCTTGTCGTCGGCCACCATCAGCTCGTAGATGCCGGTGCGGCCCTTGTAGCCGCTGTGGTTGCAGTGCTCGCAGCCCACCGGGTGCCACAGACCCTTGTCGTCCTGGCGGCGGCAGTGCACGCAGAGTTTGCGCACCAGGCGCTGCGCCAGCACACCCAGCAAGGACGAGCTCAGCAGGAAGGGCTCCACGCCCATGTCGGTCAGGCGGGTCACGGCGCTGGGCGCGTCGTTGGTGTGCAGCGTGGCCAGCACGAGGTGGCCGGTGAGCGAAGCCTGGATGGCGATCTGTGCGGTTTCAAAGTCGCGGATCTCGCCGATCATGATCACGTCGGGGTCTTGGCGCAGGATGGCGCGCAGTGCCTTGGCAAACGTGAGGTCGATGCGCGCGTTCACTTGCGTCTGGCCCACGCCCGGCAGCTCGTACTCGATCGGGTCTTCCACCGTCATGATGTTCTGCGTGCTGGCGTCGAGCCGCTGCAAGCCTGCATAGAGCGTGGTGGTCTTGCCCGAGCCGGTGGGGCCCGTCACCAGAATGATGCCGTGCGGCTGGCCGATGAGCTTGCGAAAACGCGCCAGCACATCGCCCTGCATGCCCACCGATTCGAGGCTGAGCTTGCTTTCGCTCTTGTCGAGCAGGCGCAGCACCGCGCGCTCGCCGTGGGCGCTGGGCAGCGTGGACACGCGCACGTCCACCGCGCGGGTACCGATGCGCAGCGAGATGCGGCCGTCCTGCGGCAGGCGTTTTTCGGAGATGTCGAGCTCGGCCATGATCTTCAGGCGCGAGATCAGCGCGGCGTGCAAGGCGCGGTTGGGCTGCACCACCTCGCGCAGCGTGCCGTCCACCCGGAAGCGCACGCTGGAGGTGCGTTCAAATGGTTCGATGTGGATGTCGCTCGCGCCGTCGCGCGCGGCCTGCGTGAGCAGCGCGTTGAGCATGCGGATGATGGGTGCGTCGTCGGCCGTCTCCAGCAGGTCTTCGATGGCGGGCAGCTCCTGCATCATGCGGCTCAGGTCGGCGTCGCCCTGCACTTCGCTCACCACGGCGGCCGCGCTCGATTCGCCCTGCGAGTACGCCACGCTGATGCGCTGCTTCAGGCTGTCGCCGTCTTCCCAGTGCAGGCCCTGCACCGCGTGGCAACGCAGGATTTCGGACAGCGCCGAGAGGCGGCGCGTCTGGGCGGCGGTGTCGGCCGCCGGTGTGCTGCTGCCGAGCAGGGTTTGGGTGGCGCCGTCGTCCTCGATCAGCCACAGGTGTTCGCGCGCGAAGGCGTAGGGCAGCGGGTACTTCACAGCCCGGGCCTCACTGCGCGGGGGCTGCGGGGGGCAAGGGCACCGCAGGCGGGGTCAGCGGCGGTGACGACTGCGGGTTGGCCAGCGAGGGCGCCTGCGGCGTGAGCGTCATGGAGTCCGGTGATCGCGGTGCCGGCATGACCGGCGACTCGTTGATGCCGAGCACGCTGCTGGGTTTGGGCTGGGAATCCTGTTGCACCGAGCGCATGAGTTCGTAACGGTCCATCGCCAGGGTGCTGGTGGCGCGCGCATCGCGCACCACCACCGGGCGCAGGAACACCATGAGGTTGGTCTTGCGGCGCGAACGGGTTTCGCTCTTGAAGAGGTTGCCGAACAAAGGCACGTCGCCCAGGCCGGGCACCTTTTCCTGGTTGCCGGAGTACTCGTCCTGCAGCAGCCCGCCGAGCACCACGATGGCACCGTCGTCCACCAGCACGGTGGATTCGATGGTGCGCTTGTTGGTGATCAGGCCCGTGGTGGAGTTGATGGAGGACGCCTGCACGCTGCTGACCTCCTGGTAGATGGTCATCTTGATGGTGCCGTTCTCGCTGATCTGCGGCTTCACGCGCAGCGTCAGGCCCACGTCCTTGCGTTCGATGGTCTGGAACGGGTTGACAGAGCCCTCGTTACTGCCGGTGTTGGTGAACTGGCCGGTGACGAAGGGCACGTTCTGGCCGATGACGATCTTGGCCTCTTCGTTGTCCAGCGTGAGCAGGTTGGGGGTGGACAGGATGTTGCCCTCGCCGGTTTCCTGCAGGAAGCGCGCGAGAAAGCCCAGCACGTAGACCCCGTTGGTCTGGCGGGCGACACCGAAGTTGAGTCCGGAGGCGGGCGGGGTATTGCCCTGGGCGAGGTTCACGATGTTGCGCCCGCCCGTGCCGAAGTTGGAGCCGAGCAGGCCGATCAGACGGTCGCCCGAGTTGCCCAGGGCCCCTTGCCACTGGATGCCGAATTCGCTCGCCTTGTCGGCATTCACTTCGGCAATCAGGCTCTCCACATACACCTGCGCACGGCGCGAGTCGAGTTGGTCGATCACGGCGCGCAGTTGGCGGTATTGCGGCTCGGGCGCGGTGATGATGAGCGAGTTGGTGGCCGGGTCGGCCTGGATCTGGCCACCGGTGGACGGCTGCGCGCTGGCAGACACCGGGGTGCTGGAGGGGCTCGCGCCGGCCACGGCAATGGGACGGCCCGCGGTGGCCAGGCCAGCGGCACCGGTGCTGCCGGAGGCTGCGGACTCACCCGCGAGTGCGGCACGCAGGGTGGAGGCCAGCGCCACCGCGTCGGCGTTCTTGAGGTAGACCACGTGGATGTTGCCGCTGACGTTGGCCGACGAAGGCTGGTCCAGCCGCGCCACCAGGTTGCGCACCAGTGCCAGCCGCGCCGGGTTGGCCGCGCGCAGCACCAGGCTGTTGCTGCGGGGTTCGGCGATCAGCGTGGTCTTGTACGAGGCATCGGCCGCGCCTGCGCCGCCGGCGGCCACCGCCGGGTCGATCAGGCGCGACACCAGGGCCGCCAGATCGGCCGCCACCGCGTGCTGCAGCGGAATCACCTCGACATCGGTGGCACCCGCCACGTCCAGCGCGGTGATGATGCGGCCAATGCGTTGCAGGTTGTCGGCGTAGTCGGTGATCACCAGCGAGTTGTTGCCGGGGTTCACGTTGATGGTGTTGTTGGGTCCGATCAGGGGACGCAGCACCGGCACGAGGTTGTTGGCCGATTCGTGGTTGAGGCGAAAGATCTGGGTGACCACCTGGTTGGAGGTGGGCAGCGCATTGACCGAACCCGCGTTGACGACATTGCCCTGCAGCTTGGCGTCGGCCTCGGGCACGATCTTGTAGAGGCCGCCGGTGTCCACGATGGAGAAGCCTTGCAGGCGCAGCACGGCGGCGAACTGGTTGAGCGCAGCGGTGGGCGACACCGGGCGCTCGGTGGCCAGGTTGACCGTGCCCTTGACGCGGGGATCGACCACCACGTTGCGGCCGGTGATGGTGGCCATGGTGCGCGCCACCGATTCGATGTCGGCCGCCACGAAGTTGAGGGTGACCGGCTCGGCGTTGCGGTTCTGGGCCTGCACGGGTGCACCGGTCCACAGGCCGAACACCATCATCGTGGCGAGCGCGATCGCCGTCGGGGTCTTGCCGCGGCGCAGGGTCCGGGCGAGGTCGGCGCGGGTGGGGTTCGGTTTCATGGCGCGATCGTAAGGGTAAGTGGAGGGCTGCGACATGGGAGATGTCAGCCGATGTTCAGCAGCGAACGCGGGCCTTGCCGGCGTCCGATGATGTTGAGCAGGTTGTTCAGGGCGGCTTCGCTGTCGGGCGCCGCTTCGGCCACCCCCTGGAAGCGCAAGCGCCCACCCACCCATTGGCCCTGGCCTTGCAGTTGCAGGCGTCCGTTGAGCGTCTGCAACGCGAGGGTGGTGGTGTTGCTGTCGGCCTCGGCGCGCACGTCCATGCGGTAGCTGCCCAGCGGGCGCAGCGTGGACAGGCGCGAGACCATGTCTTGTGCTTCCACCGCGAGCACACCCTGCATGCTGCCGCGGCCGCTGTCCCATCGCAGGGTCAGGCCGCTGGTCTGCAGGCTGAGCTGACCTTCCATGCGCAAGGTGTTCCAGGGGGTGCCCAGACCGATCAGCAGCTCGGCAGGCCAGCGGCTGCTGAAGGCCGCAAGGCGCACCTCGGCCCCGCCCAACAGCGGCCGGGCGGTGAGCGCCACCGGCTGGACCGTGCAACACGGTGCCTCCAGCCGCAGTGCCATGGCCGGCAGGCCCGAGACCAGGGTGGGCGAAATCCGCCACTCCACACCTTGCGGCAACGTGGTCCGGGTTTGGCTGCCCTGGCCACCGGTGAACATGAGGTCGGCCCGACCGCGCCAGACCGTGCCGCGCGCGTTGACGAGCTGAAGCTGGTCGTTGGTGGCCGCGTTGATGCTGTTGGCCAGCCAGCGTGCCGGGGCAAACACGAGCAATGCGGCCAGGAGACCGAGCACGGCGCCCGTCCAGGCCAGGCGGGAGGGCCAGCGTGCGTTCATGGCTCAGCTGCCCCCGGCCAGGCCGGGGCCGGACAGCACCACGGTGCCGTTCCAGCCCGAGGTGGCGGGGTCGCGTGTGAGCTGGGTTTCCAGCGGAAGCAGCCGCGCGTTGATGCGCACCTGCGCCAGCCACTGCGCCAGCGCGGCGGGCGGGGTGCCGCGCAGTGTGGCGGTGGCGCGGTCGCCCAGCACCGAGAGCTGGGCTGTGGGCCCCATGGCCGCGGTGGCGGCTTCGAGCGCACGCAAGACCTGGTCGCGGCTGGGCGCCTGAGCGTTGGCTTCGCTGCGCAGCGCTGTGGCCGTGGCCGCCATGCGCTGCATCTGGCCGAGCTGGGCGTCGAGGCGGGCATGGCGTGCGGGCGCTTCGCGCAACGTGGCCAGGGCCGGTGCCACGGCCAGCCACCACAGCAGACCCAGGCCCACGACCCACAGCGCGATCAGCACGGCCTGGCGTTCGCGCGCCGAAAGCCGGTCCAGTGCGCTTGAGAGCGGCGCGGTGATGCGGGCGAGGGGAGCGCTGGCAGAGGGAGAGCGTTGAAGTGTGGCCATGGTGGTCAGGGTGCGGGTGGGCTCAAGGCCAGTTCATTGCCGTCAAAACGCACCTGCCAGCCGACGCGCTCCAGGGTTTGTTGCAGGGCGCGCACCTGGTCTTCGGTGGCGCGCCAGCCGGCGAAGCGGCCGTCGCCCGGCGTGTAGTTGACCGTGCTGGGCAAGAGGTTTTCACCACCCGATGCCTGATCGATCGCACCGAGCAAAGTTTCAAGATCACCCAGCGAGAGGGCGCCCGCGGTCTGCTGCAAGCGGACCAGTTCGCGCTGCATCTGCACCGGCGCGTCGAGCACCAGGGTGACCTGCGGAAAGGTTTGCTGCAGGGTGCGCTGCACGGCCTGCTGTTTGGCTTGGAGCGCGCTGCTTTCGTGCCATGCGGCGGCGTTGAGCCCGACCAGTTGAACGCCCACCAGAGCCGCCAGCCCCCAGCGCGCCGGGCGCCAGGCGGGCGCGCTGCGCCATTGCCGCAGACTGCGCCGCAGACGTTGGCCACGGCGCGCGCTGGCCGAGAGGCTGAGGTCGAACTGCGCAAGATTCCAGTCGGACTGCGAGCAGCGCAGCAGCCACTGGGGCTGGGCCACCAGTTCGAAGCGCTGGTCCAGGATGCGTTCGGCCACCGTGGCCACGCTGGGGTCGGCCAGCCAGATGTCGTATTCGGCGGATTCGCCCAGCGCATCGGGCGATGGCGGCATGAGCGCCGTGATGGCTGCCACGCTCGCGCTGCCGCCAGCGCCGCTGGTGGCCTCCAGCAGCGGTGTGCTGCTCACGCCCAGCACGCTGGCACTGCCCAGCCAGACCTGCCCGCTTTCGGCGTGGGCCCAGTGGATGGTGGACGGAATGTCGAGCTCAAAGCTTCGCGAAGCGCCGGCCGATGCCACGGGTGCCTCGGACTGCACCAGGGGCCACATCGACGGCACGATGCGCGTGACCGGCCGGCCTGCGCCTTCCAGTATCTGCAACCAGCTGCGCAGCCAGGTCTTCTGGCACACCGCCACCCACACCGACTGGCCCGACTTGCCCCCCGGCTCCAGCGCGAAATGCAGCTCGTTCACATCGGTCAGCAGGCGGTCTTCGAGCAGGCCTTCCAGCGCGGCGCGCAAGCGGGTTGACGCCACCTTGGGCAGCGCCACCCGGTGCCACGACACGGCGCGCGGTGGCAGCACCAGCACCACCTCGTCGTCGCGCGGCAGCAGCGAGGCGGCACATTGGCCCAGGTCGTTGATCTGCTGACCATTGCCCGAAGCAGCCCAGTCGAACAGGGCCGAGGCGGGTGTGGGGGTGGTGACGGAGAAATCCGCGGGGGTGAGGATCAGCACAATGGGGTGAGGTGCGTGGCGCAAGGCCACGGATCGCCCCATTCTAGAGAGCCTGTGTGACGTGTAGTCAAAAAGTTGCGGGGGAAAAGGCGGTCATTGTTGGGGCTGCGCGTCAGGGGCGCGCACCGGGTCGGGCAAAGCGCTCGCGCCAACTCACGCGCACATCGAGGTTGTTGCGCACGACCAGCGAGCGTTCTTCGATGACGGCGTTCTCCAGCCGCAAGCGACCCCGCACTTCGAAGTAGCGGCTGCGGGTCCCGTGGGCATCGTCGTTGAGCTTGCCGGCGGTGGCCGGCACGGCCTGGGTCACGTCGCCGAGGTTCTTGAACGGATTGCGTTCGCGCGCGGCCACCACCTGGCGGGCCTGGGCCAGGTCCAGGCCGGGCAGGCTGGCGTGGATCGCCTGGGCGCTGGCGGTGTTGAGGTTGAGGCTGGAGCGCTCGGGCAACACGGTGACGTGGGGCTCCAGCGCGGCCAGGCTTGCGCGGCTGATGCCCAGCCAGCCCAGGTGCGACAGCTTGCGCGGCTGCAGCGACGTGCGCGAGGGCAGGGGGTCGGTCAGGGCCAGCTGGGTGGTGTTGCGCAGTTCGGCCGCGGCGTTGGTGAGCTCCGCGAGGGGCAGGCCGAGCTGTTCGAACAGTTTGCTGAAGGCACGCAGATCGAATTCGGAAGTTTCCGCCTTCGCCGTGGCGCCCCCTCCGGTGGTGCGCACCAGGTTGTTGAAGTTCAGGCGCGACTGCATGTCGATCATCTCGCCGGAGAGAAAGGCCTCCAGGGTGCTGTCGGCATTGTTGCTCTTGTCGGCGGCCAGAAAGCTCGACAAGCGCGCCTCTTCCAGCGGCAGCGCCCAGGGCTCGCCCAGGTGATCGGCGTTCCCGCTGTTCTGGTTGCTTCGCGCGTCCTCGCGCAGGATCAGGCGCGCCCAGTCCAGCGCCCCGGTCAAAATCCAGCCCGCCTGCACCCGCTGGCGTTCGGCCTGTTCGACCTCGGTGGAGCGCCACTGCTGCCACAAAGCGGCCGACGCCAGTGTGGCCACCAGCGTGACGGTGAGCATGGCGAGCAGCAACGCCGCGCCACGCTGGTGGGAGCGTGGGGGCAAGGTTTCGCCGCCGGGCCGCCCCAAGGCGAAACAGCCCCCT
>NZ_JALHLX010000069.1:0-6602 GCF_022844385.1 Hydrogenophaga sp. | reverse complement strand
GGAGCGTGGGGGCAAGGTTTCGCCGCCGGGCCGCCCCAAGGCGAAACAGCCCCCTTGGGGGGCAGCGACCCGCGCAGCGGCGGAGCGTGGGGGCCACTTCATCTGCCGGCCTCCAACGTTGGGCGTACCCAGTCGCGGAGCAGGGTGCCACTCAAGCCCTGGCCACCGGACAGGGTGAGCTGCAAACGCACACCGTTGGGCATGCCGCTGGCGGGGGCGGCGCCGGGCTCGGCGCCTTCGGTGCCCACCGAAGACAAGGGATTGCCCCAGGTTTCACCCCGGTGGTAGAAGATTTGCCACTGGTCGACCGCGATGATCGCCAGCGCGCTGTCGGCGCCCAGGTTGTTGGTGCTGGCCGGGGACGAACCGGCGCCACGACCCCAGTCGGCCGCGCGCTGCCAGGCGCGGGCGAGTTCGTCGCGCTGCAGCAGAGGCCCCGACTGCCAGCGTGTCCATTGCCCGCCACTGGCCGACGGCAACAGCGCCCAGGCCACCACCCGCACGCCGCGGCTGTCCAGTCCCGATTCGGCGCTGTCGCGGCGGGTGAGACGCAGCGTCTGGCCATTGAAGTCCACCGGCGTGACCTCACCGGTGTCGAGCACCGCGTCCAGATCGGCGATCCACTGGCCCACCGCCGACTGCAACCGAAGCAAACCGTCGGAGCGCTCTTGCGTGATGTTCTGCGTGCGAGACATGCCGTCGATGGAGCGCCAGCTGAGCAGCGCCAGCATGGCCATCACCGCGATGGCGACCAGCAGCTCGATGAGTGTGAAGCCTCGGGGGCGGCGTTTCACCGCCGGGCCGCCCCCAGGTGAAACAGCCCCCTCGGGGGGCAGCGACCCGCGCAGCGGCGGAGCGTGGGGGCAGGCTTTCACCGCCGGGCCGCCCCCAGGTGAAACAGCCCCCTCGGGGGGCAGCGACCCGCGCAGCGGCGGAGCGTGGGGGTGCCAGTCCATCAATAGCGCCCAATGATGGTTGACAGGGACAGCAGCCGCACCGTGTTGCCGTCCACATCGCCCTCCACCACCGCGTCAATGCGCCGGAAGTTCGGGTTGGGCGTGGGCAGCACCGCCAGGCGCACGCGCAGCAGCCGGCCGGCTTGTTCGCACGGCATGTCGCTGTCACCGGTGCCGGGCAACTGTCTCTGAAGCCGCAGGCGCGTGAGTTCGTTCTCGGCGCAGATCTGGGCCAGCCACTGGTCACTCTGGCGCACCGCGGCGCGCGTGAGTGCGCCGGTGGCCTGCAGTCCGGCGGCCAGGGTGATGGCGATCACCGCGAGCGCCACCAGCACCTCGATCAGGGTGAAGCCGCGCGGTGCCTTCACGGTGCGTCGGCCACCACGGCAAAGGCCGAGATGCCGTCGGTGGACAGGATCAGGCGCCGGTCGCCCTGCTGCAGGACCACACGTTGCGCGGCAATCAGCGGCTCGGGGCCGAGCACGAGCGTCAAAGCTCCCGCGGGCTGAATCACCTGGGCCACGGTGTCGGGGCTGAGCCAGGGGCGTGGCCCGATCAGGCTGTCTCGCGAAGGCTCGCCACTGCGCAGCGGCGGCAGGCCCACAAACTCGAAACCCTGCGGCAGGCTGCGCCACACCACGGGCAGGCCGCTGGTGCGCGATTGCGCGCGCGCCGATTCGATCAAGGCCGAGAGACGCAGCGCTTCCCGCTCCAGCCGCGTGGAGCCGTCATCGCGCAAGGACAGCGTCACGCCGGCTGTGGCCAGCGCCACCAGCGCCACCACGACCATGAGTTCGATCAGGGTGAAGCCCAGGCTGCGCCGCATGGGTTTCTTCAGGCGACCCGCGCAGCGGCGGAGCGTAGGGGCAAGGTTTCGCCGCCGGGCCGCCCCAAGGCGAAACAGCCCCCCCGGGGGGCAGCGACCCGCGCAGCGGCGGAGCGTGGGGGCAAGGTTTTCATTGCCAACTGCCGATGTCCGCATCCCGGTTTTCACCGCCGGGCTGTCCGTCGGCGCCCAGCGAGAGCACGTCGACCTCGCCCTTGAGGCCGGGGTTGAGGTACTGGTACGGACGGCTCCAGGGATCGGCCGGCAGTTTGTCGAGGTAGGGGCGCCAGTTGGGCGGGATCGGGCCGGTGCTCGGCTTGGCCACCAGCGCATTGAGCCCTTGTTCGCCGGTGGGGTAACGCTGGTTGTCCAGGCGGTAGAGCTTGAGCGCCTGCATCAGGTTGTTCACGTCGGTCTTGGCCGCGGTCACCCGGGCATCGTCGGCGCGGTCGAGCACGTTGGGCACGATCAGCGCGGCCAGCACGCCGATGATGACCAGCACCACCATCAACTCGATCAGCGTGAACCCGCGCTGCAGGGTGCGCCAGGGCTGCGCTGTGCGGGGTGCGCGGTCGCGCGGCTGCAGACTGTGGTGTGTCAATTCGAACTCCCGAACGCTGGTGTGGTGACGGGGCCTGGCAACCGGGTGCACAGACCTGTGGCCCCACCTTGTGCGCAGGGCTCGGTCGATCATAATCCGGGGCATGAAAAAGGCACCCGCGTTCGGTCACTCCGGCTTTCTGATGGAAAGTCCGGCGGCGCTGCAAAACACCAGCCGCCGCGGGCCAGCGCTGGTCGCGGGTGTGTTGTGGCTGGCAGCGGGTCTGAGCGCGGGCTACTGGGCCTTGCAGGCCCTGGGCCGCTCACCGGTCACGCCGCTGGCGGTGGCCGCTCCCGCATCCATCCAGGTGGACTCGCTGGCCGTGGCCCGAGTGCTGGGCGCGCAGCCCGTGGCGGCTGCCTCACCCAGTGCGCCGGCGACTCCCACCGGCACCCAGTACCAGTTGCAAGGTGTGGTGGCGGCCAGTGCGGCGGGCGGGGCGGCGCTGATCGCCGTCAACGGCCAGCCGCCGCGCCCTTACCGGGTGGGCGCTTCGCTTGAAGGTGGCCTGGTGCTGCAGGCGGTGTCGCGGCGCTCGGTGCGCCTGGGGGTTTCGATGAACGGCCCTGCCACCGTCGAGCTGACCTTGCCCGAGAGCGCCGCAGCGCCGTCCTGACCCCTTTTCGCAGTCCATGGTCGCCCGGCGTGCCCCGTCTTCCCCGGCCGAGCTCTGCGGCGAGCTCCAGCGCCACCCGCCGTTTTCCGACATGCAGCCGGACCACGTGCAGGCCTTTGTGGCGGCTGCGCGCGAGCTGAGCTTTGCGGCCGGCGAAGCGGTGGTGCGGCCCGAAGACGGCCCGGTGCGCGAGCTGTACTTCATCCGCAGCGGCGCCATCACCGGCCGGCGGGGCTTGTCCGACGTGGCGGGTGGTGCGTTCCAGTTCGACGCGGGTGAACTCTTTCCGGTGAGCGCGGTGCTGGCGCGGCGCGCGGTGACCACGTTGTACAGCGCCACAGAGGACAGCACGGTGCTGGCGCTGCCGGTCGACGACATGCAGCGCCTGGCCGAGGCCAGCGCCGTGTTCGGCGATTTCCTGAACCGCCGCATCCTGCGCTTTCTCGAACTCTCGCGGGCCGCGCTGCAGGTGGTGTATGCCTCGCAGGCGCTGGCCGAGCAGTCGTTGGAGACGCCGCTGGGCCAGCTCTGCCGCCAGACGCCTGTGACCTGCGTGGCACAGACGCAGCTGCAGGACGCGCTGGGCCGCATGCAGGCGCTGCGCATCGGCTCCATGCTGGTGGTCGACGCGGCCGGGGCTCCCGTGGGTATCCTGACGCGCTCCGACATCCTGGAGCGCATCACGCTGCCGCAGTTGCCGCTGTCCACCCCGATCGGCCAGGTGATGGTTCAGCCGGTGTTCACGCTCACGCACCAGCACACCGCGCAAGACGCTGCGCTGCTCATGTCCAGCCGCGGTATTCGCCACGTGCCGGTGACGCGGGCAGGGAGGGCGGTGGGCGTGGTGTCCGAGCGCGATCTTTTTGCCTTGCAGCGGCTGAGCCTGAAGCAGGTGAGCAGTGGTCTGCGCAACGCGCCCGATGTGCAGACGCTGCTGGCGGGCTCGCACGAGATCCGCCGTCTGGCGCGCGCCCTGCTGGGCCAAGGTGTGCAGGCCCAGCAGCTCACCTCGCTCATCAGCCACCTGAACGATGTGCTGACCTCGCGCCTGGTGGAGATCATGGCGAACCAGCACGGCCTGGACCTGAATGCGGGCTGCTGGATCGCACTGGGCTCCGAGGGGCGCAACGAACAGACGATTGCCACCGACCAGGACAACGCGTTGATCCTGGCCGAACCCGACGGGGGGCCGGCGCCCGACAAGGCACCCTGGCTGGCGTTCGCGCGCGACGTGAACGAGGCACTGGACGCTTGCGGTTATCCCCTGTGCAAGGGCAACATCATGGCCAGCAACCCGGCCTGCTGCCTCACGTTGGGCGAATGGCAGCAGCGCTTCGCGAACTGGATCGAACGGGGCACGCCGCAAGACCTGCTCAATGCCAGCATCTATTTCGACTTCCGCAGCCTGGCGGGTCAAGCCGCGCTGGCGGACCGCCTGCGCGCGTTGGTCACGCAGCGCGCCCGTGGCAATCCGCGGTTTCTGCGGCAGCTCGCGCTCAACGGTTTGTCCCAGAGCGCGCCGCTCAACTGGCTCGGCCAGATCGACACCACCGAGGTGGCCGGGCTCGACACGCTGGACCTCAAGCTGCAAGGCACGGCGATCTTTGTCGACGTGGCCCGGCTTTACGCATTGGCCCAGGGGGTGGTGGGCACCGGCACGCGCGAACGTTTCGAGGCGGCGGGCCCGCTGCTCGGGGTGCCCGAATCCGAGCACCAGGCCTGGGTGGGTGGATTCGAGTTTCTGCAGATGCTGCGTCTGCGGGCCCAGCTCGATGGCACTGCTGTGGGAGGCAATCCCAACCGCATCGCGATCAACCATTTGAACGACATCGACCGCCGCATCCTCAAGGAAACCTTTCGGGTGCTGCGCGCGCTGCAGCAACGCGTGAAGCTCGACTACGACCGTTAGCGTTCCAGCAGGCTTTGTGCGGCCAGCAGCATGGGCCAGGCCAGCAGGGCACCGGTGCCCTGGCCCAGGCGAAGCCCCATGTCCAGCAGCGGCTGGGACTGCATGTGGATCAGCAGCAGGCGGTGTCCGGCGTCGGCCGCGCGGTGGGTGAACACGAGGTAGTCCACCACGTCGGGGCACAGGCCGCGCGCCACCAGCGCCGCAGCACCCGCCACAAAACCGTCGACCAGCACCACGCGGCGCTCGCTGGCGGCTTGCAGCATGGCGCCGGTCATCATGGCGATCTCGAATCCGCCCAACGCGGCCAGGGCTTCGAACGGGCCGATGGCGTTGCGGTGCTTGCTGGCGGCGGCCGAGAGTTTTTCAACCCGCTTCACATGCTGTGTGTCGTCCAGGTTGCCGGTCTCGGTGTCGTCGCGGCTGAAAGCGTCCACCAGCGGCACGCCGCACAGGCGCGACAGCAGCAGGGCCGCACTCACCGCGTTGGCCACACCCACATCACCCAGCGCGATCACGTTGCCCGGCAGGTGGCGCACCACGTCCATGCCGGCGTGCACGGCCGATACCGCCTGCGCGGTGGACATGGCCGGCCCGAGCATCAGGTTGCGTGTGCCGTAGCCGATCTTGCGCAGCAGCAACGAGCCGTGCTGTTTGGTGTCGCTGGGTGGTGCGATCGGCTTGGCCATGCCGGCGTCCACCACCGTGAGTTCGAAGCCGTGCAGGTCGGCCAGTGCGTTCACGGGCGCCTGACCGCGCAGCAGCTGCATCACCATCTGCTCGGTCATGGTCGGCGCCAGCGACGACATGCCTTCGTCGGCGATGCCGTGGTCCGCCGCAAACACCACCAGTTGTGGCGAATCAAAAGCGAGCAGGTCGAATTCGATCGACATGCCGTTTTGCACGCGGGCCAGTTGCAGCACCAGGGTTTCCATGCGGCCCAGTGCGTGCTCAGGCAGACCCTCGGGCCGCAGGCGCTGGCGCAGCGCAAACTCCAGCATGGTGTCGGTGGTGCCCGAGACCGCCGGCAGCTTCAGGTCGGCTGGCAAAGCCGCCGAGCGTTTGGAGAGCGGAGAAAAGATGGGGTCTTTGGCCATGGCTCGGTCGGTTCGGGTTCAGCTCTGCAGAAACAGCCGGTAGACCGGGTTGTCGGTCTCTTCCACGCAGGGATAACCCAAGGTTTCCAGAAACTTGTCAAAGGCCTTGTGGTCCTTGGCCGGTACCTGCAAACCCACGAGGATGCGGCCGTAGTCGGCGCCCTGGTTGCGGTAGTGGAACAGGCTGATGTTCCAGCCCGGTCGCATCAGGCTCAGGAACTTGAGCAAGGCGCCCGGACGCTCCGGGAACACAAAGCGCAGCAGGCGCTCGTCGTGCGCGAGCGGGGAATGCCCGCCCACCATGTGGCGGATGTGTTCCTTGGCCAGGTCGTCGTGCGTGAGATCCAGCGTCTGGAAACCGTGCTTGATCAGGTTCTTCGCGATCCTGGCCGACTCGCCCTTGCCCTGCGTGGTGAGGCCCACGAACACATGGGCCTTGCTGCCATCGTGGATGCGGTAGTTGAACTCGGTCACGTTGCGTGGGCCGCCCGGCAGGTCGCCAATGAGTTCGCAGAAGCGCCGGAAGCTGCCGCGCTCTTCGGGAATGGTCACGGCAAACAGCGCCTCGCGCTCCTCGCCCACCTCGGCGCGCTCGGCCAC
>NZ_JALHLX010000068.1 GCF_022844385.1 Hydrogenophaga sp. | reverse complement strand
TCGGTGCCGGGCGTGAGGCCGGGCATGGCGTAGTTCTCGTTGAGCAACGTGAGGTAGTAGAAGACGTTGTCCTGCTTCTCCACCATGCGTTTCAAACCGTGGTGCAGGATCACGCCGACCTCGTGCGCAAAGGTCGGGTCGTAGCTGATGCAGTTCGGAATGGTGCCAGCCAGGATGTGGCTATGGCCGTCTTCGTGCTGCAGGCCTTCGCCGTTGAGCGTGGTGCGCCCGGAGGTACCGCCGAGCAGGAAGCCACGCGCCTGCATGTCGCCGGCCGCCCAGGCCAGGTCGCCGATGCGCTGGAAACCGAACATGGAGTAGTACACGTAGAACGGCACCATGATGCGGTTGCTCGTGCTGTACGAGGTGGCCGCCGCGATCCAGCTGCTCATGCCGCCGGCCTCGTTGATGCCTTCCTGCAGGATCTGGCCGGCCTTGTCTTCCTTGTAGTACATGACCTGGTCTTTATCGACCGGGGTGTAGTTCTGGCCCGCCGGGTTGTAAATGCCGATCTGGCGGAACAGGCCTTCCATGCCGAAGGTGCGCGCTTCATCGACCAGGATGGGCACGATGCGCGGGCCCAGGGCCTGGTCGCGCAACAGCTGGGTGAGGAATCGCACGTAAGCCTGCGTGGTCGAGATCTCGCGGCCCTCCACGGTCGGCTCCATCACGGCCTTGAAGGTTTCGATCGAGGGCACGGTGAAGCTCTCGTCGGCCTTCACGCGGCGCTTGGGCAGATACCCGCCCAGCGCCTGGCGGCGCTCGTGCAGGTACTTCATTTCGGGCGTGTCGTCGGCCGGTTTGTAGAACGGGATCTTGGAGAGTTCGCTGTCCGGAATCGGCAGGTTGAAGCGGTCGCGGAAGATCTTGATGTCTTCGTCGGTGAGCTTCTTGGTCTGGTGCACCGTGTTCTTGCCCTCGCCCGACTTGCCCATGCCGAAACCCTTGACGGTCTTGATCAGCAGCACGGTCGGCTGGCCCTTGTGGTTCACCGCCTTGTGGTACGCCGCATAGACCTTCTGCGGGTCGTGGCCGCCGCGCTTGAGGTTCCAGATGTCGTTGTCGCTCAGGTGGGCCACCATCTCCAGCGTCTTGGGGTCGCGGCCGAAGAAATGCTTGCGCACATAGGCGCCATCGTTGGCCTTGAAAGCCTGGTAATCGCCGTCGACCGTGTCCATCATGATCTTGCGCAGCGCACCGTCCTTGTCGCGCGCCAGCAGTGGGTCCCACTCGCTGCCCCACAGCAGCTTGATCACGTTCCAGCCCGAGCCGCGGAACTCGCCTTCGAGCTCTTGAACGATCTTGCCGTTTCCACGCACCGGGCCGTCCAGGCGCTGCAAGTTGCAGTTCACCACGAAGATCAGGTTGTCCAGGTTCTCGCGCGCGGCCAGGCTGATGGCGCCCAGCGACTCGACTTCGTCCATCTCGCCGTCGCCGCAGAACACCCAGACCTTGCGGTTCTCGGTGTTGGCGATGCCGCGGGCATGCAGGTACTTCAGGAAACGCGCCTGGTAGATCGCCATCAGAGGGCCCAGTCCCATGGAGACCGTGGGGAACTGCCAGAACTCGGGCATGAGCTTGGGGTGCGGGTAGCTGGAGAGGCCTTTGCCGTCCACTTCCTGGCGGAAGTTGAGCAGTTGCTCTTCGGTCAGGCGGCCTTCGAGGTAGGCGCGGGCGTAAACACCGGGCGACACGTGGCCCTGGATATAGAGGCAGTCACCGCCGTGGTTCTCACTCTCGGCGTGCCAGAAATGGTTGAAGCCGGCGCCGAACATGTGGGCCAGCGAAGCAAACGACCCGATGTGGCCGCCGAGGTCACCACCGTCTTCGGGGTTGTGGCGGTTGGCCTTGACCACCATGGCCATGGCGTTCCAGCGCATGTAGGCGCGCAGGCGCTCTTCGATCTCGATGTTGCCGGGGCAACGCTCTTCCTGGTTGGGCTCGATGGTGTTCACATAGCCCGTGGTGGCCGAGAACGGCAGGTCGATGCTGTGCTGGCGGGCCTCTTCCAGCAACTGCTCCAGCAGGAAGTGGGCGCGCTCGGGGCCCTCCCGTTCGATCACGGCGCCCAGCGCCTCCATCCATTCGCGGGTTTCCTGGGTGTCCAGGTCTGCGGCGCCATTGCCGTCCTGCGCGTTGTTCGCTGCCATGCTTGTCTCCTGTTGATTGAAATCGAGCTTACGGGGGGCATTCCGTGCTGTCACGGAGTTTCCCACAATGTCCTCCAGATTTCAATATGTGCTTTTACTTTCTACATAGTGAAATTCTAGTGGCGTGCGAAAAACGGATGTGCAACATACCCGCGCTTCACAAATCGGAGCAAACGGGGTCTGCTCACTTAGACTCGGAAGGCTATGAGTCCCGCGCCCTCCTCGCCGCCATCCACCTCGCCCAAAGCGGCCCAGACGCCTTGGTGGAAACGCTGGTGGCGCCGGCTCCCGCCCTCGCGCCAGGACCGGTTTGCCACACTGGCGCCGCTGTTGTCGGTGCTGCTGTTCCTCTCGGCCATCGTGGTGGCCATCACCTACCTCCGGTACGAGGAACTTGAGCGCGAGCAAGAGGCCGTCACACGCGACGTGGAATACGCGCAGCAGCGCCTGCGCCTGCGCCTGCTGGAGCGGCAAGAGCAGCTGATGCGCCTGGCCCGCGAGATTGACAACAAGGACATCGACACGGAAGAGTTCGTGTTCCAGGTCGAAGCCTTGGTGAGCCAGTTCCCCGAACTGCAGGCCGTGACCTGGGTCGACGCCCGGCGCAACGTGCTGGCCAGTTATGCATCGCCCAGTGCTCCTTTGCGCTTGATGCGGCCGACCGGCAGCACGCTCTCACCCAACGAGACCGACGGCACCTTCGACCTCGCGCGCGACCTGCGCCAGCCCACCTATTCGCGCCCGCTCGAAACGCAGGACCCGCGCAACGCCACGCTGATGCTGCATGTGCCGCTGAGCGAACAGGGCCGCTTTGCCGGCACCGTCATGGGCGAGTACGCCATCGACGGCCTCATGCGCTTCGGCATGCCGCCGGAAATCATGGCGCGCTACGCGGTGGCGCTGGTGGACGACCGCGGCCAGGTCCTTGCGGGCAGCCTGCAGGCACCCAGCGAGGTGCTGCGCCTGCTGCCTTGGTCCAACCCGCCGCTGGAACACGAGGTGCCGGTCTCGCCGGTGGGCAACGGCCTGATCGTCAAAGCCCAGGGCTACCGCACCTCGCAGGACATCGTGGGCAGCGGCTTCTTCTGGGTGATCGGTGCCCTCTCCGCGCTCACTGTGTGGATGCTGCTGGGCACCTGGCGCCACACGCGCCGGCGGGTTCAGGCGCAGCAGGCGCTGGTGTCGGAGACCAACTTCCGCCGCGCCATGGAAAACTCCATGCTCACCGGCATGCGCGCGCTCGACATGCAGGGCCGCATCACCTACGTGAACCCGGCCTTCTGCTCGATGACGGGCTGGACCGAAGGTGAACTGGTGGGCCGCACCGCGCCCTTCCCCTACTGGCCCGACGAAGACCACGACCAGCTCACGGCCCGCCTCGAAGACGAACTGCGCGGGCGCTCCACGCCGGGCGGCTTTGAAGTGCGCGTGCAACGGCGCGACGGCAGCATCTTCGACGCCCGCATGTATGTGTCGCCACTGATCGACCCCAAGGGACATCAGACCGGCTGGATGACCTCGATGACCGACATCACCGAGCCCAAACGCATCCGCGAGGAACTCTCGGCGTCGTACGAACGCTTCACCACCGTGCTGGAGTCGCTCGACTCGGCGGTGTCGGTGGCGCCGCTGGGCAGCGACGAGATGCTGTTTGCCAACAAGATGTACCGCATGTGGTTCGGCACCCGAGGCCAGGGCCACCGCCATCTGGTGGACCTGGCGGGCGACCAGCCCACGCCCAGCCCCGACGACGGCGATGCGGTGGACGCCTTTGCCGGCATGCCCACCGAAACCCTGACGGACGCTGGTGCGGAGAACGCCGAGGTCTTTGTGGAGGAGCTCGACCGCTGGCTGGAGGTGCGCACGCGTTACCTGACCTGGGTCGACGGACGCCTCGCGCAGATGGTGATTGCCAGCGACATCACGCCGCGGCGCTACGCCGAAGAGCAGGCCTCGCGCCAGGCCGAGCGCGCGCAGACCGCCAGCCGCCTGATCACCATGGGCGAAATGGCGTCGAGCGTGGCGCACGAACTCAACCAGCCGCTCACCGCCATCAGCAACTATTGCAACGGCATGATCTCGCGCGTGAACGAAAACAAGATCAGCACGCAGGACCTGCTCGGCGCGCTGGAGAAGACCGCACGCCAGGCCCAGCGCGCGGGGCAGATCATCCAGCGCATCAAGGCCTTCGTGAAACGCAGCGAACCCAACCCGGCGCCGTCGGATGTGGCGCAGATGGTGAGCAACGCCATCGAACTGGCCGACATCGAACTGCGCCGCCATCAGGTCCGGCTTTCACCCTATGTGGCCGCGCGCCTGCCCAGCCTGATGGTCGACCCGATCCTGATCGAGCAGGTGCTGATCAATCTCTTGAAAAACGCGGGTGAGGCCATCATGCAGGCCGGCCGGGCCCCCGGCGAGCGCTACGTGGAGTTGCGCGTGGGCCCGCGCCGCCAGGACGACCTCGAGGTGGTCGAGTTCTCGGTGCGCGACTCCGGCAACGGCGTGCCCGACGAGATGATCGAGCGCATCTACGAAGCCTTCTACAGCACCAAGAGCGAAGGCATGGGCATCGGCCTCAAGCTGTGCCGCAGCATCGTCGAATCCCACCACGGAAGGATGCAGGTGCACAACATCTACAATGGGGAAGAGGTTGTGGGTTGTTGCTTCAGTTTCTGGATCCCCGTGGTATCGAGATTGAAAGTTGGCGACGCATCAACCGGACCAGCCACAGAGCCGGTGACGGACACAGAAAGAGCGAGATGAGTTTGATTCCGAAAAAAGGCACCGTCTATGTCGTTGATGACGACGAAGCGGTGCGCGACTCACTGCAATGGCTGCTCGAAGGCAAGGACTTCCGGGTCCGCTGCTTCGAATCGGCTGAGGCGTTTCTCAGCCGATACGACGCCCGCGAGGTCGCCTGTTTGATCGCTGATATCCGCATGGGCGGCATGACCGGCATGGAGCTGCAGGAGCGGCTGATCGAACGCCAGTCGCCCTTGCCGATCGTCTTCATCACCGGCCACGGCGACGTGCCGATGGCGGTGGAATCGATGAAGAAAGGCGCGCTGGACTTCATACAGAAGCCGTTCAAGGAAGACCAGCTCGTCACTTTGGTCGAACGCATGCTCGAACACGCACGCGAAGCCTTCACCACCCACCAGCAAGCGGTGAGCCGCGACGCCCTGCTCTCCAAGCTCACCAGCCGCGAAGCCCAGGTGCTCGAACGCATCGTGGCCGGCCGGCTCAACAAACAGATCGCCGACGATCTGGGCATCAGCATCAAGACGGTGGAGGCGCACCGCGCCAACATCATGGAAAAACTCGGCGCCAACACGGTGGCCGACCTGCTCAAGATCGCGCTGGGGCAGACCCCGGCCAAAGCCTGACGCACCGACCCACACAACCGATCAACGCCCGCCCTTACCGGCGGGCGTTTCCATTTCAACCGCAGCCCGCTCCTCCCATGACCGCACAACTCATCGACGGCAACGCCCTCTCCCGCCAACTTCGCGCCGACGTGACGGCGCGCGTCACCGCCCTGAAAGCACGGGGCATCACGCCGGGTCTGGCGGTGATCCTGGTGGGGGAAAACGCAGCCTCGCAGGTGTATGTTCGCAACAAGGTCAAGGCTTGCGAAGACACCGGCATGCACTCGGTGCTGGAGCGCTGGCCCGCGACCATGACCGAGGCCGAGTTGCTGGCGCGTGTGGACGCACTCAATGCCGATGCCTCCATCCACGGCATCCTCGTCCAGCTGCCATTGCCCGCGCACATCGATGCTCAAAAGGTGATCGAGGCGATCTCGCCTGCCAAGGACGTGGACGGTTTCCATATCGCCAGCGCGGGTGCACTCATGACAGGCATGCCTGGCTTCTGGCCCTGCACGCCTTACGGCTGCATGAAGATGCTGGAGAGCATCGGCTACGAGCTCAAGGGCAAACACGCGGTGGTCATTGGCCGCAGCAACATCGTGGGCAAGCCGATGGCGCTCATGCTGCTGCAACAAAACGCGACAGTCACCATTTGCCACAGCGGGACCAAGGACCTGAAAGCGATGACGTTGCAGGCCGACGTGATCGTGGCCGCCGTGGGCAAGCGCAACGTGCTCACCGCAGACATGGTCAAGCCGGGGGCGGTGGTGCTCGACGTGGGGATGAACCGCAACGACGAGGGCAAGCTCTGCGGCGATGTGGACTTTGAGGGCGTGAAAGAGGTGGCCGGCTACGTCACGCCTGTGCCCGGCGGTGTGGGCCCCATGACCATCACCATGTTGATGGTCAACACGCTGGAGTCGGCGGAGCGTCTGGTCGCTTAGGCAGGTTGGGTGCGTGCCGCAGTCAGGCGCCAGAGCACCGCACCTGCGCACAGCCACTGACCCAGCACCATCGCGGTGCCCACGCCGTGCCAGAGGCGCAGGTTGCCTCCACTGGCGCGGGCAGTGATGATGTTCTGGGCCACGCCGAACTCCTGCACCAGAGCGAGCAGCATGGCAAACAGCACGAAACCGATGGTGGTGAGCGCAGCGGGCGCGATGCTGGCGCCTTCACCACGCCAGCGACGCATGATCAGCAGCAGCGCCATGCCCAGGAAAAGACCGGACCAGCATTGCAGCGAGAAGATCTTCGCCGCCACCGGTCCGGCAACTGCAGGGCTGCCGAGCGTTGCAAAGAGCAGCGGCACCGCCAGAAAACTCAAGGCCGTCAGGCCGCCCCACCAGAGAGCAGCCACCAGGACAGCGAACCGTTGCAGCGGCATCAGGCGTAGCGCACGGCCACGATCTCGAAACGTTTGGTGCCGCCCGGGGCCTGCACCTCGGCCACATCGCCTTCTTCCTTTCCGATCAATGCGCGTGCGATCGGGCTGCCGATGTTGACCAAGCCCAGTTTCAGATCCGCCTCGTCCTCACCCACGATCTGGTAAGTCACAGCAGCGCCGCTGGCTTCGTCTTCGAGTTCCACCGTGGCGCCGAACACCACCTTGCCGCCCGCGTCCACGGCGGTCGGATCAATGATCTGAGAGGTTGAAAGTTTGCTTTCGATCTCTGCGATGCGGCCTTCGATGAAACCCTGGCGGTCTTTGGCGGCGTCGTATTCGGCGTTCTCGCTCAGGTCGCCCTGGGCGCGCGCTTCGGCGATCGCGTTGATCACCCAGGGGCGGTCCACGGTCTTCAGGCGGTGCAGCTCTTCCTTGAGCTTTTCAGCGCCGCGTTTGGTGATGGGCAGGGTGGCCATGGGGTCCTCCGGAAATCGGGGTGCAGCCGGCTGTGCGTCTGCGTCAATGCAAAAGGAAACCGCCGAGCGTTGCCGGTCGGCGGTGTACTGAGGGCAATTATGCCCCGGTCAACCCGGAGCCTTCAACCGGGTGCAACCCGAAGCAAGCTCACAGCTGCGCGTGCATTTCCTGGACAGAAATCACGCCCAGCCGGTCGATGTACTTCATGCCCTCCACAGCGGCTTCAGCGCCTGCGATGGTGGTGAAGGTGGTCACCCGGGCCAGCAGGGCCGAAGTGCGGATCGCGCGCGAATCGGCAATGGCGTTGCGACGCTCCTCCACCGTGTTGACCACCAGCGCGATATCGCCGTTCTTGATCATGTCGACGATGTGCGGGCGGCCTTCGGTCACCTTGTTGACGGTCTGTACGGCCACACCCGCCGCGCTGATGGCGGCGGCCGTGCCGCGCGTGGCGACCAACTCGAAGCCCATGTCAACCAACTGACGGCCAATCTCGACCGCACGCGACTTGTCGCTGTTCTTCACGGTCAGGAACACCTTGCCCGAGGTCGGCAGCTTGGTACCGGCACCCAGCTGGCTTTTGACGAAAGCCTCGCCAAAGGTCTTGCCCACGCCCATGACCTCTCCGGTGGACTTCATCTCGGGACCGAGGATGGTGTCCACACCGGGAAACTTGACGAACGGGAACACGGCTTCCTTGACGCTGAAGTACGGCGGCGTCACCTCGGCGCCAATGCCCTGGTCGTCCAGCGACTGACCCGCCATGCAGCGTGCGGCCACCTTGGCCAACTGGATGCCGGTGGCCTTGGAGACAAAGGGCACGGTGCGCGAAGCACGCGGGTTCACCTCCAGCACGAAGATCACGTCCTGGCCATCAACCTCCTGAATGGCGAACTGCACGTTCATCAGGCCGATCACGTTCAGGCCTTCGGCCATCGCGGCGGTCTGGCGCTTGAGCTCGTCCACCGTGGCTTTGCTCAGGTAGTAGGGTGGCAGCGAGCATGCGGAGTCGCCGCTGTGCACGCCCGCCTGCTCGATGTGCTCCATCACGCCGCCGATGAACACGCGGCCGGTGTGGTCGCGGATGGCATCAACGTCACATTCGATCGCGTCGTTCAGGAAACGGTCGAGCAGCACCGGCGAGTCGTGGCTGACCTTGACCGCTTCGCGCATGTAGCGCTCCAGGTCGCGCTGTTCGTGCACGATTTCCATGGCCCGGCCACCCAGCACATAGCTGGGGCGCACCACCAGCGGGTACCCCAGCGCGGCGGCCTTCTCCAGCGCTTCGGGCTCGGCGCGCGCGGTGGCGTTGGGCGGCTGGCGCAGGCCCAGCGTGTGCAGGAGTTGCTGGAAGCGTTCGCGGTCTTCGGCCGCGTCGATCATGTCGGGGCTGGTGCCGATGATGGGCACGCCCGCGGCCTCCAGACCCAGCGCGAGCTTCAGGGGCGTCTGGCCGCCGTACTGCACGATCACGCCGACCGGTTTTTCCTTGTCCACGATCTCCAGCACGTCTTCCAGCGTGAGCGGCTCGAAGTACAGCCGGTCGCTGGTGTCGTAGTCGGTCGACACGGTCTCGGGGTTGCAGTTGACCATGATGGTCTCGTACCCGTCCTCGCGCAGGGCGAGCGCGGCGTGCACGCAGCAATAGTCGAACTCGATGCCCTGGCCGATGCGGTTGGGGCCACCGCCGAGCACCATGATCTTCTTGTTGGCCGTCGGTTCGGCCTCGCACTCACCGTCGCCATGGCCTTCGTACGTGGAGTACAGGTAGGCGGTGTCGGTGGCGAACTCGGCCGCGCAGGTGTCCACCCGCTTGTAGACCGGGCGGATGTTTTCGGCAATGCGGCGCTCGCGCACGGCCTGGTCGTTGGTCTTGAGCAGCTTGGCCAGGCGGCGGTCGGAGAAACCCTTCTTCTTCAGACCGCGCAGTGTCTCGGCGTCGATCGCTTCCAGGCTGGTTTTCTCCAGCGCCAGTTCGATCTTCACGATCTCTTCGATCTGCACCAGGAACCACGGGTCGATCTTGGTGAACTGGTGGACCTCTTCCATCGTCCACCCGGCGGCAAACGCGTCGCCCACGTACCAGATGCGGTCGGGGCCGGGCTCGCCGAGTTCACGTTCCAGCGTCTCGCGGTCCTGCGTTTTTTCGTTCATGCCATCGACGCCCACTTCAAGGCCGCGCAAGGCCTTCTGGAACGATTCCTGGAACGTACGGCCCATGGCCATGACCTCGCCCACACTCTTCATCTGCGTGGTCAGGCGGCTGTCGGCGGTGGGGAATTTTTCAAACGCGAAGCGTGGGATCTTGGTGACCACGTAATCGATCGACGGCTCGAACGAGGCTGGTGTCGCGCCGCCGGTGATCTCGTTGCGCAGTTCGTCCAGTGTGTAACCGATGGCCAGCTTGGCCGCGACCTTGGCAATGGGAAAGCCGGTCGCCTTGGAGGCCAGCGCCGAGGAGCGCGACACGCGCGGGTTCATCTCGATCACCACCATGCGGCCGTCGGCCGGGTTGATGGAGAACTGCACGTTCGATCCGCCCGTGTCCACACCGATCTCGCGCAGCACGGCCAGCGAGGCGTTGCGCAGGATCTGGTACTCCTTGTCGGTCAGCGTCTGCGCGGGCGCCACGGTGATGGAGTCGCCGGTGTGCACGCCCATGGGGTCGAGGTTCTCGATGGAGCAGACGATGATGCAGTTGTCCGCCTTGTCGCGCACCACTTCCATCTCGTACTCTTTCCAGCCGAGCAGCGATTCTTCGATCAGCAGCTCGTTGGTCGGCGAGGCTTCCAGGCCGCGCTTGCAGATGGTCTCGAACTCTTCCGGGTTGTAGGCAATGCCGCCGCCCGTGCCGCCCAGCGTGAAGCTGGGGCGAATGACGCTGGGGAAACCCAGCGTCCTTTGCACGGTCCACGCTTCTTCCATGCTGTGGGCAATGCCCGAGCGCGCCGAACCCAGACCAATCTTGGTCATGGCGTCCTTGAACTTCAGGCGGTCTTCGGCCTTGTCGATGGCTTCGGGGGTGGCGCCGATCAGTTCCACGTCGTACTTGGCCAGCACACCGTTGCGCCAGAGGTCGAGCGCGCAATTGAGCGCGGTCTGGCCACCCATGGTCGGCAGGATGGCAAAGCCACCTGCGGCGAGCGGTCGCTCCTTGGCGATGATCTTCTCCACCGTCTGCCAGGTGATGGGCTCGATGTAGGTGACGTCGGCCGTGGCCGGGTCCGTCATGATGGTCGCGGGGTTGCTGTTGATCAGCACAACCTTGTAGCCTTCCTCGCGCAAGGCCTTGCAGGCCTGCACGCCGGAGTAATCGAACTCACAGGCCTGGCCAATGATGATCGGGCCGGCGCCGATGATGAGGACGGTTTGGATGTCGGTTCTTTTGGGCATGGGGTTCGCGGTGTTTGCGCAGGGTCAAAGAGATCTCTTAGGCCTGACGCTGGGTGTCCAGTGTGTTCAGCAAGGCCTGCAGTCGCTCGGCCGGCACGTTTTTCTGCATCAGCTGCAGCAGGCCGTCGCCTTCGATCAGGGGGCGCAGCACCTCGACTTCTGCGTCGTAAAAACGCGCGTCCCAGGCCGCCAGTTCGGTGTTGAAGGTCTCGTCGTCCCAGGTCTTGCCCTTGGCCAGCAGCGTCACCAGCGGCATGGCCTTGTTTTCCAGAAACGCCTTGCGGTAGGGCTTCTGCGCCCAGCGCTGGGCAAACCAGTCCTTGTGCGGCGCTTCCAGCGTCAGCAAACGCTTGCCGATGGCTTTCTCGATGGCGAACACGGGAAAACTGAAGAGCTTCATGGCGACGTCCTCAGGCGGTGGCAGGCACCCGGGCCTGCATGAGGTCGATGAAACGGTCGAACAGGTAGCCGATGTCGTGCGGGCCGGGCGAAGCTTCGGGGTGGCCCTGGAAGCAGAAGGCCGGCTTGTCGGTGCGGGCCAGGCCCTGCAGCGTGCCGTCGAACAGGCTCACGTGGGTGGCGCGCAGCGTGGCGGGCAGATTCTTCTCGTCCACCGCAAAGCCGTGGTTCTGGCTGGTGATGCTCACGCGGCCGTTGTCGAGGTCTTTCACCGGGTGGTTGGCACCGTGGTGGCCGAACTTCATCTTGAAGGTTTTGGCGCCACTGGCCAGCGCCAGGATCTGGTGGCCCAGGCAGATACCGAAGGTGGGCACGCCGGCTTCAATGATCTCGCGCGTGGCGGCGATCGCGTAGTCGCAAGGCTCGGGGTCGCCCGGGCCGTTGGAGAGAAACACACCGTTGGGCTTGAGCTTGAACACGTCGGAAGCTGGCGTTTGCGCGGGGACCACGGTGATCTTGCAGCCGCGTTGCGCCAGCATGCGCAGGATGTTGCTCTTCACGCCGAAGTCGTAGGCCACCACGTGGAAACGCGGAGCGATCTGTTCGCCGTAACCAAAGCCAAGTTGCCACTCGGTCTGCGTCCAGGGGTAGGGCTCGGTGGCCGACACCACCTTGGCCAGGTCTTGGCCGGCCATGTTCGGGGCGGCCTTTGCGGCTGCCACGGCCGCGGCGCGGTGCGCATCGGTGATCACTTCGCCAGCCGGCAAGGCGACGATGCAGCCGTTCTGCGCGCCATGGGTGCGCAGGCGGCGCGTGAGCGCGCGGGTATCGAGGTCGGCAATGGCCACCGTGCCTTCGCGCTGCAGATAGTGCGAGAGCGTTTCGGTGCTGCGGAAGTTGGAGGCCAGCAGGGGCAGGTCTTTGATGATCAGGCCGGCGGCGTGGATGCGGCTGGCTTCGACGTCTTCGGCGTTGATGCCGGTGTTGCCGATGTGCGGATACGTGAGGGTCACGATCTGCTGGCAGTAACTCGGATCGGTGAGGATTTCCTGGTAGCCGGTGAGTGAGGTGTTGAACACCACCTCACCCGTGGTCTGACCGGTGGCGCCGATGGAGACGCCTGTAAAGACCGTGCCGTCGGCGAGCGCGAGAAGGGCTTTCGGGTGGACGGGAAGCACGGATGGGACTCCAGAAGTGGGGCGAAACGCAGGCCACCGGCGGTTGGTGCCGCGCAGGCTTCGCACCCGCCCTGCCCCGCATTTTCTGAGGGGCTCGAACGGAAAAAACCTGGGGTGAGGAACCGGGGTGAGCGCGCGTTGCGCTGATTGCGGGTAAACCCCGGAATTATATGCTGGCCTCACGCTCCGCCGCACTGGCGTGAAGGCAGATGGCTGCAGCAGCAGCCACGTTGAGCGACTCTTCACCCCCTGGCTGCGCAATGCGCACCGATTGCGTGGCCATGGAGTCCAACGCCGCACTCACTCCCTGCCCCTCATGCCCGAGGACCCAGGCGCACGGCCACGGCAAAGTGGCCTTGTGCAGAAAACTCCCTTGGTGCGAACTGGTCACCAGCAACGGAACGTCCAACGCGGCCAGATCACCGACCGACAGGCCTTCGACGAGCCGCAAGCCAAAGTGCGCGCCCATGCCCGAACGCAATACCTTGGGCGACCAAAGCGCTGCCGTGCCCTTGAGGGCGAGCACTTGGCCGAAGCCGAACGCCGCCGCGCTGCGCAGGATCGAGCCGACGTTGCCGGCGTCCTGCAGACAGTCCAGCACAACGGCGGCCTGACCAGCTTCGAGCGTTGTGGCCTTGGGAAGGTCCCACACGAAACCCACACCAGCGGGGGATTCGAGCCCGCTGATCGATGCCATGAGCCCGCGCGGCACCGTAACGTTGTGGTCGGAGGCATCGCGCAGGTCGTGGGGCGCCTGCACCCAGAAGTCGTCGGTGAACACGGCCATGGCGGGCCGGTGACCGCGTGCCAGCAGAGCGCGGCAGAGGTGATCGCCTTCGAGCCAGACCTGCCCCTGCTTGCGGTAGGCGGTGTTGTCTTGCGCCATCACGCGCAGGCGTTTGAGCAGCGGGTTGTCGCGCGAGGTGATGACGGTGGGTTCGCTCATGCGCGGACTCCGTGCGCGTCGTTCACCTGTGCGAGCGCACGCGCCACCGGTGCAAACGAGCGCCGATGCACGGGCAAGGCCCCATGCGCCTGCAGCGCGCGCAAGTGTTCTGCCGTGCCATAGCCCTTGTGCCGGTCGAAGCCGTACTCGGGGTGTTGCAGGTGCAACTCGCGCAACATCCGGTCGCGCGTCACCTTGGCCAGGATGGACGCCGCCGAGATGCAAGGCACCAGCGCGTCACCCGAGACGATCGCTTCGGCCAGCACGTCCAGCGCCGGCAGGCGGTTGCCGTCCACCAGCACCTTGGTCGGCTTCAAACGCAGGCCCAACACCGCGCGGCGCATGGCCAGCAGGGTGGCCTGCAGGATGTTGAGCTGGTCGATCTCTTCCACCGAGGCCTGCGCGATGCTGCAGCACAGCGCTTTGGCGCGGATTTCGTCGTACAGGCGCTCGCGGCGCAGCGCGGTGAGCTGTTTCGAATCGGCCAGGCCTTTGATCGGCTTGAGATCGTCCAGGATCACGGCCGCGGCCACCACCGGCCCGGCCAGCGGCCCGCGCCCGGCTTCGTCCACGCCGGCCACCAGCCCGGGCACGTCCCAGACGAGTTGGGCCTGCTCAGCCTTCAAGAACTTTTTCGATCGCATCGGTGGCCAGTTGGGCGGTGTCGCGCCGCAAGGTGTGGTGCAGCGCAGTGAAGCGCTGTTGCAAGGCCTCGATTCTCTCAGGCGCGTCGAGCCAGTCCAGCACAGCTTGCGCCAGCGCCTGCGGCGACGCCGCCTCTTGCAGGAACTCAGGCACCACGAACTCGCCACACAGGATGTTGGGCAGGCCCACCCAGGGCTGCAACTGCTTGCGTCGCATGATCTGCCACGACAGCCAGTTCATGTTGTAGGCGATCACCATCGGGCGCTTGAACAATGCGGCCTCCAGCGTGGCCGTGCCGCTGGCGATCAAGGTCACGTCGCAAGCGGCCAGCGCAGTGTGCGACTGGCCCGCGATCACCTGCAGTTCGGCACCCAGCCCCGCAATGCGGGCTGCGGCCTCGATGCGCTCGCGCAGCGCCGGCACAGCCGGCACCACAAAGCGGATGCCAGGGCGCGCACGGTGCAAACGCATAGCCGCTTCAAAAAACACCTGAGCCAGGTACTGTACTTCAGAGGCGCGACTGCCCGGCAGGATGGTGACCACGGTGTCCTCTTCGCGCAGGCCCAATGCGAGCCGGGCGGCGGTGCGGTCCGGCGCCAGCGGAATCACATTGGCCAACGGGTGGCCGACGTAGGTGGCGGGAATCTCGTGCCGGGCAAGCAGTTCAGGCTCGAACGGGAAGATGCACAACACATGGTCAGCGCTGCGCCGGATCTTTGCCGCCCGTTCGGCACGCCAGGCCCAGATGGATGGGCAGACGAAATGCACGGTGCGCACACCGCCCGCTTTCAGGCTGGCTTCCAGATCCAGGTTGAAATCGGGCGCATCGACGCCAATGAACACATCGGGCCGGTCGGTGGACAACAGGCGCTGCTGCAGTTGCGCGCGGATGCCGACAATCTCTCGGTAGTGGCGCAACACCTCGACATACCCGCGCACCGCCAGCTTCTCGCTGGGCCACCAGGCCTCGAAGCCTTGAGCCGCCATCTGCGCGCCACCGATGCCGAAAGACTGCAGATCGGGCCAGCGTTGACGCACACCACCGAGCAACAAGCCCGCCAGCAGATCGCCCGACGTTTCGCCCGCCACCAGGGCAAAACGTTTTGAAGCGTTCATGTCGGGATCAACGAACGATGCCGCGCTGGGGCGACACCTGGCCCAGGAAATTCAACATCATCTCGACGTCGGGAGCAGCGTCAGGTATCTTCTCGGTCAGTGCGCGGATGCGCTCCACCGACTGTTCCAGCTTCAGGTCTTCGCGGTACAGCGCCTTGTGCATGGCCTTCACGGCCGCGATGCGCTCGGGCGAAAACCCGCGGCGGCGCAGGCCTTCAAAGTTCATCGACCGCGCCTGGGCTGGTTGGCCCTGGCACATCACGAACGGCGGCAGATCGGCAAACAGCAGCGAGCACATGGCGGTCATGGCGTGCGCACCGACGCGCACGAACTGGTGCACCACCGTGAATCCGCCCAGGATCACCCAGTCGTCCACCACCACGTGGCCGGCGAGCTGCGAGTTGTTGGCAAAGATGGTGTGGTTGCCCACCAGGCAGTCGTGCGCCAGGTGCACGTAGGCCATGATCCAGTTGTCGTTGCCGACCTGGGTCATGGCGCGGTCGCCAGGCGAGCCGATGTTGAAGGTGCAGAACTCGCGCACCGTGTTGCGGTCGCCGATGACCAGCTCACACGGTTCGCCCGCGTACTTCTTGTCCTGCGGCACCGCACCCAACGAGTTGAACTGGAAGATGCGGTTGTCGCAGCCAATCGTGGTGTGGCCTTCGATCACGCAGTGCGCGCCGATGGTGGTGCCCGCACCGATCTTCACGTTCGGGCCGATCACGGTGTAAGGGCCGACGGCGACCGAACTGTCGAGCTCGGCGGCCGGGTCCACCAGCGCGCTGGGGTGGATCAAAGACACAGGGCGCCCTCCCCCAGCATCACGCGATGGTGCGCATGGTGCACATCAGCTCGGCCTCGCAGGCCACCTGCTCGCCCACGCGTGTGATGCCCTTGAACTTGAAGATGCCGGCCTTCATTCGGTCCAGCGTCACGTCCATCACGAGCTGATCGCCCGGCTCCACAGGGCGCTTGAAGCGCGCACCGTCGATACCGGCGAAGTAATAGACCGTTTTGTCGTCGGGCGTCACGCCCAGCGTGTCGAACGCCAGCAGGGCGGCGACCTGCGCCATGGCCTCCAACATGAGCACGCCCGGCATCACCGGGCGGTGCGGAAAATGGCCCACGAAGAACGGCTCGTTGATCGTCACGTTTTTCAGCGCCTTGATTCGCTTGCCCTTTTCGAGCTCCAGCACGCGGTCCACCAGCAGGAACGGATAACGGTGGGGCAGCTGCTTGAGAATCTGGTGGATGTCCATCATGGCTTGGTGTTCTTCTGGAGGGCTTGTTCGATCGCCTGTTCGGCGGCCTTGAGACGTTCGCGGATGCGGTTGAGCTGCTTGAGGGAGGCGGCATTTTTTTCCCAGTTCACATTGTCGTCGATGGGAAACATGCCGGTGTAATGACCAGGCTTGAGCAGCGAGCGGGTGACCACCGAGGCGGCAGACACATGCACCCCATCAGCCAGCTTCAAATGCCCCAGCACCACGGCACCACCACCGATGGTGCAGCCTGCGCCGATGGTGGCGCTGCCCGCCACCCCGACGCACCCGGCCATGGCCGTGTGAGCGCCGATGTGAACGTTGTGACCGATCTGGATCAGGTTGTCGAGCTTCACGCCGTCCTCGATCACGGTGTCGTCCAGCGCACCGCGGTCGATGCAGGTGTTGGCACCAATTTCCACGTCGTTACCGATGCGCACGGCACCCAGCTGTTCGATCTTGATCCACTGTCCTTGGTGAGGCGCAAAGCCAAAACCGTCTGCGCCGATGACCACACCCGAATGCACAACACAACGCTCACCCAGGGTGCAGCGCTCCCCCAACGTCACACGGGCGTGCAACAGGGTCTTCGCACCCACACGCACCTGCTCGCCAAGGACACAGTGCGCACCCACGCGCGCACCAGGCCCGATGTAAACGCCAGCGCCGATGACGGCAAACGCACCCACGTCAACACCTTGAGCCAGTTCGGCGGTGGGGTGCACCGACGCGGTCGGGTGGATGGCCGCAGGTGACAAGGCAGCGTGCTCGCGCCGCCACCACTG
>NZ_JALHLX010000067.1 GCF_022844385.1 Hydrogenophaga sp. | reverse complement strand
GAAAAGCCCGCACCCGACGTGGCGCCGTCCACCTTGGCGGTGGCCGGGCGCTACGTGCTCACGCCGGCTGTGTTCGAGAGCATCCGCCGCCAGCCGCGCGGTGCGGGTGGCGAGATCCAGCTCACCGACGGCATCGCCGCCTTGATCGGCGTTGAAAAAGTGCAGGCCTTCCGCTACGACGGCACGCGCTATGACTGCGGCAGCAAGGAGGGTTTCCTGGAGGCCACGATCGATCTCGCACTGGCCAACGCCGAACTGGGCGCCTCGGTGCGCGCCCACCTCAAGCGCGTGATGGGTTGAAGGTTCAACGACCGAACAGAAACACCGCTGGGGCGTCCAGCGGCAGTTCGTTGACGATGCCCGGGCTGCGTTTCCATTCGCTCACCAACGCGCTGCGGCTGACCTGCTGCGGCAACGACATCGCGCAGCACACCGCCAACCGCGTGTGCGGGTGCAGCGTCTGAAGCAATGCCTGCAACAGTGCGGTGTTGCGGTAGGGCGTTTCGATCAACATCTGCGTCTGCCCGGTTTTCAGAGCCAGGGCCTCCAGTTCGCGCAGGCGCTTGCCGCGCTCCGTGGCCTCTTGCGGCACGTAGCCGACAAACGCGAAGTTCTGGCCATTCAAGCCGCTGGCCGCCAGCGCCAGCATCAGCGAGATGGGCCCCGTGAGCGGTACCACTTTCAAACCCAGCGCGTGTGCCGCCCGCACCACGGCGCTGCCCGGGTCGGCAATGGCCGGCATGCCGGCTTCGCTCACCAAGCCGATACTGTGCCCGTGCAGAGCCGGGGCGAGCAGCTCGCGCGCCTGCGCGTCACCCTCGGCCTGCGGCGTGTGGTCGCCCTTCTTGTGCGCGGCGCGGGGCAATTCGATGATGTGCTGGCCTTGCACCGGCGCGGCAATGCCCACCAAGGCTTCAACCCGTTTCAGGAATGCCCGCGTGCTCTTGGCGTTCTCGGTGATCCAGTGCGTGAGGCCACTGGCCACCGCCAACGTTTCCCGGGGCAACCAGGTGTCTGCGGGCGCGGGATCCACCGCCATGCCGAAATCCAGCGGCGTGGGCACCAAGTAGAGCGTTCCTTTGGTGGAGGGAGGGGCGCTCACGGCACGTGCACGCCGGCGGCGCGGATCATGCGGCAGGTGCGAATCAAGGGCAGGCCGATCAGCGCCGTGGGGTCGTCGTTGTCGATGCGCTCCAGCAACGAGATGCCCAGGCCTTCGCTCTTGGCGCTGCCGGCGCAGTCGTAGGGTTGTTCGGCGCGCAGGTAGCGCTCGATCTCGGCGTCACTGAGTTTGCGAAACACCACGCGCACCGAGGCGATGTCGCACTGCTCGAAGCCCGTGGCGGCACAGACCACCGCCAGTGCGGTCTGAAACACCACCGTTTCGCCGCGCAGGCGCTTGAGCTGCACGACCGCCCGCTCGTGGGTACCCGGTTTGCCCAGTGGCTCGCCGCGCAGGTCCGCCACCTGATCGCTGCCGATCACCACTGCTTGCGGGTGGCGTGCAGCCACTTCACGCGCCTTGGCAAGGGCCAGGCGCACGGCCAGATCGGTGGGGTTTTCGCCCGATCTCGGAGTTTCGTCCACGTTGGGCGCCACTGCCTCGAACGGCAGCTTCAGCCGGGAGAGCAGTTCGTGTCGGTAACGTGAGGTGGAACCCAGGATGAGTGGGCGCGAAGTGGGCGAGGGGGCGCTGGGGCGGTCGGGCGTCATCCCGCTATTCTGCTTGCATTCTTTTAAACTGCCTGACATGAAACCCACACCCAAGACCAGCTGGAATCCCGAGAGGCTGGACGTGCGCGCCTTTGCCCAGGCTGGCGCCGATTTGCATGCTGACGACCCTTTGACCCGATTTGAGCGGCTGGTGGCCGAGGCCCACGCCGAGGACGGCCAGCCCGCCCTGGGGTCGGTCACCTGGCAGGCCAGGGGCGAAATGCGCGCTGGCGCCTCCGGAGGGGCGCCGGCGGTCTGGCTGCACTTGCAGGCCGATGCATCGATCCCATTGACGTGTCAGCGCTGTCTCGGACCGGTCGACACACCGCTGAAGGTGGACAGGTGGTTTCGCTTTGTGAACGACGAGGCCACGGCAGCGGCCGAAGACGACGACTGTGAGGAGGATCTGCTGGCGCTGGAGCCCCGTCCGCGGCTCCACGACGTGCTTGAAGACGAACTGCTGATGGAGTTGCCGCTGGTCCCCTTGCACGACACCTGTCCGGTGCCGGTGGTGATGCAGGCGTCCGATCCCATGGTGGGGCTGGAAGACAACGAGCCGCAGCGCAAGAACCCGTTTGCCGAGCTGGCCAAGCTCAAAAAGTAGGCAGGCTGCCCGCCCCTCATCGGGATCTGGGCCCGAGCCAGCGCTTCGGGCTATAATGCTTGGCTTTGCGCTGGCATCCAAAGGCACACAGATGTGCATGGTTTCAGGCGCACCCGTTTGTCCCACCCGATTTCAGGAGCCCACCATGGCTGTTCAGCAAAACAAAAAGTCCCCTTCCAAGCGCGGCATGCACCGTTCGCACAACGCGCTGAACGTGCCGGGCATCGCCGTGGAGCCCACCACTGGTGAAATCCACCTGCGCCACCACATCAGCCCCAACGGTTTTTACCGTGGCCGTCAGGTGCTGAAGAACAAATCCGAAGCCTGACGTGACGGTTTGCCTTTGGCCTCGCTGCGTCACACGCTCGGGGTCAGGCGAACTCGACAGGCCCAGGCCCGCATGTTCCATGCGGGCTTTTTTCATGGAAGGGGCACCTGCCGTGCCCGCCTCAGGAACTTGAGATGATCACCATTGCCGTGGATTGCATGGGTGGGGATGTCGGTCCGGGCGCGACGATGCCCGCCTGCCAGGCCTTTCTTGCCAGCCACCCGCAAGCCCAGCTCTTGCTGGTGGGCAAGCCTGATGTGTTCCGGGCCTGGCCCCAGTTGCTCAACAACGTCCGATGCACCGTTGTACCGGCGACCGAAATCGTTGGCATGGACGATTCGGTGGAAATTGCACTTCGCCGCAAGAAGGACTCGTCCATGCGGGTGTCGATCAATCAGGTCAAGGACGGTCTTGCCCAGGCGGTGGTTTCTGCCGGCAACACGGGTGCTTTGATGGCCATCGCCCGTTATGTGCTCAAGACCATGGATGGAATCGACCGCCCGGCCATCGCCACACAAATGCCCAACGCCCGCGGAGGCGCCACCACGGTGCTGGACCTCGGCGCCAACGTCGATTGTTCGGCCGAGCACCTGCTGCAGTTCGCCGTGATGGGCTCGGCCCTCGTGGCCGCAGCCACTGGGCGCCCGGAGCCCAGCGTGGGACTGCTGAACGTGGGTGAAGAAGTCATCAAAGGCAGCGAAGTGATCAAAAAAGCGGGTGTTTTGCTGCGAAATGCAGCCAACACCGGGGATTTGAACTTTTTTGGGAACGTCGAAGGAGACGATATCTTCAAGGGCACGACTGACATCGTGGTGTGTGACGGTTTTGTAGGCAATGTTGCGCTGAAGGCCAGTGAGGGCCTGGCCTCGATGATCAGCGGCTTCCTTCGGGAAGAGTTCTCCAGCAGTATTTTCCGGAAAATGGCCGCCATCGTTGCCTATCCGGTCCTAAAGTCGTTCAAAAACCGCGTGGATCACCGGCGGTACAACGGTGCTGCGTTGTTGGGTCTGCAAGGACTTGTTTTCAAGAGCCATGGTTCGGCAGACGCCTTCGCGTTCGAGCAGGCGCTGGGGCGGGCTTATGATGCGGCCCACAACCATTTGCTGGACAACGTGCGAGAACGCATTGCACACGCGCAGCAGCTGATGTCCCCCGAGTCGCTGCCCAGCGAGCTCAAGAGCATCCCGACACTCTGATCCACCCCAAACGCACCGCATGACCCGTTTTGCCCGCATCACCGGCACCGGCAGTTGCCTGCCGCCGAACCGCCTGACCAACGCCGACATGGTGGACATGCTGGCCCAACGTGGCGTGGAGACCAGCGACGACTGGATCGTGGAGCGCACCGGCATCCGGGCGCGTCACTTTGCGGCGGACGGTATGTTCGCCAGCGACCTGGCCGCGGTGGCTTGTCGCGAAGCCATGGCCGCCGCGGGCGTGCTGCCGGCCGACATCGACTTGATCATCGTCGCCACCTCAACGCCCGACATGGTGTTTCCCTCGACCGCCGCACTGCTGCAGCACAAGCTGGGTATTGCGGGCTGTCCGGTGTTCGATGTGCAGGCGGTCTGCAGCGGGTTCATTTACGCACTCACCGTGGCCGATGCCCTGATCCAGTCGGGCACGGCGCACAAGGCGCTCGTGGTCGGCTCCGAGGTGTTCAGCCGCATCCTCGATTTCAACGACCGCACCACCTGCGTGTTGTTTGGCGATGGTGCGGGGGCCGTGGTGCTGGAGGCCTCTGACAAACCTGGCATCCTCGCCACCGATATCCATGCCGACGGCAAGCACTCGGGTATTTTGTGCGTTCCAGGGCACGTGTCGGGCGGCTCGATCCTGGGCGACCCGCTGCTCAAGATGGACGGCCAGGCGGTGTTCAAGCTGGCGGTGGGTGTGCTCGAAGACACCGCACGGGCTGTGCTCGCCAAAGCAGGCAAAACAGCCGAAGACGTGGACTGGCTGATTCCGCACCAGGCCAACATCCGCATCATGCAAAGCACGGCGCGCAAGCTCAAGCTCTCCATGGACAAGGTGGTGGTGACCGTCGATCAGCATGGCAACACGTCGGCCGCGTCGATACCACTGGCGCTGGACCATGCGGTGCGCCGCGGCCAGGTGAAGAGAGGCGACACCCTCCTGCTCGAAGGCGTGGGCGGCGGTTTCACCTGGGGCGCTGTTCTGCTCGATTTCTGAGGTCGACCGGCATCCGGTCGCAGCGTCCTCCGCACAAGAACATTTGAAGATCCCATGAAGAACTTTGCGTTTGTATTTCCTGGCCAGGGCTCACAAGCCGTGGGCATGCTGGACGCCTGGGGCGATCACCCCGAGGTGCGGAGCACGCTTGCCGAAGCATCGGATGCGCTGAATGAGGACGTGGGGCAACTGATCCATGTCGGCCCCAAGGAGTTGCTGTCCCTCACGACCAACACGCAGCCGGTGATGCTGGTTGCGGGCGTGGCCGCCTGGCGCGTGTGGCGTGCGGAGGGCGGTGCCTTGCCGGCCGTGCTCGCAGGGCACTCCCTGGGTGAATACGCTGCTCTCGTGGCGTCTGGTGTGTTGCCGCTGGCCCAGGCAGCGCCACTCGTGCGCTTCCGCGCAGCGGCCATGCAGGAAGCCGTGCCGGTCGGTACCGGCGCCATGGCCGCCATCCTCGGCATGGACGCCCAGCGCGTGATCGCTGGTTGCGCCGAGGCGCAAGCCACTTTCGGTGCAGACAGTCTGGAAGTGGTGGAGGCAGTGAACTTCAACGATCCGGCACAAACCGTGATCGCGGGCAGCAAGGCGGCGGTCGACAAAGCCTGCGAGGTGCTCAAGGCCAACGGTGCGAAGCGCGCGCTGCCATTGCCGGTATCGGCACCTTTCCATTCCAGCCTCATGAAGCCGGCCGCCGAGCGACTGAAAGAAAAACTGGCCAACACGGTGTTTGCCCAGGCGCAGGTATCAGTTGTCAACAACATCGACGTGGCCGTTGAAACCGACGCAGACCGCATCCGCGATGCGCTGTACCGACAAGCGTTTGGCCCGGTGCGCTGGGTGGAGTGCGTACAGGCCATCAAGGCGCGCGGCATCGACACGATCGTCGAGTGCGGTCCGGGCAAGGTGCTCGCCGGCATGGTCAAGCGCATCGACCCCGAACTCACAGGCCTTGCCCTGTACGACCCGGCCACATTGGCCGACGTCAAAACTTCTTTGGCCTGAGGTCAGGAGAACACCATGTCTGAAGTGAAATTCTCCGGCCAGGTGGCCCTGGTCACCGGCGCCTCGCGCGGCATTGGCGCGGCTATCGCACACGAGCTGGTTGCGCGCGGCCTGGTCGTGATCGGCACGGCTACCAGCGACGAAGGCGCGGCGAGGATCACCGCCAGCCTGACCGGTGTTGCTGGCGCCGCTGTGGGCTGCCGCGGGGCCAAGCTGGACGTGAACGATGCGGCATCCGCCGAAGCGCTGATCGATGCAATCGTCAAGGCACACGGTGGCCTGCAGGTGTTGGTGAACAACGCCGGCATCACCCGCGACATGCTGGCCATGCGCTTGAAAGACGACGACTGGGACGCCGTGCTCGACACCAATCTCAAGGCGGTGTTCCGCATGAGCCGTGCGGTGATCCGCCCGATGATGAAGCAGCGTTACGGACGCATCATCAGCATCACCAGCGTGGTGGGTGCCTCGGGCAACGCAGGCCAGGCCAACTACGCAGCGGCCAAAGCCGGTGTGGCGGGCATGACGCGAGCGCTGGCACGCGAACTCGGCAGCCGCAACATCACCGTGAATTGCGTGGCACCTGGTTTTATCGAAACCGACATGACTGCCGCGCTGCCCGAAGAGCAGCAGAAGGCTTTGTTGGGTCAGATCCCGCTCGGACATCTGGGCAAACCGGCCGACATCGCGCATGCAGTGGCCTACCTTGCTGGCCCGCACGCCTCTTACGTGACGGGTCAGGAACTGCACGTCAACGGCGGCATGTTCATGTCTTGAAGACAGGCCCCGCTTTCAAACTTGTCGAATCGCCGCGCCAGCCGCCCGGCGGGCCATCTGGGGAGACCTCCCTAGCCCGGCTAAAATGGCGGCCTTGCATTTCAACCACCCTCAGAGGGACTTATGAGCGATATCGAAGCACGTGTTAAGAAAATCATTGCCGAACAACTCGGTGTGGAAGAGGGTCAGGTCACCAACGAAAAAGCTTTCGTGGCCGACCTCGGCGCCGACTCCCTGGACACGGTGGAATTGGTGATGGCTCTCGAGGACGAGTTCGGTATTGAGATTCCCGACGAAGACGCCGAGAAAATCACGACGGTACAAAACGCCATCGATTACGCAATGGCCCACCAGAAGGCCTGATTGTTTATTTGCATGCGTTCAACCGCTGCCTGCCCCGGATGTTCTTTGAACCCGGGCTGCCAGGTGCGTGGGCAAGAGCGCGGGGGAACTGAATGAGCCGTCGTCGCGTTGTCGTGACCGGCCTGGGCTGTATCAGCCCCGTGGGAAACACGGTGGAAGATGCCTGGGCCAATCTGTTGGCCGGGCGCTCCGGCATTGACCTCATCACCCGGTTTGACGCTTCCAACTTCGCCTGCAAGATCGCGGGCGAGGTCAAGGGTTTCAACATCGAGTCCTACATGAGTGCAAAAGAAGCGCGCACCATGGACAGCTTCATCCACTTTGGCGTTGCAGCGGCCCACCAGGCCGTGATCGACTCGGGCTTGCCCCTGGGTGATGCGCTGGATGAAGAGACCGCCATTCGCATTGGCTGCATCATCGGCTCGGGCATCGGTGGCTTGCCACTGATCGAGGAGACCCACGCCGAACTGGTGAGCCGTGGGCCACGCCGCATTTCGCCGTTTTTCGTGCCTGCGTCGATCATCAACATGATCGCAGGCCATGTGTCCATGCGATACGGCTTCAAGGGCCCGAACCTCGCTGTGGTCACGGCGTGCACCACCGGACTGCATTGCATCGGGGAAGCTGCACGGAAGATCGAATACGGCGACGCCGATGTGATTGTGGCCGGCGGATCCGAAGCCACGGTCTCGCCTTTGGGTGTGGGTGGATTTGCCGCCATGCGCGCCCTGTCCACGCGCAACGACGATCCCGCCACGGCCTCGCGTCCGTGGGACAAGGACCGCGACGGGTTTGTGCTGGGCGAAGGAGCGGGCGTGATGGTGCTCGAAGAGTATGAGTTTGCCAAGGCGCGAGGCGCGCGCATTTATGCCGAACTCTCGGGCTACGGCATGAGCGCCGACGCGGGCCACATGACGGCACCCAGCATGGACGGTCCCCGCCGCGCCATGGTCAGCGCATTGCGCAACGCGGGTCTGAACGCCGACCAGGTGGACTACCTCAATGCGCACGGCACTTCGACACCTTTGGGCGATCTGAACGAAACGAATGCCATCAAGGCCGCTCTGGGTGATCAGGCTCACAAGATGGTGGTGAACTCCACCAAGTCCATGACCGGTCATTTGCTGGGTGGCGCTGGTGGCATCGAAAGTGTCTTCACCGTGCTGGCTCTGCATCACCAGAAAAGCCCTCCGACCATCAACATCTTCAACCAGGACCCCGAGTGCGACCTGGACTACTGCGCCAACACGGCGCGCGACATGAAGATCGACGTTGCGCTCAAGAACAACTTCGGTTTTGGCGGCACCAACGGCTCGCTGGTCTTCAAGCGCGTTTGAACCCTTCGATCGCCTTTATCCAACAGCTTACCCATGCACAGCGCCCCATCCGTGGTCTACCCGGTGGGGCGCTGTTCGTTTCAGGCCCGGCTGTTGATTGCGCTCGGGGGCGCAGCGGCCTTGGCGGGGATGGCGTTTCTTGTCGAGTCGAATTTTTCGAGCCAAGGTGTCTGGGGCAGTTTCTTCCGCATCGCACTCATCCTGGGTTGGCTGGTCTGGGTGATCGCAGCGTGTGTGACCTGGCTTCGTTCCCCCGAAGGCACTCTGCGGTGGGAGCCCCAAGGTGGGAGCGAAGGCATCAACGGCGCATGGACATGGTCCGATGGGACGGCCGCCGAGCCGGCGGGGCTGAGCAGAGTGGAGCGTGTGCTGGACTTGCAGTGCCGCCTTCTGTTGCGCATCCGCGAGCCGGGTGGCGGGCCGCGGTGGGTCTGGGTCGAGCGAAACAGCCATCCGGCGCGGTGGAGCGACTTGCGCCGAGCGCTGGTGTCGAGCCAAGCGTGAAGTTGACGCGCCTTGTGCAGGCCTTCGAAGCGGCAGGCCATGGTTGGCTGGGCCGTTCGTGTTCCAACCCTTGGGTTATATTTCCGCGCGCATGACTCCCGAAGACCACACCGCCCCCCCGCCCCCCGACAGCGACGTCATGTTGGTGCAGCGCACACTGGGCGGGGAGCAGCGCGCGTTTGAGTTGCTCGTCATCAAATACCAGCGCCGAGTCGAACGGCTCATTGGCCGCATGGTTCGGGACTCAGACCTTGTTCAAGATATAGCGCAGGAAACCTTCATCCGGGCCTACCGTGCGCTGGCGCAGTTCCGCGGCGATGCCCAGTTCTACACCTGGCTGTACCGGATCGCGGTGAATACCGCGAAAAAACAGCTGATGGAACTCAAGCGCGACCCCCTCGTTTTCCAGTCGCAGATGAAATCCTCGGACGACGATGAAACTTCCTCGTCCGAACGCGAACTAAATTTCAACGCGGCCGACACCGAGACGCCCGAGGCAGTGCTGGCCAGCAAGGAAATTGCGCAGGCGGTCAATGCGGCCATGGACGCGCTGCCTGAAGAGTTGCGAATGGCGATCACCTTGCGGGAAATCGAGGGTATGAGCTACGAAGAAATTGCGCAGGCGCTGGAATGTCCGATTGGAACGGTTCGTTCCCGGATTTTTCGAGCCCGCGAGGCGATTTCCGGGCGCATCAAACCGATGCTGGAACGCCAGACGGGCAAACGCTGGTAGTGGTATGGCGCGGTCGAGGCACGCGAATCGATTGCATTGCACACGGGAAATGAATCATGAATGCCGAACAACATCACAGCTCCTTTGCGGCTGAGAACGCCACTGCTTCCGAGATGAGCGTGGGCATGGCTCCTGCGCTGTCCGCGATGGCCGATGGCGAGGTCAGCGAAGCCGAGTTTGATACTTTGATGGGCTCTCTGGACATCGATGCGTTGCCGAATTGGCATGCGTACCAGGTGATTGGGGACGCACTGCGTGGACATGTGGACCTGACGGGTGCCCAACCGGCTGGCGACTTCCTGGCGGCTGTCCGGATCGGTCTGGCATCTGGCGATGTCGAGCGGCAGGCTGTGCCGCGTTTGCCGGTGGAAGCCGGTGTTCCGGCGACTGTTCCGGATCACCGGGAGGCCGCCAACGACGCGGTGTTTCGCTGGAAAATGGTGGCGGGTCTTGCATCGCTGGCGGCCGTGATGGCGGTGAGCTGGAGCGTGGTCTCAGGTTCCGGTTCGGGTGGTGCTGCAGGTGCACAGTTGGCGTCGAACGAGCCCGGTGTTTCCGCGCCAGCCACTGTGATGGCGACGGTCGTGGCTCCTCCGGGCAATCCATCTGTCGCGGTCAACACCGGCCAGGGTGTCCTGATCCGCGACGCGCAGCTTGAAGCCCTGCTGGCCGAACACCGCCAGCACGGGGGGATGTCCGCCTTGCAGACCCCTTCCGGCTTTATCCGCAACGCGACCTACGACGCTGCAGGACGTTGAGCAGCCATGTTGCCGAATCCGTTTGACGCGAGACCTCCCATGCCTGTGTTTGCCGCCATCGCTTCAAGCCGACTTCCCTCGCGCCACGCACGCCTTCAATTGCGGCGCTGGCGCCCTGTGGGCGCCATGGCGCTGCTGACCGCTGGTTTGTTGTTTGGCGGTCCTTCGCCAGCCCAGGTCGGGTCAACGGCCCAGGCGCCCGGCACACGGAGTGTCAATGAGTGGCTCAGTCGCATGCACGAGGCGTCGCGGCAGCGCGCTTACACCGGCACGCTGGTGGTCTCGGCTGGGGCATCCATGTCGGCGTCGAAGGTCTGGCACGTGTGCGACGGAAGCCAGCAGATGGAGCGCATCGACACGCTCACGGGCACACCACGCACCACCATCCGGCGCAACAGCGACGTCATCACTTTCGAGCCGGAGACGAAGACGGCGGTTGTCGAAAAACGCGAATCACTGGGCATGTTCCCCGAGATGCTGCGCACGCCGAACAATCTGATTCCCCAGTTTTACGCAGCGCGAGAAACCGGTGTGCAGCGCGTGGCAGGACACCTGGCCGACATGGTCGAGATCCTGCCCAAGGACGATTTGCGGTTTGGCTACCGCATCTGGTCCGAGCGGCAGACCGGTCTGGTGGTGAAGCTGCAGACGCTGGGTGAGCAGGGTGCGGTGCTGGAGCAGATGTCGTTCTCCGAACTTCAGCTCGACGCCCCGGTCAGCATGGACAAGCTTCAGAAGCTGATGAAGGACACGCGCGGCTATGAGGTGCACAAGCCGCTGCTCAAGAAAACCACCGCCGAAGCCGAGGGCTGGCGTTTGAAAGAGGCGGTGCCCGGGTTCACGGCCATGAGTTGCCACACCCGCGACACTGGCGCGGCACATACGCCCGGCACAGCACCCATGCAGTGGGTGTTCTCCGATGGGCTGGCTTCGGTGTCCCTGTTTGTCGAGCCTTTCGATGCCCAACGCCATGGCCAGGAAAAGACGGCTGCGGTCGGCGCGACACACTCGGTCAGCAAACGGGTGGGTGACCACTGGCTGACGGTGTTGGGCGAAGTGCCCCCGCCGACACTGCGCCGTTTTGCCCTTGCGCTGGAACGAACGCGCTGAACCTGCCAGACTTGTTTTTTATCTGCCGGGCCGCACTTGCGCGGTGTTTGGCGCAAAGCTGTGCCACCCACAGCCGGTCCAAGTATTTGCGAGTGTGTAAAGGATCACCATGACGCACCTGAAACGTATGCAAAAGCCCCTGCTGGCCATGACCGCATCCGCTGCACTGGCAGCCATCGGAACGGCCGCGCTCATCCTGCACGCGCCGCTGTCGGCGCAAACGGCGGTGGTGCCAGTGGTGCCGCCAGCGGCCAGCGTCCGAGGCTTGCCGGACTTCACCGATCTGGTGGATCTGGTGGGTCCGTCGGTGGTCAATATCCGGACGCTGGAGCGTGCTGCTGTTGCTCGTCCGGGCGCCAGCGGTGCGCCCGACGAACAGATGCTGGAGTTCTTCAAGCGCTTCGGCATTCCTGTGCCGCCAGGCATGACCCCGCGCACGCCGCGTCAGGAACGAGGCCCTTCCGAAGAGGCGCAGCCTCGTGGTGTGGGCTCTGGCTTCATCCTCAGTGCTGACGGTTTGATCATGACCAACGCACACGTCGTCGAGGGCGCAGACGAATTGCTGGTGACCTTGCCCGACAAGCGCGAGTTCAAGGCGCGCGTGGTCGGCGCCGACAAGCGCACCGATGTGGCGGTCGTGAAGATCGAAGCCACCGGCCTTTCCCCGGTGAAGATTGGCGACGTGAATCGCCTGCGGGTCGGCGAGTGGGTGATGGCCATCGGATCGCCCTTCGGTCTGGAGAACACCGTGACTGCCGGCATCGTGAGCGCCAAGCAGCGCGACACGGGTGACTTTTTGCCCTTCATTCAGACCGATGTGGCCATCAACCCCGGCAACTCCGGTGGGCCGCTGATCAACATGAACGGTGAGGTGATCGGCATCAACAGCCAGATCTATTCCCGCTCCGGTGGCTTCCAGGGCATCTCGTTCGCCATCCCGATCGACGAGGCCGTGCGCGTGTCCGACCAGCTCAGGACAACCGGACGTGTGACCCGCGGGCGCATTGGTGTGCAGATCGATCAGGTCAGCAAGGATGTGGCGGACTCGCTGGGACTGGGGGCGGCCAAGGGCGCACTGGTGCGTGGCGTGGAGCCCGACTCTCCCGCTGCCAAGGCAGGCGTTGAGCCTGGCGACATCATCTTGAAGTTCGATGGAAAAACCATCGAAAAGTCGGTGGACCTGCCGCGCTTTGTGGGCAACACCAAGCCCGGGAACAAGAGCAACATGACTGTGCTGCGCCGTGGTGCACAGCGCGACCTGACGATCACGGTGGCGGAGCTGGAGCCTGAAAAGCCCGAGGTGAAGGCGGCTGTGCCCGAGCCTGCCAAGCCGCAGGCCAGCAGTGCGGTGCAGTCGCTCGGCCTGGGCCTGGCCGAGTTGACCGCGGCTGAAAAGAAAGAGCTCAACCTCAAAGGTGGTGTGCGCATCGCATCTGCCGAAGGGCCCGCAGCGCGCGCCGGCTTGCGCGAAGGCGACGTCATCGTGGCCATCGCCAACACGGACACTGCAAGCCTCAAGGAGATGGAAACGGCACTGAGCAAGATCGACAAGTCGAAACCCGTGAACGTGCTGTTCCGCCGTGGCGAGTGGGCGCAGTACGCCGTGATTCGCCCGCAGCGCTGAAGCCGATCGGCACCGACCGCCGGTCGGAGCATTCAAAGACCCCCAGACCCTCCGGATCTGGGGGTTTTTCGTGAGGGTGGCCGATTCGCCACAGTGCGCAGATCCCGGTGAGTGGGGGTTGCGCTCAAGATTTGTTAGTGGATGCTCACTATCAGTGGTCTTGTGTTGACCGATTTCGCTAAAATGGACTTGTTTTTGAAGAAATTCCTGCGCCGAGAGCTTGTATTGACCCACGATGCGGGAGCAACCCCGGAAGTCCCCAGGTCGTCCACAGTCGGTTCACAAGTTTTCCCGTCATCTTGTGGATATGCTGTGCATAAGGTTCACGTTGCTGCGTTGCAACAAGGGGCTGTCGGTGGTTCGGTGGTTTGCATTCCGGGCTTTTTGCCTACAATGAAACCCCAACTATCGCAGTTGCCATTGATTGTTGGTTACGGGCGCGTCAGCAGCTGACGCGCCCTTTTTTATGGCCGCTCGTTCCTGCTCGGAGCAGCGGTTTTCCCCAGTGTTTGAGCCGTTCTCCTGATGAATCACATCCGCAATTTTTCGATCATCGCGCATATCGACCATGGCAAGTCCACGCTCGCCGATCGCATCATTTCTCTTTGTGGCGGCTTGTCCGATCGTGAGATGAGCGAGCAGGTGCTCGACTCGATGGACATCGAGAAGGAGCGTGGCATCACCATCAAGGCGCAGACCGCTTCGCTCAAGTACAAGGCGCGTGACGGACAGATCTACAACCTCAATCTGATCGACACACCCGGCCATGTTGACTTCTCTTACGAGGTCTCCCGCTCGCTCTCCGCGTGCGAAGGCGCACTGCTGGTGGTGGACGCCAGCCAGGGTGTTGAAGCCCAGACCGTGGCCAACTGCTACACCGCACTCGAACTGGGTGTGGAGGTGGTGCCGGTGCTCAACAAGATGGACCTGCCCAACGCCGACCCCGAGAACGCGAAGAGCGAGATCGAGGACGTGATCGGCATCGATGCCACCGACGCCATTCCCTGCTCGGCCAAGACGGGCATGGGTGTGGAAGACATCCTGGAAGCGGTGGTCGCGCGCATTCCCCCCCCCAAGGGCAACCCCGATGCGCCGCTGCGCGCCATGATCGTGGACAGCTGGTACGACGCCTACGTGGGCGTGGTGATGCTGGTGCGTGTGGTCGATGGTCGCCTGCTCAAAAACGAGCGCTTCAAGATGATGGCGACAAACACGGTCTACAACGCCGACAGCATGGGCGTGTTCACACCGGGCAACGAGCCACGAGAGTCGCTGCAGGCCGGCGAGGTGGGTTACATCATCGCGGGCATCAAGGAATTGCAGGCCGCCAAGGTGGGCGACACCATCACGCTGGAGAAGAAGCTGCCCAACAACGCAGGCCCGGCCACCGAGGCGCTGCCCGGCTTCAAGGAAGTGCAGCCCCAGGTGTTCGCCGGCCTGTACCCGACTGAAGCCAACCAGTACGACTCTCTGCGCGATGCACTGGAAAAACTCAAGCTCAACGACGCGTCGTTGCAGTACGAGCCCGAGGTGTCGCAGGCGCTGGGCTTCGGCTTTCGCTGTGGCTTTCTGGGCCTGCTGCACATGGAAATCGTGCAGGAGCGTTTGGAGCGCGAGTTCGACCAGGACCTCATCACGACCGCACCCAGTGTGGTCTACCAGGTGATGAAACCCGACGGCGAGGTGATGATGGTCGAGAACCCGTCCAAGATGCCCGACCAGGGCCGACTGGAAGAGATCCGCGAACCCATCGTCACCGTGCACCTGTACATGCCGCAGGAGTATGTGGGCGCGGTCATGACCCTGGCCAACCAGAAGCGCGGCATGCAGCTCAACATGGCCTACCACGGCAAGCAGGTCATGCTGACTTACGACATGCCGCTGGGTGAGATCGTGCTGGACTTCTTCGACAAGCTCAAGTCGGTGAGCCGGGGATACGCGTCCATGGACTATGAGTTCAAGGAGTACCGGGCGGCCGACGTGGTGAAGGTCGACATCCTGCTCAATGGCGAGAAAGTCGATGCCCTGTCCATCATCGTGCACCGCTCGCAGTCGCAGTACCGTGGCCGTGCTGTGGTGGCGAAGATGCGGGAAATCATCAGCCGCCAGATGTTTGACGTGGCGATCCAGGCGGCCATCGGCGGCAACGTGATCGCACGCGAGACCATCAAGGCACTGCGCAAGAACGTGCTGGCAAAATGCTACGGCGGTGACATCTCCCGCAAACGCAAACTTCTCGAAAAACAGAAAGCAGGCAAGAAGCGCATGAAACAGATCGGCTCGGTGGAGGTTCCCCAGGAGGCGTTTCTCGCCATATTGCAGGTGCAGGACTGATGCAGGCGCTGATGGGAACGGTCACCGCGGTGATCTTGACGGCCTTCGTGGCCTACGCTGGTGCCTGGTATGCCGGAGTGGTCGAAGGCAACTTCGCCCTGCTGTTGATGCTGGCCACGGTCGTCACGGGGCTTTACTGGCTGGCTGAAAAGTTCGTGTTCCTGCCGCAGCGCCGGCGTGCGGCAGACCAGTTGCTGGTGGAGCACAACACCCGCAAGGAAGCCTTGATCAAACAAGGCTTCAGCCAGGTGGAAGGCGACGTGGAGCCTGCGCGGCAAAAGCTGCTGGCCCAACCCTGGTGGCTTGACTGGACGGCAGGTCTGTTCCCCGTGATCCTTGCGGTGTTCGTCTTGCGATCGTTCCTGTTCGAACCTTTCAAGATTCCTTCGGGCTCAATGATCCCCACCTTGCGCGTGGGCGATCTCATCCTGGTGAACAAATTCCACTACGGTGTGCGCCTGCCGGTGTTCAACACCAAGCTGATCGCCAACAACGACCCCCAACGTGGCGACGTGATGGTGTTTCGTTACCCCCCGCAGCCCAGTCTCGACTACATCAAGCGGGTCATCGGTGTGCCCGGGGATGAGGTCGCCTATCTGAACAAACAGTTGAGCGTGAACGGCAAGGTTGTGCCGCGCGTGGCTCAGCCGGACTTCTTCGACAGCGATTCCATGCGCTACTCCAGGCAATTCACAGAAACGCTCAACGATCGACAGTACGGCACGCTCAACGACGATGACCGCCCCGCGTTCATTCCGGGTGCCACCGAGTTTCCGTTTGCCGACGGTTGCAAGTACACCGTTGAAGGCGTGACCTGCAAGGTGCCTGCTGGCCACTACTTCATGATGGGTGACAATCGGGACAACTCGCTGGACTCCCGCTACTGGGGTTTTGTGCCCGAGCGCAACATCGTCGGCAAGGCCTTTTTTGTCTGGATGAATTTCGGCGATCTGGGCCGTATCGGGTCCTTTGAATGACAACTCATCACCTGTGGAGCTTGACGTCATGAAACTGAAGCAGCAGCAACGCGGCCTGACCTTCATGGGCCTGATCATCGTGGGCATCTTGCTGGCTTTGGCCGGTGTGGTGTTTGCGCAGGTCGTGCCCACCTACATTGAATACATCGCCGTACAAAAGGCGGTGGACAAGGCGGCTGCCGGATCCACCGTGGCCGAGGTTCGCAGCATTTTCGACAAGGCCGCCACCATTGACGACATCCGCACCATTTCGGGCAAGGACCTCGTGGTGGGCAAAGAGGGCGACCGCGTGGTGGTCTCCTACGCCTACACCCGCGAGATTCCCCTCGCCGGTCCGGCTTACCTGTTGATGAAATACGAAGGCCGCTCGAAGTGACACGCAGCCTGGGCAGAGAGCGCTCGATGGAGCGCCCACATTCTTGAATCCGGAACTCACGGCGCTGCAACGGCGCCTGCAACACCACTTTGCCAATCCGCGCTTGCTGGAACGCGCGCTGACGCACCGCAGTTTCACCGCCGACCACAACGAACGCCTGGAGTTTCTGGGTGATTCGGTGCTCAACCTGGCGGTCTCCGGCCTCCTGTTCGAAAAGCTCAACCAGTTGCCCGAGGGCGATCTTTCACGCGTTCGCGCCAACCTGGTCAAGCAGGACACCTTGTTCGAAATCGCGTCGCGTCTGAACCTGTCGGGGTGTCTGCGGCTGGGCGACGGCGAAAAGCGCTCGGGCGGACAGAAGCGGCCCTCCATCCTGGCCGACGCGCTCGAAGCCGTGATCGGTGCCGTGTACCTCGATGCGGGCTTTGAAGCGGCCGCTGCCTTGGTACGCCGCCTCTACAGCGACCTGGAACTCAACGCGCAGATGAGCGC
>NZ_JALHLX010000066.1 GCF_022844385.1 Hydrogenophaga sp. | reverse complement strand
CAGTCCATGACACCTGCGGCGATTCGCGACGGGTTCGAGCACCTGCGCACCAACGAGCAAATGCAGGGCCTGGCCGACGCCGCGCGCAGCCGGTCCGAGGCCGACTGGATGGTGGGCATCAACGGCACCCGCGCCATGACCGCGTTCAACTCGCGCGACGGCGGCTTCTTCCTGACCACGGTCGGCCGGGTGCAGACACCCACGCTGTCCATCGTGGTCGAGCGCGAAGAGAAGATCCGCGCCCACCGCAGCCGCGACTACTGGGAAATCCACGCGAGCTTTCTGGCCGAGGCCGGCGAGTACCCGGGCAAGTGGTTCGACCCGGCTTTCAAGAAACCCACCGGCGAAGACGCTGATCTGGAGCAGCGCGCCGACCGCGTGTGGAGCCAGCGCGAGGCCCTGGCCATTGCCGACGCGGTGCGCGGCAAGGCCGCCAGCGTCAAGGACGAAAGCAAACCGACCACGCAAGCCAGCGGCTTGTTGTACGACCTGACCAGTTTGCAGCGAGAGGCGAACGGCCGCTTTGGCTTCTCGGCCAAGACCACGCTGCAGCTGGCGCAAAGCCTGTACGAGCGCCACAAGGCGCTGACCTATCCGCGGACCGACTCGCGCGCCCTGCCCGAGGACTATTTGCCCACGGTGAAGGAAACCTTCGAGATGCTCGCCAACAGCGGCATGAAGCACCTGGCGCCGCATGCGCTGACCGCGCTCAACAACAATTACATCCGCCCGAGCAAGCGCATCTTCGACAACAGCAAGGTATCGGATCACTTTGCCATCATCCCCACGCTGCAAGCGCCCAGTGGGCTGAGCGATGCCGAGCAGAAACTGTACGACCTCGTGGTGCGCCGCTTCCTGGCGGTGTTCTTCCCGTCGGCCGAGTTCATGGTCACGACGAGGATCACATCCTCGGTCGGCCACCACTTCAAGACCGAAGGCAAGGTGCTGGTGAAGCCGGGCTGGATGGCCGTCTACGGCAAGGAAGCCGCCGAAGACGTGACTGACGCCAAGGAAGGCGACAAGGGCCAGAACCTCGTGCCGGTGCGCGAAGGCGAAACCGTGCGCACCGAGTCGGTGGAAAGCAAGGGCCTGAAAACCAAACCGCCGGCGCGCTATTCGGAAGCCACGTTGCTGGGCGCCATGGAGGGCGCGGGCAAGCTGGTCGACGACGACGAACTGCGCGAGGCCATGCAGGAAAAAGGCCTGGGCACGCCTGCCACGCGCGCGGCCACCATCGAAGGCTTGTTGACCGAAAAGTACATGTTCCGCGAAGGCCGCGAGATCATCCCCACGGCCAAGGCGTTCCAGCTCATGACGCTGTTGCGCGGCCTGGGCGTGGAAGAACTTTCCAAGGCCGAACTCACCGGCGAATGGGAATACAAGCTGGCGCAGATGGAGCACGGCAAGCTCAGCCGCAGCGCCTTCATGGCCGAGATCGCGCAGATGACCGAGCGCATGGTGAAGAAGGCCAAGGAATACGACCGCGACACCATCCCGGGCAACTACGCCACGCTGGCCACGCCCTGCCCCAATTGCGGTGGCGTGGTGAAAGAAAACTACCGCCGCTACACCTGCACCGGCAAAGATGGCGCCAGCGAAGGCTGCGGCTTCTCGTTCGGCAAGTCGCCGGCCGGTCGCACCTTCGAGCCGGACGAATCCGAGTTGCTGCTCAAGGACAAGAAGATTGGTCCTCTGGACGGCTTCCGCTCCAAGGCGGGCTGGCCCTTCGTGGCCGAGATCGTGCTCAAGTACAGCGAGGACGACAAGAACTGGAAGCTGGAGTTTGACTTTGGCGACGACAAGAAGGGCGAAGAAAGCGGCGAGATCGTCGACTTCAGCGCCAGCGAATCGCTGGGCGCCTGTCCCAAGTGCGGCGGCGCGGTGCACGAACACGGCAGCAACTACGTGTGCATCCGCTCGGTGCCCACCGAGCAGCAGCCCACGCCCACCTGCGACTTCAAGAGCGGCAAGATCATCCTGCAGCAGCCGGTGGCACGCGAGCAGATGAGCAAGCTGCTGGAGACCGGCAAGACGGATCTGCTCGACAAGTTCGTCTCCATGCGCACACGCCGCGCGTTCAAGGCCTTCCTGGCCTGGGACAAGGAGGCGGGCAAGGTGAACTTCGAGTTCGCACCGTCCAAGTTCCCGCCGCGCAAAACCGCATCCGGCGCGCCGGCCAAGGGTGCGCCGGCGAAGAAGGCTGCTGCCAAAGTGGCCGCAAAAGCCGCGCCCGCCAAGAAGGCCGCGGCGAAAAAAACGCCCGCCGTGAAGGCCGCCAAGGCCCCGCGCAAGACCACCGCCGCCACCGGCAAACAGCCCAGCGCCGCGCTGGCCGCGGTGATCGGCGAAGGCGCGGTGTCGCGTCCCGAGGTGGTGAAGAAGCTGTGGGACTACATCAAGGCCAATGGTCTGCAGGACGCGGGCGACAAGCGCCGTGTCAACGCAGACGCCAAGCTGGCGGCGGTGTTCGGCAAGCCGCAAGTGACCATGTTTGAAATCGCGGGCCTGCTGAGTCCGCACCTGAACTGAAAAAGAGACAAACCCATGAGCCTGAAACTGTATTTCGCCCCCGGTGCCTGCTCCTTCGTGCCGCACGCCATGCTCGAGCTGGCCAATGTCGAATTCGAGCCATCGATGGTGAAGCTGCACAAAGGTGAGCAGCGAGCGCCCGAGTATCTGGCGCTGAACCCGCGCGGCCAGGTGCCGGTGCTGGTCGACGGCGACGAGGTCATCACGCAGATCGTGGCCATCCTGTTGTACCTGGACGAAAAGTTGCCCATGGCCGGCATCCTGCCGCCGGCCGGCCTGGAGCGCGCCCGTGCCCTGCAGGTGCTGACCTGGATGAACAACACGGTGCACCCCACGTTCACCCACGTGTTCATGCCGCAGAAGTTCACCGACGACGAAGCCGCGCAGAAAGCCATCCGCGACTTCGGCGCAGTGCGTTACCGTGAGCTGCTGGGCGAGATCGAAGCCCTGGCTGCGAAAGCCGCTCCCTGGATGGTGGGCGCGCGACCCGGCGCGCTCGATGCGTATGCGCTCACGCTGCTGCGCTGGGGCGGCTACGCCGGCATCAACCCGGCCGATTTCCCGGCCACGTGGGAGCTGGTGCAGCGCTTCGCCGAATTGCCCGGCGTGGCCCGCGCGATCGAGCGCGAGAAGTTGCAGCTCAACGTGTACAAAGCCGCCTGAGCGTTATTCCCGCAGAGCCTGAGGCTTGGTCGGTGTGAAACGCACCGACACCCGCAGTCCACGGCGGCTGCGCTCCGGGTGCGCATCTTCCATCGACACCGAAGCGCCGTGTTGTTGGGCGATTTCCTGCACGATCGCCAGACCCAGGCCCGAGCCGTCGACGTTGGTGCCCAGCGCCCGGTAAAACGGCTGCATCACGAACTCGCGCTCGTTCTCCGGGATGCCCGGGCCGTCGTCTTCCACCTGCAGGATCTGCACGCCGCTGAAACGGTCCAGCAGCACACGCACCGTGACCACCCCGCCCTGCCCGGTGTAGTGGATCGCGTTGTCCACCAGGTTGCGCACCATCTCTTGCAACAGCGTCGGATTGCCGTCCATCAGGCAGTCGTCGGGCGTGTCGTCCGGGCCTTCAAAGCCGAGGTCGATGCCTGCCTCCAGCGCGCGCGGCACCGAGTCCTGCACCACGTCGGGCACCAGCCGGGCGAGGTCGATGCGCGCGCTGGGCAGGGTGCGGCCGGTGGTCTCGGCACGGGCCAGCGCCAGCAGCTGGTTCACCGTGTGTGTGGCGCGTGCGCTGGAGCGTGCAATCTGCTGCAGCGAGCCGCGGATCTCCACCGGGTCGGTTTCGCGTTGGGCCAGTTCGGCCTGCATGCGCAGACCCGCCAGCGGTGTCTTGAGCTGGTGCGCGGCATCGGCCAGAAACCGTTTTTGTGTGGTGAGAGAGGCCTTCAATCGCGTCAGCAGGTCGTTGATCGACGACACCAGCGGAGCCACTTCTTGCGGGATGAACGACTCCTCGATCGGGCTCAGGTCGTCGGGCTTGCGCGCGCGGATGCGTTGCTCCAGTTCGTTGAGCGGGCGGATGCCGCGCACCAGCGCCAGCCACACCAGCAGCACCGCCAGCGGCAGGATCACGAACTGCGGCACCATCACGCCTTTGACGATTTCGGCGGCCAGCGTCGATCGTTTGCCCTTGGTTTCGGCCACCTGCATCAGCACCAGGCGCTGCGGGTCGTTGCGCGCCAGCCAGGTGTAGGCCACCCGCACCTCGTCGCCGCGGACCACGTCGTCGCGCAGCATCACGCGCCCGGGCTCCGGCGCTTCGTTGTCGCGAGGCGGCGGGAAATCCAGCTCACCGCTGATGAGCGTTCCGCGGGGGTCGAGCACCTGGTAGTACACGAGGTCGCTGTCGTCGGCGCGCAGCAGGTCGCGTGCCTGTGCGTTGAGCTTGAAAGTGATCTTGTCGTTTTCCCGAACCACAAACTGGGTGAGCGCCTGCAGGTTGAACTCGAGCGCGCGGTCGAACGGCTTGCTGGCAATGCCTTGCGCGACGAACCAGGTGAGCACCAGCGAGAGTGGCCACAGCAGCAGCAGCGGCGTGAGCATCCAGTCCAGGATCTCGCCGAACAGGCTGCGCTGTTCGCGCTGGAACAGCCCGAAGGGCATGGGTGCCGACCGGCTTTCCACCGGCGGCAGCGGCTCGCTGAAGACCCGACCGTCAGCTGGGGATTTTTTCAAGGCAGTAGCCCAGGCCGCGCACCGTGGCGATGCGGATCGGACCTTTTTCGATCTTCTTGCGCAGCCGGTGGATGTAGACCTCGATCGCGTTGTTGCTCACTTCTTCGCCCCACTCACACAGCCGCTCGACCAGCTGGTCCTTGCTCACCAGGCGCCCGGCGCGCTGCAGCAGCACTTCGAGCAGGCCGAGTTCACGCGCCGAGAGTTCGACCATCTTGCCGTCGATGGTGGCCACGCGGCCGGCCTGGTCGTACTCGAGCGGACCGTGTCGGATGGTGTTGGTGCTGCCGCCCATGCCGCGACGGGTGAGTGCGCGCACCCGTGCTTCGAGCTCTTGCAGCGAAAACGGCTTGGCCATGTAGTCGTCTGCGCCATAGTCCAGGCCCTTCACGCGTTCTTCGATGCTGTCGGCCGCGGTGAGCACCAGCACCGGCAGCGCAGAGCCGCGCGAGCGCAGCCGCTTGAGCACCTCCAGGCCGTGCAGTTTCGGCAGACCGAGGTCGAGGATCAACAAGTCGAATTCGTTGTTGGTCATGAGCGCCGCATCGGCCTCGCTGCCGCTGGACACGTGGTCCACCGCAGCCCCGGCCGCGCGCAGGCTGCGCAACAAGCCGTCTGCCAGAACCTGGTCGTCTTCTGCAATCAGGATGCGCATGGTGAAGTCTCCTGGGCTGATCGGGCCGCGTTGTTATGGGGCCGCTGCGCGGGGGCACGCAGCGTTCAAGGCAAAGTCATTTTAGGTCGCATACCACGGTGCCGCAGTGGCTTGAATGGCAGGGTTTCACCGGGGCGGCACGGCCGCGCGTGCACCGGGGGCTTCCGATCCGTAGGCTTCCAGACCCAGCGCCACCACCGTGGCCACCGCGTCGCCCACCTGTGAGCGGAACTCGGCTTCGGCCTGCGCCACCGCTGTGCGAAACGCGTCCAGCCAGAGCAGGCCGGTGTCGGTGAAGATGATGCGCCGCGCGCGCGCATCGCGCGGGTCGGGCTCGCGGCGCACCAGGCCCCAGGCCTCGCACTGTGTCACCAGATCGCCCATGGCCTGCTTGCTCATGCCGGCCTGGTGGGCCAGCTCGGTCAGGCGCGAGCCGTGCAGGCCGAGGTGGCGCGTGATGTGGATGTGGGCCGCGCCCACCTGCGCGCGTGCGGCCAGGTGCGAGAGCGCCAGCGGCACGTTGACGTCGTGCGCCATCAGGCTGAGCACACGCTCGTCGAAGCGCCGCAGCGCCAGGCCCATCAGCCGGCCCAGGTGGCCGCCGCGCCAGCGGTCATCGGGTTCGGCGGGGGATTCGGGGATGCTGTCGACCATGTGCAAATGGTAAGGCAAACTGACCAAATATCGGAAGGTTTGATTTCAATGCGCCTGTAAACTGCTGTTCAAGCATCCAGCCTGTACACAACCACACAGGTCTGGCCAACCCTTCCAACCAGCCCAGGAGCCCCCATGGACGCAGCCGTCAAGCCCAACCCCCTCAACAGCGAAAAAGCCAAAGCCTTGCAGGTCGCGCTCGCCCAGATCGAAAAGCAGTTCGGCAAGGGCACCATCATGCGGCTGGGCGAAGGCGAGGTGATCGAAGACATTCAGGTGGTGTCCACCGGCTCGCTCGGCCTGGACATTGCGCTGGGCGTCGGCGGTTTGCCACGCGGCCGTGTGGTCGAGATCTACGGCCCGGAATCCTCGGGCAAGACCACGCTCACGCTGCAAGTGATCGCCGAAATGCAGAAGCTCGGCGGCCAGTGCGCGTTTGTCGACGCCGAACACGCGCTGGACATCCAGTACGCCCAAAAGCTCGGCGTGAACCTGCAGGACCTGCTGATTTCCCAGCCCGACACCGGCGAGCAGGCGCTCGAAATCGTGGACAGCCTGGTGCGCTCCGGCGCGGTCGATCTGATCGTGGTGGACTCGGTCGCCGCGCTCACGCCCAAGGCCGAACTCGAAGGCGAAATGGGCGACTCGCTGCCCGGCCTGCAGGCCCGCCTGATGAGCCAGGCGCTGCGCAAGCTCACCGCGCACATCAAGAAGACCAACTGCATGGTCATCTTCATCAACCAGATCCGCATGAAGATTGGTGTCATGTTCGGCAGCCCCGAGACCACCACCGGCGGCAATGCGCTCAAGTTCTATGCCTCGGTGCGCCTGGACATCCGCCGCACCGGCACCATCAAGAAGGGAGACGACGCGATCGGCAACGAGACCAAGGTCAAGGTGGTCAAGAACAAGGTTGCGTCGCCCTTCAAGACGGCCGAATTCGACATCCTGTTCGGCGAAGGCATCAGCCGCGAAGGCGAGATCCTGGACCTGGGCGTGGTGCACCGCGTGGTCGAAAAATCGGGCGCCTGGTACGCCTACAACGGCGAAAAAATCGGACAGGGCCGCGACAACTCGCGCGAATTCCTGCGCGAGAACCCTGAGCTGCGCGTGGAGATCGAGAACAAGGTGCGCACCGAGCTGGGTGTTCCGCTGCTGCCGGTGGACGAGGCACCAGCGCCTGCCAAGGGTGGCAAGGCTGCAAAAGCCGCCAAGGCCGCGGCGACCGACACCGCGCCGCTGGCCGAGTGAGGATGGCGCTCGCGGCCGCGACCGCAGCCGTGAGCGTGTGACGCAATGAACCCCCACGCTCCGCACTTCGTGTCGTCGCTGCCCCCCGAGGGGGCGCTGGCCCTCCTTGGGACGGCCCGGCGGAGGTTCTGACATGGGCTTCAACCAGATTTCCATCAAAGGCCGCGCCCTGCGCCTGCTTTCGGGCCGCGAACACTCGCGCGCCGAATTGCAGCGCAAGTTGCACCAGCATGAAACCGAGCCCGGCGAGCTGGCCAAAGCGCTGGACGAGCTGGAGGCCAAGGGCTTCATCGACGAACAGCGTGTCCTCGAATCGGTGGTGCATCAGCGCTCAGTGAAGCTCGGCGCTTCCCGCGTGCGCCAGGAATTGCAGGCCAAGGGCCTGAACCCCGAGGCCGTGGCGCAAGCGGTTGCGGATCTGCAAGTCACCGAGGTGGCGCGCGCCCGCGAGGTCTGGCGCAAGAAGTTCGGCCAGCCGCCAGCCGACCTGGCCGAGCGCGGCAAGCAGATGCGGTTCCTCGCCTCGCGGGGCTTTGGCGGTGAAGCGATCCGGCGCGTGGTGCAGGGCGCCGAGGACGACGACGCGGGTCTTTAAAGCCCGAGCATCAGTTTCAGGTTTTGAACCGCTGCGCCGCTGGCGCCTTTGCCCAGGTTGTCCAGCCGGGCCACCACCACGGCGTGGTGGGCGGCCTCATTGCCGAACACGCGGATCTCCAGCTTGTTGGAGTCGTTCAAGGCCAGAGCGTCGAGCTTGCCGCTGTCGGTCGCCGGCTCGGCGCTCACCCAGTCGCTGCCTGCGTAATGCCTGGCGTAGACGGCGTGCAGATCGGCCAGCGTCGGCTGACCCGGCAAGGTGTCCAGGTGCAGTGGCAACTCGACCAGCATGCCCTGCTCGAAATTGCCCACCGCCGGGATGAAGATGGGGCGGCGTGTGAGCCCTGTGTAGGCCATGATTTCCGGAATGTGCTTGTGCTGCAGACCCAGCGCGTAGAGCTCGAAAGCCGGGGCTTCGCCCTTCTCGTAGGCCTCGATCATGGCGCGACCGCCGCCCGAATAGCCGCTCACGGCGGGAAGGCAGACCGGGTGATCGGCGGGCAGCACACCCGCGTCGATCAGGGGGCGCAGCATGGCGATGGCGCCGCTGGCGTAGCAGCCCGGGTTGGCCACGCGGTTGGCGTTCACCACGGCCTGGCGCTGATCGGCTGCGAGTTCAGGAAACCCGAACACCCAGCCCGGCGCCGTGCGGTGCGCCGTGGAGGCGTCGATGATCTTGGGCTGGTGGCCGACCATCGCATCGATCATGGCCACCGATTCGCGCGCGGCGTCGTCGTGCAGGCACAGGATGACCAGATCGACCTGGGCCATGAGTTCGCGTTTGGCGGCCGGGTCCTTGCGGCGCTCGGAAGCGATGCTCACCACTTCAATAGCGGGCATGCGCTGCAGCCGCTCGCGAATCTGCAAGCCGGTGGTGCCGGCTTCGCCGTCGATGAAAACCTTGGCCATGGCTGGTCCGCCTTGTCAGTGTGGGTTCAGGAGAGCGGCCAACAATCGCGGTCGCTGGCGGTTGCCGGCGCGCGATTTTGGTGCAATGCACCATGATACAGTTACCGGTTGCTGTTTTTCAGTGCCACTCTTTCGACCACCCGATGCGGATCGGTCGACGATCCCTCTATCCATTCTTGAGAGAGTCCTCATGAAGATCCACGAATACCAAGGCAAGGAAATCTTGCGCCAGTTTGGTGTGCCGGTGCCCCGCGGCATCCCGGCTTTCACGGTGCAGGAGGCGGTCGAAGCCGCCCAGAAACTGGGCGGCCCCGTGTGGGTGGTCAAGGCCCAGATCCACGCCGGCGGCCGTGGCAAGGGTGGTGGCGTGAAGGTGGCCAAAACGGTTGAAGACGTCAAGCGCATCTCCGGCGAAATCCTGGGCATGCAGCTCAAGACCCACCAGACCGGCCCCGAAGGCCAGAAGGTGCGTCGCCTCTACATTGAAGACGGCGCCGACATCAAGAACGAACTGTACGTGTCGCTGGTCACCGACCGCGCCACGCAGAAGGTGGCCCTGATCGCATCGAGCGAAGGCGGCATGGACATTGAGGAAGTCGCGCACTCCACGCCCGAGAAGATCATCACCGAGATGATCGATCCCTTGGCCGGCATCACCGAAGCCCAGTCGCGCAAGGTGGCTGCGGCCATCGGCCTGACCGGTGCCTCCGTGGATCAGGCAGTGGACATCTTCGCCAAGATCTACAAGTGCTACATGGACACCGACGCGTCCTTGGTGGAGATCAACCCCCTGAACTGCGACTCCAAGGGCAACCTGATGGCGCTGGACGCGAAGTTCAACTTCGACGCCAACGCGCTGTTCCGCCATCCCGAAATCGTGGCCTACCGCGATCTGGACGAAGAAGATCCGGCCGAAGTCGAAGCGTCCAAGTTCGACCTCGCCTACATCAGCCTGGACGGCAACATCGGCTGCCTGGTGAACGGCGCCGGTCTGGCCATGGCCACCATGGACACCATCAAGCTGTTCGGCGGCGAGCCGGCCAACTTCCTGGACGTGGGCGGTGGCGCCACCGCCGAGAAGGTCACCGAAGCCTTCAAGATCATGCTCAAGAACACCAAGGTCAAGGGCATCCTGGTCAACATCTTCGGCGGCATCATGAAGTGCGACACCATCGCCACCGGCGTGATCACCGCCTGCAAGGCGACCAACCTCAGCGTGCCCCTTGTCGTGCGCATGAAGGGCACCAACGAAGAGCTGGGCAAGAAGATGCTGGCCGAGTCCGGCCTGCCCATCATCGCGGCCGACACCATGGCCGAAGCCGCGACGAAGATCGTTGCCGCCGTTAAGTAATGACCTTGGGGACAGACCTTTAGCTCTGTCCTCAACTGACTAGGAAGAACACCATGTCGATCTACATCAACAAAGACACCAAGGTCATCACCCAGGGCATCACCGGCAAGACCGGTCAGTTCCACACCGAAAAGTGCCAGGAATACGCGAACGGCAAAAACGCCTTCGTGGCCGGCGTGAACCCGAAGAAGGCCGGCGAGTCGATCTTCAACATCCCGATCTACGCCTCGGTGAAGGAAGCCGCGTCGCAAACCGGCGCCACCGTGTCGGTGATCTACGTGCCGCCCGCAGGCGCCGCTGCGGCCATCTGGGAAGCCGTTGAAGCCGACCTGGATCTGGCGATCTGCATCACCGAAGGCATCCCGGTCAAGGACATGCTCGAAGTGCGCAACCGCATGAAGGCCAAGGAAGCCGCTGGCGGCAAGAAGACCCTGCTGCTGGGCCCGAACTGCCCCGGCCTGATCACGCCCGACGAGATCAAGATCGGCATCATGCCCGGCCACATCCACCGCAAGGGCCGCATCGGCGTGGTCTCGCGCTCCGGCACGCTGACCTATGAAGCCGTGGCCATGCTGACCGAAGTGGGTCTGGGCCAGTCGAGTGCCGTCGGCATTGGTGGCGACCCCATCAACGGCCTCAAGCACATCGATGTGATGCAAGCGTTCAACGACGATCCCGACACCGACGCCGTGATCATGATCGGCGAGATCGGTGGCCCGGACGAAGCCGAAGCTGCCATGTGGTGCAAGGCGAACATGAAGAAGCCCATCGTCGGCTTCATCGCCGGTGTGACCGCCCCTCCCGGCAAGCGCATGGGCCACGCCGGTGCGCTGATCTCCGGCGGCGCCGACACGGCTGATGCCAAGCTTGCGATCATGGAAGAGTCGGGCTTCATCATCACGCGCAACCCGTCCGAGCTGGGCAAGCTGCTCAAAGCCCAGCTGTAAAGCAGCCCTGGGCTGACGTGACAAAGGCAACGCTTGCGTTGCCTTTTTTTCGTCCGGTGTTTGTGTTCGGCCTCAAACACACATAAACGCTTGCTCTCGGAGTCGAGCGTGAAACAAAATGCTACATCTTGGGTTCAATGCCTGCCGCTGACACCCGATGAGTCTTGCAGGGCCGCGTTTCAATGCGAGCTCGACCGCCCGCATTGAAACCAACCCGGTCCTCCATCCGTGTCCACCAGCCAACGCCCGAACCGGCCCAAGCGCAAGCGCCCCTTGTGGCGCTCCGACGCGGCCATGGGCCTGGCCGTTGTGCTCGCGGTTGTCACCTTGAACGCGGCCACCGATTTTTTCAGCGGTCTGGAACGTCGCTTTTACGACCTGGCCAGCACGCAGACCAGCCGCCTGCCCAGCGACCGCATCGCGGTCATCGCCATCGACGACCAGAGCGTGGCCAACATCGGCCGCTGGCCCTGGCCGCGCGAGGTGCACGCCCAGCTGATCGACCAGCTCGGCGCGGCGGGTGCCAAAACCGTGGCGCACACCGCCTTTTTCTTCGAACCCCAGACCGACCGCGGCCTGGTGCAACTGCGCGAGCTGCGCGGTTTGCTCGATGGATCTCAGACCGGCAGCGCGCCATTGACCGATCTGGGCGACCAGGGCCGCCAGCGCCTGCTGGGGTTTATCGGCCAGGCCGAACGGCAACTCGACTCCGACGCCCGTCTGGTGGCCAGCATGGCGCGCGCGGGCAATGTGATCGTGCCCTCGGTGTTCGAGCTGGGTGAACCCCAGGGGCGTGTGGACCAGCCCTTGCCGGCATTTGCCCAGCGCAGCGCCGTTGCGGACAACTCGGCCTTGGGTGTGCCGGCGCTGCGTTCGCAGCAACCACTGCCCGCCATTGGCGAAGCGGCCCGGGCCGTGGGGCACCTCAACCAGCTGCCCGATGTGGATGGCGCTGTGCGCCAAGAAGGCTTGCTGGTTCAGTTTGATGGCTTCGCCGTGCCGTCCATGGCCCTGGCCATTGCCGCGAACAGCCTGAACCTCACAGCCAAAGACATGCAGCTGTTGCCCGGCGAAGGCGTGCAGCTCGGCCGCAGCGTGATCCCGACCGACAGCGCAGCCCGCTTGTTGCCGCAGTTCTATCCCGACCGCGACGGCAAGCCGGCGTTTGCGGTGGACTCGTTCTACGACGTGCTCTCCGGCCGCATCCCGGCCAGCAAATACGCCGACAAGATCGTGATCATCGGCGCCACCGCCGCGGGTGTGGGCACCCTGTTCACCACGCCGGTGTCGGCGGCCATGTCGCCCGCCGCCATCCTGGCCCACATCACCTCCAGCATCCTGAGCAACCACCACATCGTGCAGCCGCTCTGGGGCGGCTACGCGGTGCTCGCGGCCTTGTTGCTGATCGCGGGCTACATCGTGTGGCTGCTGCCCCGCCTGTCGGCGGCCGCCGGTGCGGCTTGCACCGCCGCGCTCTTCGTGGCCTTGCTGGGTGCCGAGTTCGGGCTGTTGTCGGTCGCGGCCACGTGGCTTCCGCTGGTGTTCCCGGCGTCGCTCCTGCTGATCGGGCACCTCGCACTTACCACGCGCCGCTTCCTCGTCACCGAGGCGGGCAAGACCAAGTCCGATGAGGAGTCGGCCGAGACCAACCGCATGATGGGCCTGGCGCTGCAGGGCCAGGGCCAGCTCGACATGGCGTTTGACCGCATGCGCCGCGTGCCCTTCAGCGACGCGCTGATGGACAACCTCAAGCACCTGGCACTCGATTTCGAGCGCAAACGCCAGTTCAACAAGGCCGAGGCGGTTTACGAGCACATGGCCAAGCTCGACCGCAACGACGCCGATGTGCAGCGACGCTTGAAGCGGGCGAAGAATCTGTCGGAAACGGTGGTGCTGGGCGGCGGCTCGGCGCATCCAGGTGGCACCCTGCTGCTGGACAACGGCGGTGTGGAAAAACCCATGCTCGGCCGTTATCAGGTGGAAAAAGAGCTCGGCAAGGGCGCGATGGGCGTGGTCTATCAGGGACGCGATCCGAAAATCGGCCGTACGGTGGCCATCAAGACGCTGGCGCTGAGCGCCGAATTCGAAGGCTCCGAGCTGGTCGATGTGCGCGAACGGTTCTTCCGCGAGGCCGAAACCGCGGGCCGCCTGCAGCACCCCAACATCGTCACCATCTTCGACGCGGGCGAAGAGCACGACCTCGCCTTCATCGCCATGGAGTTCCTGCCGGGACGTGATCTTGTGGAGTATTCGCGCCCGGGCAACCTGTTGCCGGTGGCCACCGTTCTGAGCATCGGAGAGCAAGTGGCGCTGGCGCTGGAACATGCCCATCGCCAGCAGGTTGTGCACCGCGACATCAAACCTGCCAACGTGATGTTTGATGCCGCGACCCAGTCGGTCAAGGTCACAGACTTCGGCATCGCGCGCATCACCGGGTCGAGCAAGACCAAGACCGGCATGGTGCTGGGCACGCCCAGTTTCATGTCGCCCGAGCAGCTCGCCGGACTGCACGTGGACGGCCGTTCCGACCTTTATTCGCTGGGCGTGATGCTGTTCCAGTTGCTCACCGGCAGCCTCCCACTCAAGGGCGACTCCATGGCCGCCCTGATGTACCAGATCGCCAACCAGCCCGCACCCAGCGTGCGCAGCTTGCGGCCCGATCTGTCGCAAGCCCTGGCCGACGTGCTCGAACGCGCCCTGGCCAAGTCGCCCGCCGATCGTTTTCAGAGCGGTGCCGAACTGGCGGCTCAACTGCGGCGCTGTGTCGGTTCTGGTGAAGACGCGTCCGTGCCGGGAGCGGCGTTGGCCACGACCGGGAGCGCGTTTGAAGCCACGCACGCCTTCCCGCACGCATCGGAAAACGCCATGGTTGCCACCCTTGTCACGCCGCCGCCCGCTTCGTCACGCGGTTCCTGAAAAGACAGCATCGTTCTGCGGGTATAACTTGAACTCTATGAATTTTGAGTATTTTTGTTTGACCGACCCCGGGTTGGTTCGGGACAACAACGAGGACTCCGTGTCGCTGGATGCGGAGAACCAGATTGCTGTCCTGGCCGACGGCATGGGCGGCTACAACGCCGGCGAAGTCGCCAGTGCCATGGCGACCACCTTCATCAAGACCGAGCTGGGACGGTGGATGGCCGAGGGCGGCAATGAGGCCAGCGTGCGCGAGCTGCGCCGCGCCATGGAAATCTGCATCGACAACGCCAACCGCTCCATCTTCAATGCCGCCAACTCCAACCCGCAGTACGCGGGCATGGGCACCACCCTGGTGATGGGCGTGTTCCTGGACGCGCGCGTCATGGTCGGACACGTGGGCGACTCGCGCTGCTACCGCCTGCGGGAAGGCAACTTCGTTCAGATCACCCGCGACCACTCGCTGCTGCAAGAGCAGATCGACGCCGGCCTGATCTCGCTGGAGCAGGCCCAGTACGCCACCCACAAGAACCTCGTGACCCGCGCGCTCGGCGTCGAAGACACGGTGTTGCTCGAAGTCAACGAATACCGGGTCGAAGACGACGATCTCTACCTTTTTTGCTCGGACGGATTGAGCGACATGATGAGCGACGAGCGCATCGCCGCGATACTCGTGACGGCCGGCACACTCGAAGAAAAAGCCCAGGCCCTGGTGGACGCTGCCAACGATGCCGGGGGGCGGGACAACATATCGGTGATACTGGCGTATGCTCGTTCGAAACCGGTGCGCAAAGGCCTACTTTCGCGCATGCTGGGTAAGTGATTCCGTGTCAGACCAACAGATTTACAGGTTCCAGAGGAGTCGGCCATGCCGAAAATGATCGTTTCCATCGACGGTGTCGTCATCAAGGAAGTGCAGCTCACCAAAGACCGCACCACGTTGGGTCGCCGTCCGTACAACGACATCGTGATAGACAACCTGGCCGTCAGTGGTGAACACGCCGTCATGCAGATGTCCGGCATGGATGTGTTCCTGGAAGACCTCAACAGCACCAACGGCACCTACGTCAACGGCAAGGCGATCAAGAAGCAGCAGCTGCAAAGCGGCGACACGGTCGAGATCGGCAAGTACAAGATCAAGTTTGTGCACGAAGGCGCCAATGAGAGCCATGAGAAAACCATGGTGATCAGCGCCGGCACGGTGGTTCCGCCCGAGCCCACGGTGGCGATGGTCGTGGCCAACGCCGCCATCAAGGTCATGTCGGGCACGGCAGCGGGTCGCGAAGTGCCCCTGGTGAAGGTGGTCACCACCATCGGCAAGCCCGGTGTGGCCGTGGCCGCCATCACCCGCCGCCCCCACGGTTTCGTGGTGGCCATGGTCGAAGGTGTGCAAAAGCCCACCATCAACGGCAGCCCCATCGGCACTGACGCGGTGAACCTGCGCCACGGCGACATGCTGGAACTCGCCGGGACCAAGATGCAATTCGTCCAGCAATAAGCTGCCCCGGCCTTCCGCCTTTGACGAACCCCGGCGGCGCCTGACCTTCCCGGTTTCAGGCCATCCGCCCCTCCCGCCATGCCGCAGACCCTGATACAGCGCAGTCTGCGCGCGGCGGTCATGCTCGTTCCGCTGCTGCTGGCGGCCCTGCACGCCCTGGGCTTCATCCAGACCAACGCGCTGCACCGTCTCGACCACACCGCCTATGACATGCGTCTCAGGGTCAGCATGCCCGGCACGCTGGAGCCGCGGGTGGTGATCGTCGACATCGACTCCGAGAGCCTGGCCGCCATCGGCCCCTGGCCTTGGCCGCGTGCGCAGTTGGCGCACCTGGTGGACACGCTGTTCGAGCAGCAGGAAATCGCCGTGCTCGGCTTCGACATCGTGTTCCCCAAGCCCGATCCGCAAGCCGGCGGCGATGCCGCCCTGGCGACCGCGCTGCGCGACCGCCCCGTGGTGCTGGGTTACTTTTTCAGCAACGAACCCACCGCGCGCAACACAGGCCTGTTGCCGGCCCCCGTGATGAGCGGCGGAGCGTTGAACGGCAGGCTGGTGCGCGTCACGCGCTGGGATGCGTATGAGTCCAACATTCCCGAACTCGCACAGGCCGCACCCCGGGCCGGCGCGTTCAACGCCCTGCCCGACAGCGATGGCGTGGTGCGTTCGGTGCCTCTGCTGGCCGAGTACCAGGGTCAGGCCTACGAGTCGCTGGCGCTGGCGGTTTTCCGCCGTGTGCTGGGCTCGCCGTCGGTGGAGCCCGGTTTCGCGACCGGGCTCTTGATGGGCCGACGTGTCAGTGGCCTCGAGAGCCTGCGTCTGGCACACGACGGGCAGACGCTCACGATTCCGGTGGACGAGCGCGTCGCGGCATTGGTGCCTTACCGCGGACCCGGCGGTCCCGAAGGCGGTTCGTTTCAATACGTCTCGGCCGTCGATCTCCTGTCGGATCGCGTGCCTGCGGCGCAACTCCGGGGCAGGATCGTGCTGATGGGCACCACAGCCCCCAGCCTGAAAGACTTGCGTCTCACGCCAGTGGGCGCCAACTATCCAGGCGTTGAAGCCCATGCCAACCTGATCACCGGCCTGCTCGACGGCCGTCTGCCCGTGAAGCCCGACTACGCGCTGGGCTACGAGATGCTGGTGTTGGTGGCCTCCAGCCTCCTGCTCGTGTGGCTGTTGCCGACTCTGGGCGTCTGGTCGGGCGCAGCGCTGAGCGCTGTGCTCCTCGGTATGGTGATCGGGCTCAACAGCTGGCTGCAGTTGCGTCACGGCCTGGTGCTGCCCCTGGCTGGGTCCGTGTTGATGATTCTGTTCACCGCCGCACTCGGCGTGGTCAGCCAGCGTTGGACATGGGGTGCCAAACCACCCGGTTCACACTATCCCCCAGCATCGAATCTGGCAAAACTCTCTGCTGTCTATGGGGTGGACCAGATCGCCACCGAACAAGACCGCCAGCGCCAACCCGGCTTCGTCTGGCAGGAAATCGATCGTCTGCGCCTGGGGCCGGATGTCCCACCGATGCCCATCTACACGCCTTTGAGCACGAGCGGCGAACTCGCCACCGAGCAGCGCGACGAACTCCGCCTTTGGCAACAGGCCCTGCGTGCCTGGCGTGCGCAAGACTGGGATGCGTGCGATGTGCATCTGCTCAACCTCCAGCGGCAAAATGCCAAAAAAGTCCTTTACCGCCTTTACGCCGACAGAGTAGCCTCACGCAGGCAATTGCCTCCCGATCCCGCCTGGGACGGCGCAACCCCCATCGAATCGCTGCAAACTCCGCCATACCGGACCGGCTCCACCGGCCACACCATGTCAAAGAGTCCATGAAAGTCCGCGTGCTGGGGTGTTCAGGCGCCATTGCCCATGGCTGCCGCACCACCTCGTTCCTGCTCGACCACGACGTCTTGATCGACGCCGGCACGGGTGTGGGCGATCTCACGCTGGACGAGATGGCCCAGATCGACCACGTGCTGCT
>NZ_JALHLX010000065.1 GCF_022844385.1 Hydrogenophaga sp. | reverse complement strand
CAGCGATTGCTGTCTATGGCGATAACTTTGGGACACTGCGGTCATATCCATTCAGCAGTCATCCAAGTCCCGGCAATCGACGGGAAGGAAGGTCAGCTCACAGAGGTGATGCGGACCTTCCGCAGAGTACACATGTGGTGTCTGATGGCTACGATCTTCACTAACCGACGTACTGAACCAGCCACAAGGAGATAGACGGGAACAGCAGCAGCAACGTGGTTCGAAACACGTCACTGATCAGAAATGGCACTACACCCTTGTAACTCTCGCCGATGGGCACGTCCTTGGCCATGCCGTTGACAACATAAACGTTGAGCCCAACTGGCGGCGCCAGCAGGCCGAAGCCCACGGTCATCAGCACCATGATGCCGAACCAGATGGCGGTGAACTCCTGCGACATGCCGAAGTCCATGGCCATGATCATGGGGAAGAAGATCGGGATGGTCAGCAGGATCATCGAAAGCTCATCCATCACCGCGCCCAGCACCACGTAGAGCAGCAGGATCGCTGTCACCACCATCAGCGGGGAGAACCCCCAGCCGTTGACCACCTCGGCCAGCAAGGCGGGCACCTGGGTCAGCGCCAGGGCAGAGTTCATCAGGTCGGCCCCGATGAAGATGAGGAAGATCATGGCGCTGGCCTGGGCCGTTGCGTAGAAACAGTGCCTGACCTTGGCCCAGGTGAGTTCGCGCTTGAGCACGGCGGCCGCGAACGTGGCCGCAGCCCCCACGCCAGCGCCCTCGGTGGGCGTGAACAGGCCACCGTAGATGCCCCCGAAGACGATCAGAAACACCGCACCGATCGGTGCCACGCCCAGCACCATGCGACCGGTGAGGCGGGCGCGGTCGTCGTCGTGTTCGGGTGCCTGGCCAGGCACCAGCCGCACATAGATGGCAATGGCGATGATGTAGCCCGTCATGGCGATGAGGCCCGGGATCATGGCGGCGGCAAACAGCTTGGCGATGTTCTGCTCGGTCAGGATGGCGTAGATCACCAGCGGCACCGAGGGCGGAATCAGGATGCCCAGCGTGCCGCCTGCGGCCAATGTGCCGGTGGACAGACGCCCCGAATAACCGTGGCGCTTCATCTCGGGCAGGGCCACCGAGGTGATGGTGGCCGCCGTGGCAATGGACGAGCCGCAGATCGCGCCGAAGGCGGCGCTGGCCATCACCGCGGCCATGGCCAACCCACCCCGAAAGCGGCTCATCAGGGTTGCCGCCAGCTCGAACAAGGATTTGGAGAGGCCGCCCTGGGTGGCGAAGTTGCCCATGAGGATGAACAGGGGAATCACCGACAGGTCGTAGCTGGCGAAGCGGGCGAACGCCATGCCGTTGAGGTTGTTGGAGAACGGTATCCAGCCGACCTGGCTGAGGTAGCCGAACGCGCCGGCGGCGAACATGGCAATGGCGATGGGCACGCGCAGCGCCATGAGGACCAGCATGACGCCGAAGATCGCCCCGGCCATGGACAGGGAACTCATGCGTCTTGCTCCGGGAAATCGCCGATGAAGGCCTGGTACAGGGCGATGAGCCCGGTCAGGCACAGGGGAGGCACCATGGCCGCGTAAACGATCCACTCGGGAAAGCCCAACATCATGGTGGTGGTTTGGGAGTCGTGTGAGTTGATGCAGCCCACCGTCGTGCGCCAGGCCAGCAGGAACATCACTGTGGCCAGCATCAGGGCACCGAAGCGATCGAGCACCGCGTTGATGCGGGGTGGCACCCGGGCGGTAAAGAAGTCGACCGAGATGTTGCTGCGGCGCAGCTGGCACCAGGGCAGGAACAAGGCCACCGCGGCACCGGCTGTGATGGCCGTGAGCTCGTAGTCACCCACCAGGGTGGCACCCACCGTGTTGCGGCCCAGCAGGCTCACACAGGTCACGAGGGTGATGGCCGTCATCAGCACACCGGCCAGGATGGCGCACAGGCGCGCCATCGTCGCGAGGGATTTCATGGCAGCAGCGCAACGACCAGTGCGAGCAGTCCCGTGAAGCCGCCGGAAAAATACAGCAGTCCCCCGTCGCGCGGGTTGTCGTTCGCACGCTCGCGCCAGCCCAGCCAGAACAGCAAGACGGCAAACAAGCTCAGGGTCAGGGCATAGTGGAATGAAGTCATGGGACGCTTGCTGAGGGGTTATTGAGCGCAGGCTCGTTCTGTCCGTGCACCAGCAGATCGATGATGGCCAGCACGGCAGGGTCGGCCATGTGAAAGGTGTGGTTGCCGATGCCGCGCGTGCGCACCACCAGGCGCGGCGCCACCCAGCGGTCGAGCCGCCTGACCCGCAGCAGCTTGACCTGGGCGATGTCGCTCAGGCGGATGCTGGTGCGCCACAGCCAGCCCTGCGACAGGGTGTCGCCGGCGATGGCGGTGGTGGCAAACACGATGTTGAGGAAGTGCCAGACCACCACAACGGCGGCCAGCCCCGCCAGCCACAGCAGATCGGGTGGCAGCGGCATCGCCGCGAGCTGTGTGCGGGCGCCCCAGACCGTGGCCAGCAGTACCGCCATGGCCAGAGTGGCCAGCCACTTGATGGCGACCGGGAACGAGGCGCCTTCGACCGGCGCGAAAGCGTGGGACGGCGTCATCTCGCGGGCTCCGGCTCGGCGGCGGGGCCGAGGCCCTTGAGCACATCTTCGGTGGCGGCCGCTTCGCCAGCGTCCATCTCGTCGGACACGGCGGGCATCTCCACCTTGTCCAGGTCATACACCAGGGGCTTGTCCAGAAAGACCGTGACCGTCTGCGGCACGAAGATCACCACCACCACCAGCACCAGTTGCAGGATCACGAAGGGAATGGCGCCCAGGTAAATGTCACGCGACTCGACCCTGCGCGGCAGCACGCCACCCTTGAACAGGGTGTCGGAAATGCCGCGCAGATAGAACAGCGCAAAACCGAACGGCGGGTGCATGAAGCTGGTCTGCATGTTCACGCACAGCAGCACGCCGAACCAGATCAGGTCGATGCCCATCTTCTCGGCCACCGGCCCGAGCATGGGCAGGATGATGAAGGCAATCTCGAAGAAGTCGAGGAAGAAGGCGAGGATGAAGATGAAGATGTTGACGACGATGAGAAAGCCGGTCTGACCACCCGGCAGGTTGCTCAGCAGGTGCTCGATCCAGATGCCGCCGTCCACCCCCTGGAACACCAGCGAGAACACGCGCGAGCCGATCAGGATGAAGACCACCATGGCGGTGATGCGCATGGTGCCCGTCATGGCGTCGCGCACCAGTGTCCAGCTGAGACGACGGTGCAGGGCAGCCAGCGCGAAGGCACCGGCCGCACCCATGGCCCCCGCTTCGGTGGGCGTGCAGATGGCGGTGGTGATGCCGGGCAACCCGCCCATGCTGCCGAGCACCGCGAAGATCAGCACGGCCGAGGGGATGATGCCGCGCAGGCACTGCTTCCACAGCGCCCAGCCGCTGGCGGTGCGCGCCTCCAGCGGAATGCCGGGCAGGGCGTTGGGCCTGAGCCGGGTCAGCACGAAGGTGTAGGCCAGGAAGATCAACACCTGCAGGATTGACGGGCCCCAGGCGCCCTTGTACATGTCGCCGACCGAGCGGCCGAGCTGGTCGGCCATGACCACCAGCACCAGCGAGGGCGGCACCAGCTGCGTGATGGTGCCCGAGGCGGCCAGCACGCCGGTGGCGTAGCGCATGTCGTAGCCGTGGCGCATCATGATGGGCAGGGCGATCATGGCCATGGCGATCACCTGGCCGGCCACGGTGCCGGTGATGGCGCCCAGGATGAAGCCCACGACGATCACGGAATAGCCCAGTCCGCCACGCCGCGGGCCGAACAGCTGGCTCATGGATTCGAGCAGGTCCTCGGCCAGCCCGCACTTCTCCAGGATGGCGCCCATCAGCGTGAAGAAGGGGATGGCCAGCAGCAGGTCGTTGGACAGGATGCCGAACAGGTTGAGCGGCAGGTTGCCCATGAACGAGGCCGGGAACCAGCCCATCTGGATGGCGTAGAAGCCGCTGGCCAGTCCCAGGGCACCCAGGGAGAACGCCACCGGAAAGCCGATGAGCATGATGATGATCAGCCCCGCGAACATCAGCGGAGCAAAGGATGTCATGCTCATTGCAGCGGCCTCTCGTAGTGGGTGTCCATGTCGTGCACGTGCATCAGCCATCCCACCCGCTTGATGATTTCGGAGATGCCCTGCAGCGCCACCAGACCCATGCCCAGAGGAATACACAACATCGCGGGCCAGCGGATCAGACCGCCCGCGTTGCTCGACACCTCCTGGCTGACGTACATGCGCATGAGCACCGGCATCGACGAGTACGCGAGGTAGAGCGTCACAGGCAGCAGGAACAACACCAACCCCCCGAGATCAACCAGCACCTTCGCCCGTGTCGGGTACATGCCGTAGAAGATGTCCACACGCACATGCTCGTTGACACGCAGGACCTGTGCCGCGCCGAACATGACGCAGACCGCGAACAGGTACCACTGAATTTCCAGGAATGCGTTGGAGCTGATGTCGAGCGAGTAGCGAACCACCGCGTTGGTGGTGCTGATGGCACAGGCCGCCAGGATCGCCCACTTGGCTACAGTGGCGAACCTGTCCGTGACAGCGTCGATCAGTCTGGCAAATGCCAGCAGGGTCTTCATACCGGGGTCTCCGTGGATTGGGGGGCAAGCGCTGCCCGCGGCAACCCGTTCCGACCCCGCCAACGCGCGGAGGAAATGGGGGTGTTGGGGCATCCAGCACAGCGCCACGCAGCGTACGGCGCAGCCCGTAAACGCCGCGTATAAATGACCCGGAAAGGTCAGGTCAGCTCAGGTCAGATCGCGGGGTCTGTGGCGAGCAGGCGGTAGCCCACGCCCAGCTCTGTGAGCAGGAATCGCGGCACGGTGGGATCGACTTCCAGCTTCTGGCGAAGCTGGTGCACGTAAATGCGCAGGTAGTGGCCCTGCTCGCCATGACCGGGACCCCAGACTTCGCGCAGCAATTGACGCCCGGTAACGACACGGCCAGCATGGCGTGCCAGCACCTCCAACAAGCGCCATTGGGTGGCAGTCAACTTGACGGGTTGCCCCGCACGGCTCACGCTGCGTGCCCGAAGGTCGATGAACACATCGCCCAGGGATAAAGTCTGTCCAGCGGTGGGCGAGGTGCCGGCGTGGCGCAGTGCCACGCGGATGCGCGCGTGCAGTTCAGCCACGCCAAAGGGTTTGCTCACGAAGTCGTCGGCACCGGCGTCCAGCGCATCCACCTTCTGACTCTCTTGTGTACGAGCCGACAACACCAGGATCGGCCGCTGGGTCCAGCCACGGATCTGGCGGATCAACGCCACGCCATCCCCGTCGGGCAGACCCAGGTCGATGAGGAACAGGTCGATTCGGCGATTGCCTGCGTATGTGGCGGCCTCTCGCGCGGTGGCCGCCTCGACCACGGCATAGCCCTCTGCCAGCAAGGTGGTGCGCAGCAGGTCGCGGATGGCGGGCTCATCATCCACGATGAGCACTTGCAAGGGCGGAGATTGGCTCATTCGGGCAAGCTCAAAGGTCGTGGCTCGTTGGCGGGCCAGGGGATGGACATCTCGAAAACAGCGCCACCGTCGCTGCGGGCACTGATCTGACCACCGTGCAGGCGTGCCACGACGTCACAGATGGCCAGTCCGAGGCCGGTACCCGACGCTGAACCGGAAGAGTGATCGCTGTGGAACTTGCGGAACACCTCCACTTCCTGCCCCGGCAGCACGCCACGCCCCTGGTCTCGTACAGACAGCATCCAGTCATCTTGATCCAGTCGCACCGTCACCGTGATGCGGCCCTGCGGTGGCGAATGTTGGACCGCGTTGATCAGCAGATTGCTCATCGCCTGCGTGATCAATCGCGGGTCACACCAGACCACATCTTCTTCGTTGGCCTGAATGTCGACTCGACCTGCCTGCGTGCCACCGTGCACCAGCGCAAGGGCATCGCGCACCAGTTCACCCACCGGACACCATTCGCAGTCCGGCTGCACCGCACCGTCCTGCAGCCGAGCGAGGTCGAGCAAGTCGCTCGTCAAGGACTGCAGACGCTGCGCTTGATCGAGCAAGTTGCGCAGCAATGCCTCGTGCTGCTCGGGAGTGATCTGGCTCCCCTGCGTGAGCACGGTGGTGGCCGCACCGATGATGGCGGTCAGTGGCGTGCGGAAGTCGTGTGAAATGCCAGCGAGCAAGGTGTTGCGGACGCGCTCGGTTTCGGCCTGGATCGCGATCTGCTGGCTACGCAACTCGGCGTTGCAGCGATCCAGCGCGATCGCGGCCTGGTTGCTGAGCGCCTGTAAAAGATGAAGCTCTTCAACGGCCTGGCGCTCTTCGGGCAGGTGATCCACGTGCAGTACGCCCAGAGGGCCGGAGGAGGCGTTGAGACTGAAGCGGTACACGCCGTCGGGCGAAGGCACCTGGGGGTGCAGTGGAGCGTCTGGTTGAAGTTCGTCACCCAGAAGCACTCGGGCCCGCGCACCGACTCCCCGCTCGACAGCGTCGAGGAGCGCGCGCTCAATGTCCTTGGGCGTGTGGGCCGTGGACAGACTTTGCGCCATCAGGCTGAGTGATTGGGCTCGATCAGCCAGCGCAAGCGCCGATGCAGCAGCCGTTCTTGCGCGTGTGGCGAGACGACTGACCGCCAACCCCACGCACAGCGTGATGGCAAAGGTGAAGAAGTACTCTGGATCTGCGGGCTTGAGAGACCAGCGGGGTTCCACAAAGATCCAGTCAAACACCAGAATTGCACCCACTACCGTGAACACCGAGGCGACGAGGTCACGATGCAGCGCCACATACAACACGCCGACCAGGTAGATAAGGATCAAATTGATGGGATGGAGTTGGTCAGCGATCAGAGCGCCCAGCGCAGTGCAAAGCAGCAGTACGACGATGGGCAAACTCCAGAATCGCCATGACCGGCGCATCGGACGATCTGATGACCATCTGCCGGATCGGATCGCGGGGCTGATTTGCCGACGCTGTGCCACCAGGACATGAACTTGAGCGTTGGGAAGGCTGGCGCCCAGCAGCGCGGTGAAATCGCTCAGCCGCTCGCCTGACCCTGGCCAGTAGACGGTCCCGGTGGCCTGGTCACCCAACAGCACATCGGAGACCGTACCGCTCTGTGCTTGCTGCACTATGTGCGACATCAGATGGCCACTGGCGTTCATGTTCAGGCTGGAGTGCACAATCTGCGCACCTTCTTCCCGTGCCAATTGCAGAGCCTGTTCGAGATCTTGCTTGACAGCGAAGTTCGCGTAACGCGCAGACATCGTATCCAGGTGCAACACTCGCCAGGGCTCTCCCTTGGCATGCTGATGTTGGCAGGCGTGCCGAACCAATTGAAGAGCCTGGCCATCTGCCATCACGCACACCAGCAACATGCCGGACCTCATGCACGCTTCACCAGACGTGCATAGACTTCAGCGACTTGGCCTGGGCGCAGCAACTCGATCAGAATCCGGTTCATGTAGGGGTCTCGAATACGTTCAAGCAGTGCGTGATCGGCAAGTGTCGGGGGACAGCGTACCAGCAGGGCCAGCACGTCTCGCACTGGAATGTTGTCCAGTGTATTGACGGTGATCACACCCAATAGTTGAACATGGATCAGACGGGAACACGGCAACCTGCGCACCGCAGCGTGAGGCACCAATACACCTCGACCTGTGGCCGTTACCCCCCGAGCCTGTCGCAGGGTCAGCACCTGCGACACCGCACCTCGGGGTATGCGCTCGCCATCGGCCACTCTATCGTCGATGAAGCTGAACAGCTTCGTGATGTCGATTGCGCATACCCCCTGGTACGCATCCACACCGAGGAGGGTTAAAGCCAGGTCGTGCAAGGTATTGGGTCGGGAGTCAGGCAACCGCCTCCTGAGGTCGAGACACCGAAACCCATTACCGCCGCTGCCGTGTAAAAACCGCGTATCAATTGCGTCTGCCGATGAAGCGACTTGCGCGGACTTATGAACTGCGCGAAGCCGCCGGACGGCGGATCATCACAACAACCAAAGTGACGACCGTCAGTGGCACCACGAAGCTGAGCATCACGCCAGAGAAAGCCTGGAGAGCGTCGTGCTGCTGCGCGGCCAGGATCAGGTAGGCCACGTAGGCGGCGTAGTAGCCAAGAAAGACGCTGCCTTCCCAGCGAGCGATCTCGCGACCGGTCATGAACACCGGTAAACAGGCCAGCGCCACTGCCAGCATGACCCAGATGTCAAAGGTCAACAACGAGGGCGCCATGACCAGGCCCAAGTCACCCGACACCAGTCCCGACAAACCCAGGCAACCCAGGATGTTGAAGGTGTTGCTGCCCACCACGTTGCCCACGGCAATATCGCGTTCACCCTTGATGGCAGCGGTGATGCTGGTCGCCACCTCGGGCATGCTGGTACCTGCAGAAACGATGGTGAGGGCAATGACCAGGTCGCTCACACCCATCGCCTTGGCGAAACTCACCGATGCTTGCACAAGGTACTCGGATCCGAACACGAGCGCAGCCAGACCAACGGCGATCAGCAGCAGTTGGACTGGGAGACGATCGTCCCACGCACCAGCCACAGCAGGCTTGAACTCGCCTGCGTACTCGTCTTTGGCAGCTTGGGACTCGCGGCGTGACTGCACGACAAGGAACACCGTATAGGACACGAGCAGTACGAAGAGAACGCCACCGTCGAAGAACGACAACTGGCCATCCAACCCCATCGCCAACAGCAGGACGCTGGCCCCGATCATGATTGGTACTTCTTGCCGAATCAGCTGGATGTTGACCACCAGCGGCGCTATCAAGGCGCTGAGCCCCAGGATGAACAGCACATTGAAAATATTGCTGCCCACCACGTTGCCAATGGCAATGTCGGTCTTGCCATCGAACACAGCACCCACGCTCACAGCCACCTCGGGAGCGCTGGTACCGAATGCAACAATGGTGAGTCCCACGACCAATGGACTGATTCCGAACGACAGGGCCAATTTCGACGCTCCGCGAACCAGAACGTTGGCCCCTATCACCAGCAAAACAAGGCCGCCGAGAAAGATGAGGATGTTCATGCGGCCATGATCGCGTAGACCATCTCCGGCGTCAAAGGCTTCACCAAGAACCCCTTGACCAGTCGAATGGCTTCTGCAGGTCGGCAGCATGCTGTATTGCCGCCCAGATCATCAGTGCCATGTCCATGATCGAACGTTGCATGGCCTGCCTCCTTCAGAACTTGGGGATGCGCAGGGTCTTGCTGATCATGGCCGTACCCGACAGCGCGAAAAGCAGGCTCACGGGATGCAGCTGCCAAGGCCCGAGTTGCCACACTCCGCCCCACAGTTGCGCACCCAGCGCACCCTGCCAAGCCGCCCATGACAGCACCGCAGTGAGGATCACACTGGTGGGGATCGGCGTGCCTTCAAAGTAGGCCACTTTGCCTGAGTTGGTGGTCAGTTGTTCAGCCGTGACGTTGAAACGCGCCAACCGGCTGACGCCGCAGCAGACGAAGTAGCACAGGATGACGATGTCCCAACCACTCTGCAGCCCCGCGGCGAAGCCCAGGGCGGCCGGGCCGACGCCGAAGGAGATGACGTCGGCCAGCGAATCGAGCTCGCGGCCCAGCGGTGAATGCTGGTGGCGCCAGCGCGCCACCTTGCCGTCAAAGACGTCGAAGACGAAGGCCAGCGGTGTCATTGCAGCCGACAGCAGAAAGTGGGTGAGCGAGCCGCTGGCCATGTACATCATCGCCAGGAACACCGACAACACGCCGCAGGCGGCATTGCCCAGTGTGATGAAGTCGGCCAAATGAAAGCCGCGGATCATCGTGAAGCGGCCTGGCGGGGGGTTAAAGGGCGTCATGTCAGAGTCTCCGTCGTTGGCCGTGATTAAACAGGGAACGCGACGTCGAGCAGCGCAGCGGTGGCATCAACGCTCAGCTATGGGAGCACTCGTGCTGAAACCGTCTTCTGCCTGATCGTTGCCAAGGAGGCAATCGGGACCCATTGGAACGTATGACTGAGCATCTGCATGCCCGCAGTTGGCCAATAGCGCCAGTTCATCACCGCAGGTTACAGAATACGTTCAGCAGAACGAATGTGTCCATTGCAAATGAGGGAGGAAAAACTCGTCATGTCCTCAGATTCCAAGCGCATGCTGTACGCCCCTCAACTAGATGGGAGACCATCATGGAAACCGCAGCAAATGGTATTCATCGCGAGCCGTGGAACAAGGGCAAGATCGTCGGCCAGAAGGCCCCGTTCAAGGTCAAGGACATTTGGGCGCTGCGCGTGCGCCTGCAGATGGAGGGTCGAGTTCGCGAGCTCGCTCTCTTCAATCTGGGCATCGACAGCAAGCTGCGCGGTTGCGACCTCGTGAACCTCAAGGTCCGCGATGTTTGCCACGGCGACCAAGTAGCGACACGAGCCACCGTCATGCAGATCAAGACCCAGCGCCCGGTTCAGTTTGAAATCACACCGGCTACCCGAGAGGCTGTGCAGGTATGGATCAAGCAAGCTGGGTTGAAGTCGGAGAACTTTCTGTTCCCCAGCCGGATGCATGATTCACCCCACCTCGGGACCAGGCAATACGCGCGAATCTTGGGACATTGGGTCGATGACCTCGGCCTGGACCGCGCAGACTACGGCACCCATTCGATGCGCAGAACCAAGGCAACGTTGATCTACAGGCGCACAAAGAACCTTCGCGCGGTTCAGCTGCTTCTCGGGCACTCCAAGCTGGAATCAACAGTGAGATACCTCGGCATTGAGGTCGATGACGCACTCGAGATCTCCGAGCAGACGGAGATCTGATCAGGTAGGGCGCGCGCCGCGGCGATCCATCGTTGCAAGCGATGCTCGGACGTCACAGTCCACCGACCCCGGTGGAACGACAGGTCTGGAAGGGCCTGCGGCCGTTCGAGCGCTGCTTGCCGCAATGACCGGAAGGCAACGTCGTGACAATTCGATGCCCCGACCACGAACGTCCGAGTTCAGTGGCGGATTCAACTGGTCGATGCAACACACTGAGAACTGCATGAGCAGATGGAGTGTTGCAGATGAAGTACCGGACACGAAACTACTACACCGACAGCCAGAAGGCTTTGATGTGGGCGCGCTGGAGAGAAGGCTGGACGCTTCAGCAGATAGGCCAACTTTTTGACCGGCCGCACACCTCGATCCAAAACATCTTGGTGAAAACTGGTGGCATTCGGCCACCGCAGCGATGCCGGTCCGCGACGGCGTTGTCCTTGGTTGATAGAGAAGAAATATCGCGATCCGTCGTTGCGGGCGAATCGATTCGGTCGATCGCTGCACGACTTGGCCGGGCGCCATCGACAGTCAGTCGTGAGTTGAAGCGCAATGGTGGCCAAGAGAGTTATCGAGCTGCGCAGGCCGACAGCGATGCTTGGCGCCGAGCGCTTCGGCCCAAGCGTTGCAAGCTCATGGAGAACCGCAGTCTGGCACGCATCGTCGCCGACAAGCTGAGAGTGCTGTGGTCGCCTGAACAAATCGCGGGCTGGCTAAAGCATACTTATCCGTGCGACGAGAGCCTTCACGTGTCACACGAGACCATCTACCGCAGTCTGTTCATTCAAGCGCGTGGCGCCTTGAAGAAGGAACTGCTGGCGCACCTCAGGCGAACCCGCGGGATGCGGCGATCCCGTCACTACACGCAGAAGACGGCCATTCACGGACAGATCGTCGATGCGGTTTCGATCAGCGAGCGCCCCGCCTGCGTCGAAGACCGAGCGGTGCCTGGTCACTGGGAAGGAGACTTGGTCTTTGGCAGTAGCAACAGCCAGATCGCGACATTGGTCGAGCGTCAAACGCGGTACGTGATGCTGGTGAAGCTGGACGGTAAAGACTCGCAGTGCTCAAAAACTCCATCGCTTGTTGAGGATTCTAAAAAAGGGACGGGTGTTTGAAATTACAGGGCACTCACGCACGCCAGGCCAAGTAGGCCACCGATGCCGGACATGAGGCCTACGTCGCGAGCCTCATCCCCAGTTCGATGTGCGAGCCAAGCACCAAGCATGCAGCCCGTTGCGACTGTTATCAACGCGAGCTGAAATGACGTCACGCTTGCTGCCCCTTGTTACGTAACTGCACTCGAATCGGCTTGGACACATCGGGGGGTGGACCCACCAACGCGTTGACCGTTTTCCACGACCGTTCAGTGGCTCGTCTCAACAAGGCTCCCAACTTGCGTTGACGTTCACTGACGGTGGCAACTTGTCCGCTGGGTAGATGCACTTCCACCATGCATTCCCTCAGAGCCGGGCCCGATCGTGATGTCTCACTCACGCGGACCACGATCCGCACGATTTTGTGAGCCAGTTTTGCGAATGTGGTCCTCAAGCGCTGAGCGATCTCCAGACTGTGGGCGCGGGACAGCTTGGTGTTGGGGGTGCGAACGTCGATATGCATGCGGCTCTCCTTGATGGATGAACTAACTGAAATGAAGGCCAGGCTTGACCAGGCGCCAGTGTTCGGCAAGCGCGTTGACCAGGTTTTCTTCGGAATCTGCACGGTGAAAATCGGCTCGAACCACTGCAATACAGAGTTCAAGCGTTGTTTGTTGAAGCACTGGATCGGTTACTTCAGCCATGACCGATCGCAGGGCCTCTGTGTCAATCTGACAGGCTGATCCCCAAACGGCGTAAGACGAGGTCATGAGGTCTTCAGACAGATATCGAACCACTTCGTTGAACTGTTCGGGAGTCAAACCCAGACGACCTGCCGCATTCATCCGCTCCAGCAAACCAAGCTCGCTGGTACTCAAGTGGCCATCGGCCAGAACAGCAAGCGCGATCAACCTTGCGGCAGCCCGAGCGCTGTTGACGGGGTAGGGCCTCATGAATGCCTCCTTTGCAGTCGGTTTTTATTCAAAGATGTCACCGAGCCACGACTTGCGTCGACTTGGTTCACGCATCCCCGGGTCTGGCTCATCCAGATCTACAAACTGGCGACGCGGTGCTTGCACCGTGTGTGAACGTTTGATCAGTTTTTCCAACTCACCCCTGTCAAGCCACACGCCACGGCATTGGCCGCAGTGATCAATTTCGATACCAGAGCGCTCGGTGAGGACGAGGGCGCTGGATTCACAGACAGGACATTGCATGAGGAACTCCTCTTGGACCAAGCAGACACGTTGCACACACTCGGCGATTTTTTACTTTGATAGAGGGGTTTTTTTGAGGCACAACTTGAATGTAGGCGGATGTTGATTCGAGATAAATTCGCTTTTGATGTAAAAACCATCGAATAAAGCGAGGCTTTTGAATGAATTACAAGCATCTTTTCTACTTCTGGACAGTTCTTCGCACGGGCAGCATCGCTCGAGCCAGCGCCCAACTGCACCTCACTCCTCAAACGCTGAGCGGTCAGATCAAGCTGCTTGAGGATCGCTTGGGCAAGCCACTGCTTCGAAAGGTGGGGCGTGGTGTGGAGCCCACTGATACAGGACGCATGGTCCAGCGTTTTGCAGACGAAATATTCGCGATCGGCTCTGCCTTGCAGGAGGCCTTGCAAACCGATCAAGTCGAGTCTGTGCAGAGCACGTTTCGGGTCGGCGTGGTGGACTCAGTACCGAAGTCCATTGCTTGCCATGTACTCGAGCCTGCACTTGCTATGCCAGACAGAGCTCGCATGGTGTGCGTTGAAGGCAAGCTGACTGCGCTGTTGGCCGAGCTGTCGATCCACCTGCTGGATCTGGTGGTGTCGGATGTGCCCATGCCGACTGGTTTGAGCGTCAAGGCGTTTACCCACCTGCTTGGGAGAACGGATGTCAGCTTCTTTGCGTCACCCAAACTGCTCAAGACCGAGGGGATTTCTCTGAGGCAGGCACGGGCTCGCTTTCCAAGCTGCCTTGGCCGCTTGCCATGGCTGATGCCGAACCCTGATTCGGTGTTGCGCCCTCGTCTGGACGCTTGGCTGGGCGACCAGGGAGTTGTTCCTCGTATCGCTGCAGAATTCGACGATGGTGCCCTCACCAAGGCATTCGGACGCCAAGGGTTCGGTGTGTTCGCTGGACCTGCTGTCCTGGCTTCCGAAATTGAAGCGCAGTACCAAGTGGTTCAGTTGGGTACGGCACAGGAGCTCATGGAGGAGTTCTATGCCATCTCAATCGAGCGACGAATTTCAAACCCGGCGGTGGCCGCGATCACCGATGCTGCTCGCCGGGAGTTGTTCCCCAGGCTCTAGACGGCCCACGAGGTGGCTTGTCGCCGAGCCTCCGTCTTCGGGCAGCGCAAGTGCTCGGGATTTGAATGCTGAACCGAGAGATGACCTGTGTCCGGTGGTTCTTGGCTACAGTACGCGGCTATGAATATTCTTCTCTTTTTCGGTGGCCTCACCTTGCTCATTCTGGGTGCCAGCTTGCTGGTGCGCGGCTCGTCCAAGTTGGCTCTGTCGTTCGGCATCAGCCCGCTGGTTGTGGGACTGACGATCGTTGCGTTCGGCACAAGCGCACCCGAGGTTGCCGTGAGTGTGGGGGCCGTGCTTGATGGCAAAACCGACATTGCCATTGGCAATGTGGTGGGCAGCAACATATTCAACGTCCTGTTCATCCTGGGCATCAGCGCGTTGATCGCACCACTTGTGGTGAACATTCAGCTGATCCGGCAAGAGGTGCCGATCATGATCGGTGCAAGCTTCCTCTTGCTTGCTTTGGGGCTGGATGGCCAGCTTTCGTTTTTCGATGGCGGCGTTCTCTTCGTGCTGCTGGTGTCTTACACGGCGTTCCTGATCGTGCAGTCTCGGCGAGAAACCCAGCTCGCCAAGGACGAATACGCAGGCGAAATCCAACCCGCGGTTCCCGGTGCCTGGGACGATCGTTTGCCGGTTCAGTTGCTGTTGATCGCCGCTGGCCTGGCGGCGTTGGTGTTCGGCTCCGAGTATCTGGTGCAGGCATCGGTGAGTTTCGCCAAGGCCATGGGCGTGAGTGACCTGATCATTGGACTGACCATCGTTGCCGCCGGCACGAGCATGCCCGAGGTGGCCACCAGCATCACCGCAGCCATCAAGGGCGAACGAGACATCGCCGTGGGCAATGTGGTGGGGAGCAACACCTTCAACATTCTGGGCTGCCTGGGCGTCTCGGGTCTGGTGTCGGGCGACCTGGGGTTGGCCATGGCGCCCTCGCTGCTGGCTTTCGACATCTGGGTCATGCTGGCCGTGGCGCTGGCCTGCCTGCCCGTGTTCATGACCGGTCGCGAGATTGCCCGCTGGGAAGGCGGGGTCTTCCTGGGCTACTACGTTGCCTACGTGGCTTACCTGATTTTGGCCGCACAGGAGCACGATGCACTGCCAGCATTCTCGGGTGTCATGCTCAGCTTCGTCGTGCCGCTGACGGTCGTGACGCTGGTTGTTGTTCTGATCCGCCGTCCAGTAAAGACCGGCTCCCAGTGAGGCAATCACCTGCAATCTTTTTAGCCATGAGATCGAAGCCATGTGGAACCGCATTACCGAGAATTTTTGAAAGGGTCCAACGTTGAGCAGCATCAGCCAGCCAGCCGTGTGCGACCAACGGGAAAACTCTGGATCCTATTCCCTGCAAAACGCGTGTCCACGTACCCATGGCTCTCAACTCGGCTGGGGTGCTCAAGGCGACGCCGACCAACGAGAGCTTAGGCGCAACAAAGCGGATCACCTTCGTCCGTTGATTCTGAAAGCTGAATGTGGAAACCACTTTGCTTTGGGTACTGAGTAGTGCGTTGATTTTGCTGGGCTTGGCGGGCACCGTGCTGCCTTTGTTGCCAGGCACCTTGCTGGTCTGGGGCGGGATCTTGCTGGGGGCGTGGATTGACGACTTCGCCCGCGTGGGAACGACCACGGCGGTGATCGTCACTGCGTTGGCAGTGCTTGCCTGGAGCCTGGACTATGTGGCTGGGCTGCTGGGCGCCCGAAGGGTCGGTGCCAGCAAGAAAGCACTTTTGGGGGCAGCAATCGGAACCGTGGCGGGACTCTTCATGGGTTTGGTCGGCGTGCTCTTCATGCCCTTGGTAGGTGCCGCCATTGGGGAGTACATGGTTCAGAAAGACCAGCGACATGCCGTCAGGGTGGGCGTTGCAACCTGGGTCGGAATCATGGTGGGTTTGATTGCCAAAGTGGTACTGTCTTTCGTCATGGTGGGGATCTTTGTGTTGGCATTGCTGATCTGAACTCTCTTCGCCCAGCAATTTCTGTTGAATGAATGAAAGGTTTGCGAGATGAGTGCACAAAAAATGCTCGAGCAGCTGCTGAAGTCCGGTTTGTCAGGGATGGACAACAGCAAGAGCCGAAACAGCAGAGGCGATCGATCATCCGATCGCTATGAAAACTCTGACTGGGGAAAGTCGGTATCGGGTACCTCCGCCGGAGGACTGCTGGGCATGCTGCTTGGCAGCAAGAGGAGCCGCAGTATGGGTGGCTCGGCACTGAAAGTTGGCAGCGCCGCTGCTCTGGGGGCTGCAGCGTTCAAAGCCTACACCTACTGGCAATCGCAGCAGGAGCCGCAGAAAGCAGCTCAAGCGTCACCGGCGCGGAAACTACATCCTGAACCTGGCGCAGGCTTGCAGGGAGAGGAAGTGCAGAGCCAGGCGGTCCTCAAGGCCATGATCGCAGCCGCCAAGTCGGATGGTCACCTCGATGAACGTGAGCGCGGGCTCATCCATGACGAGCTTGAGCGACTTGACGCAGACCCCCCTCTGCGGCAGTGGATGGAAGATGAACTGCGCAAGCCCTTGGATCCTGCAGAGGTTGCAAGTGCAGCCAGCACTCATGAGCTTGGCGCCGAGATGTACCTTGCCAGCTTGCTGATGGCCGATGACACTTCCTTCATGGAGCGGGCTTATCTGGATGAGCTGGCACGCCAGCTGCAGCTGGCGCCCACGCTCAAGGCAGAACTGGAAAGAAGCATCCGGCCCTTTTGAGGGCCTAAGAAAACAAGTGGCGCACGACCGGCAATTCATACCCTGAACGCGCTGCGGCTCACCGCCAGACTCGTGCCAGAGACGACGCGATACAGTTCCTCAATCGTCCCGGCCATCTGCGGGGTTCCGCAACCTGGTCTGATGCACGCTGCTCCATGGCTGAATTCAAGAAGCGCCTTCGCCGCTGGTTTCCCACCGCTCAAACGCTGGAGCAAATGCGAGGCTTTGCCTGGCTGGGTCACTACCTGCGGGTGCACCCGCGCCTTTGGGTGTTGCACAGGCGCGGCGTAGCCCTAGGTGTGGCGTTGGGGGTCGGCATTGGTGTGTTTCCGCTGCCCCTGCAGATGCCGGCTGCCATGCTGGTGGCCGTTTTTCTTCGGGCCAATGTGGCAGCGGCGGCGGCGGCAACTTGGTTGACCAACCCCTTAACCATGGCCCCCATCTGGGGCCTCTCAGCTTATCTGGGGTCTTTTGTCGTCCCTCGGCAAGTAGCTGCCAAGTCTTCAGAGGTGATGACCCAATGGGCCTGGAGCTCACCTCAGACGTGGCCCGAAGCCTTTTGGGAACAAGTGATGTCGTGGGGACCTGCCTTGCTGGTCGGTTTTCCCATGGCTGGCGCTGTGTTGGGCCTTGGCGCCTACGCAATTGTCTATTGGGCTTGGGCCGTACTCATCAAGCAAGAAAGGCGGCGGCGCCGGCGGCGCTCGGCCACGGTCCAATGACGTCACCATGCTGCATTGAAGCACCTCTGCCGAGGCGGAACGGATCTGGTGATTCAAACGTCAGCTCAAGTCAAGCGTTGTAGGACGCTCACCCTCAATCGTTAGCGTGTGTCGTCGGTGCTCCTGCGCGGGTGGGCGTCCTTCAACTATTTACTGGAATAGACGCATCGAAGCGCCGTATCCTCGCCACACACTGGCATGCAATGTCTGCAGCACACTCGAGAGCTGCCTCTCAGGTCCTCACCTTGCGAGGTCCTGAATGACCGCAGCGTGGCAAAGAGCCCGCGCGCATCGCTGTATCCCATCGTCGGCTGTCGCTGCA
>NZ_JALHLX010000064.1 GCF_022844385.1 Hydrogenophaga sp. | reverse complement strand
GGCGAGGGCGACCTGTTCGAGATCGACACCGCGCTGCGCCCCAACGGCAACTCGGGCCTGCTGGTCACGAGCTTCCAGGCCTACACCAACTACCAGCAGCAGCGCGGCAGCAACACCGCCTGGACCTGGGAGCACCAGGCCATGACACGGGCGCGCTTCGTGCTCGGTGGCGTGTCGCTGGCCGGGCGTTTTGATGCGGTGCGTGAAGACGTGATCACCGCGCTGCGCGACGGCGATTCGCTCGCGCGCGAGATCGTGTCCATGCGCGAGAAGGTGCGCCAGGCACACCCGGTGCGCGGCACCCGGTTTGACGTGAAGCACAGCCCCGGCGGCATGGTCGACGTGGAGTTCGTCATGCAGTACCTGGTGCTGCTGCACTCACGCACCCACCCCGAGCTGCGCGCCAATACCGGCAACATCAACCTGCTTCGCCGCGCCGAGGCGGCGGGCCTGCTGGAGCCCGGCATGGGTGAGGCGGCCGCACAGGCCTACCGCGAACTGCGCCAGATCCAGCACCGCGCGCGCCTGGACGAAGCCCCGACACAGGTGGACGCCGAGGCGGTGCAGGCCTCGGCAGACGCCGTGCGGGCCTTGTGGCAGCACGTGCTGGGCCCGCACACCGGCGCATCGCGGCCGGCATGACACGCCCGCTGAGCTGGCTGGCGCTGTGCTGCGTGCATGGCGCGGTCAGCGTGGTGGTGTGGTGGTCGGGCGGCCATTGGACCGATGCGCTCATCTGGCACGCCGACACCTGGACACAGCATCCCTGGACCCTGTGGACCAGCGCCTGGATCCACCTGAATGCTCCGCACCTGATCGGCAACCTGCTGGTGCTGGGCGCCTACCTCACCATTGGCTGGGTCGTGCGGCCCGATGGGCGCTGCACGCTGGCCTGGCTGCTGGCGTGGCCGCTGGTCCAACTCTCCTTGCTGCTGTGGCCCGACGTGCGACAGGTGGTCGGCCTCTCGGGCCTGCTGCACGCGGGCGCGCTGGTGGTGGCGGTGCACCTGACGCTGGAGCGCCTGCCCATCCAGCGTGCGCGTTTCTGGGGTGTGCTGCTCGCGGTGGCGGTGCTATCCAAGGTGGCGCTGGAGCAGGCCTGGCAGCGACCCGTGGTGTGGGACAGCACGCACGAACTCTTCGTGGTGCAGGTCGCGCACCTGGCCGGTGTGACCTGGGGCATCTTGCTGGGCCTCTTGACCGCCTGGTGGCCTGCCAAGGCGGACAAGCGCCGCGTCTGAACCGCCCACAAAAAAGCCGCCACGGGGCGGCTTCTTCGTTGGCGCGTGGACTTCAGGCCGGTGCGATCACGGCCGGCGGCGCGAGCGACTTGCGGAAGCGGTTGAGCTCCTGCACGGTCTTGAAGCTCTGTTCCATGAGCAGGCTCATGTTGTGCAGGATGCGTTCGACCACGCGGTTCTCCCACACGGCATCAAAGTCGATCTGCTTGTCCAGCCAGTGCTCCAGCCACTCGGGGTTGGGCAGGCGGCTCTGGATGGTGTCGTTGGGGAACAGGTCCTTGTTCACGTGCAGGTTGGTCGGGTGCAGGGCCTGCGCAGTGCGCCGCGCACTGGCCATGAGCACGCCCACCTTGGCGAAGGCCACACGCGCCTCGTCGCCGAACTTGCCGATGGCGCGCTTCATGTAGCGCAGGTAGGCGCCGCCATGGCGGGCTTCGTCCTGGCTCAGCGTGGCGTAGATCTTCTTGATCACCGGCTCCGAGTGCCATTCGCTCGCACGGCGGTACCAGTGGTTCAGGCGGATCTCGCCGCAGAAATGCAGCATCAGCGTTTCCAGCGGCGGGGCCGGGTCGAACTCGAAGCGGATGTCGTGCAGCTCCTGCTCGGTCGGCACGAGGTCGGGGCGGAAGCGGCGCAGGTACTCCATGAGCACCAGCGAGTGTTTCTGTTCTTCAAAGAACCAGATCGACATGAAGGCCGAGAAGTCGGAGTCGTCGCGGTTGTCGCGCAGGAACATCTCGGTGGCCGGCAACGCCGCCCATTCCGTGATGGCGTTCATCTTGATCGTCTGCGCCTGCTCGTCGGTCAGGGCGCTGGCGTCGAACTGGTCCCAAGGAATGTCCTTGTCCATGTCCCAGCGCACAGATTCGAGTTGTTTGAAGAGTTCGGGGTAGAGCATGGTGGCCTTTCGGTACGGGCGCATTTTATGCGGGGGCAGAGCAGTTGCGCTCACAAATCATCGAGACGGGCCAGGGTCAGCACGGCCTGGTCCCGCACGGCCTGCCGTTCGGCCGGGTCCATGCGCTGCAGGTTTTTCACCATCAGCGCGGTGCGGGGGCTGGCTCCCAGTTCGGTCTCGTGGCGGTCCAGAAAGTTCCAGTAGAGCGTGGTCACCGGGCAGGCCTGCGGACCTGTGCGCAACTTGGGCTGGTAGCGGCAGCCCTTGCAATGGTCGCTCATGCGATCGATGTACTGGCCGCTGGCCACGTACGGCTTGCTGGTGAAACGCCCGCCATCGGCGAACAGCGCCATGCCGGCCACGTTGGGCAACTCCACCCATTCGATGGCGTCCACATAGACCGCGAGGTACCAGTCGGCCACGGGCTGCGGGTCCACCCCGGCGAGCAGCGCGAACTGCCCGGTGAGCATGAGGCGCTGGATGTGGTGCGCGTAGCCGTGTTCGAGTGTCTGGCCCACAGCGTCTTTCATGCAGGCCATGTGCGTCTGTGCGGTCCAGTACCAAGCCGGCAGCCGGCGTGTGTGGCCGTAGTGGTTGGCGGTCTTCATCCCGGGCATGTCCATCCAGTACACGCCGCGGATGAACTCACGCCAGCCCAGCACCTGGCGAACGAATCCTTCGACGCTGGCCAGCGGCACACCCCGGTCGCGGTGCGCGGCTTCGGCCGCAGCCACCACCTCGCGCGGGTCGATCAGGTGCAGGTTGAGCGCCACCGACAGCAGCGAGTGCCAGCCGAACGGGGTCTTGGTCCACATCGCGTCCTGGTAGCTGCCGAACATCTCCAGGCGCTGGTCCACAAAGTGGCGCAGGGCTTCGCGCGCCTGTTCGGCGGTGACGGGCCAGGCAAAGCTCTTGAGTTCGCCCGGGTGGTCGGCAAAGCGCGCCTGCACGAGTGCCATCACCTCTCGCGTGATGGCATCAGGTTCAAACTGCGCGGGCGGAGTGATCAGCCCCGGCCCCTGTTTGGGGTAGCTCTTGCGGTTGTCGGCGTCAAAGTTCCACTGCCCGCCCACGGGTTGTCCGCCGTCCATGAGCACGCCGTGCTCGCGGCGCATCTCGCGGTAGAAGTACTCCATGCGCCATTCCTTGCGGCCCTGGGTCCAGCGCGCAAAGCGCTGGCGGCTGCAGAAAAAGTGTGTGTCGTCGAACCAGCGCAGGGGCACCGCGGCCGCCGTGGCGATGGCTTCAATGTCCTGCTGCAGCCGCCACTCACCCGCCTCGCACAGCCACAGCGCCTGCGGCTGGAACTCTTCGAGCAGACGCTGCAGGCGCGCAGGCAGTGTGGCGGTGGCGGGCTGGTCCAGCGCCACGTCGTCCAGGTTCACGTAGCGCAGCGGGAATCCCTTGCGCACCAGGGTCTGCCGGAAATGCCGCATGGCCGAAAGGAACAACACGATGCGGGCCTTGTGGCTCCACACGTGGCTGGCTTCGCCGGGCGCTTCGATCATGAGCACCGCGTCTTGCGTGGGGTCAAAGTCGGCCAGGGCCGGGTTGCCCAGCCAGAGCTGGTCACCCAGCACCAGCACCAGCCGGCGCAGGGGCCGGGGCAAAGGCGTCGGTAGATTCATGAAGATTTCTTGGGAGATTCGGAGCGGCAACGTTCGCTGCAGTACTTCACCTGGTCCCAACTGCGCTCCCACTTCTTGCGCCAGGTCATCGGTCGTCCGCATGCGGCGCAGGGTTTTTGCGGCAACGTTGACTTGTTGCCTTTGAAACCGCTCATGCGGCACCCGCCAGGGCCTGCGCACGCCAGCGGGCCACGCCCAAGGGAATGTCCTGCAAGCGGGCCATGGGCCAGAAGAGCGGGCCGGTCCCGGGCAGGCGACCTCGCTGGGGCTTGAGCAAGGCCGGGCTCTGGCCACCGGTCCAGATTTCCACGCGCGGCGGCAGGCGCTCGCGCAACTGCTCGAGCGCGGCGCGCACATCGCGCGGGTTTTGCGCCGCCGTGATGCCCAGCGCCACGATGTCGGCGCCGCTGGTGGCCGTGGCGGCCACGATATCGGGCAGCGGGGTCTGCACGCCCAGCGGAATGGTGTGACAACTTTCCATCACCATGAAGCACTCGGCCATGAGCAGGCCCAGGCTGTGCACCTCGCCCGGCAGGGTGGTGAGCAGAATGCGCGGCGGTGTGGGCGCGCGGGCCTGGGTCAGCTGGCCCAGCGCTTGGCGCAGCACCGACTGCACGATCTCGGTGTAGAGGTGTTCTTCGTACACCGCCAGCTGGCCGTCGAGCCAGGCCTGGCCCACCTGCACGTTCATTGGCGCCACGCAGTCGGTGATCAGACGCGCCAGGCCGCGCTCCATGAGCGCCTGGGCCATGGCTTGGCGCAAGGCGTGGGCGTCCTGGCGGCGCAGCATGGGCAGCAACTGCGCCATGGTCGGGCAAACGTCATCGCTTGTGTCGGGCGCACGCGCCTGAATCCGCTTGCCCGGCCGGTGCGTATCCAGTGCAACGAGTTCTTCCAGCGGCAAGGCCACCACCCCGCCGGGTCGATGGCCGGCGTCGATGAGGCGGCGGATGTGGCGCAGGCGGATCAGTTGTTCGTTGTCGTACTGCCGCTCACCCTGTGCGTCGCGCACCGGCATCGGAAATCCATAGCGCCGCTCCCACACCCGCAGCGTGTCTTTGGACAGGCCGGTGTCGCGTTCGACGTCGGCGATGGTGTGTCCGGCAGGGGTTTCGGAGCTTGAGCTTGTCATGGACAAATGATCCAATGTTTCGTTAGATTATGGAGTTTTTGTCATGAAATCACCGCTTGTCCACGGCAATCCCCGTGTATTCAAGGGCTGGGCTGCGGGCTGCGTGGTCGCGGTCTGCGCGCTGCTGGGCCCGGCGGCGCAAGCCCAGGCGCCCCAGCCCGCCGCCACCCCGACCTGCCCGGCCCTGCTGCAGCACCGCTTTGACCGCCTGCAGGACGAAAAGCCCCAGTCGCTGTGCCAGTACAGCGGGCAGGTGGTGCTGGTGGTCAACACCGCCAGCTTCTGCGGCTTCACTGGCCAGTACGAAGGGCTTGAGGCGCTGTACGCGAAATACAAATCCCGGGGTTTGGTGGTGCTGGGCTTCCCGGCCAACGATTTCGGGCGCCAGGAACCGGGCAACAACCAGGCCATTGCCGACTTCTGCGAAAACACCTTCGGCGTGAAATTCCCGATGTTCAGCAAGTCCAGCGTGATCGGGCGCGACGCCAACCCGCTCTACAGGCAGCTGGCGCAGAAGACCGGCGAGACCCCCCAATGGAACTTCCACAAGTACCTGATCGGGCGCGACGGACAGACCGTGCGCAGCTACCCGAGCACGCTCGACCCGAAAAACCCTTCACTCGTCAAGGACATCGAGCGATTTCTATCGACCAAATCGTGACTGATCAGTCACAATAAAACCGTTCAGTCTATTTTGACCCCCTTGATCGCCATGCACGCTCCTTCGCCCGACAGAAAAAACAGCCCCCGGACACCCGTCCGGAACTTTTTTGGGCGTGTTTTTCTCTCAACCGACAGGCCGATTGAGCAGCCGGCCACCGAATTCCGTTTTGCACTGCGAAGCCTGTCCGGTCCTTGTGACCGGCCTGAAATCCCGAGGCGCTTCTCCTCCTCCTCCCTCCCTCCCTTGTTCGTTTCGGGGCGCTTCGCAGTCTTTTGTATCCCGACCAGCACCGCTGGCTCCCACTGAGGCCCGACCATGTTCACGGACCTCATCTCCACCCCCTCCCACCCCGTGCGGGGCGACGCCCGATCACCGCGCGTGGCCATCGTCGGCTCCGGTATCTCGGGCCTGGCCGCGGCGCACACGCTGCAAGGTCTGGCCGACATCACGCTGTTTGAAGCGGGCGACTACTTCGGCGGCCACACGCACACGGTCGACATGACCTTGCCGAACGCGCAAGGCGTGGCCACCACCTTCGGCGTGGACACCGGCTTTCTGGTGCTGAACGAACGCACCTACCCCAACCTGCTGGCGCTGTTCGCCCAGCTGGGCGTGCCGATTGCCAAGTCCGACATGTCGTTCTCGGTGCAGGCCCCGGGTGCCGCGCCCGGCGGCGGCCCGCTGGAATGGAGTGGCTGCAACCTCTCCACCGTGTTTGCCCAGCGCCGCAACCTGTTCAACCCACGCTTCCTGCGCATGCTGGCCGACATCGTGCGCTTCAACCGCGTCACCACCCGGCTGGCCGAGCAGGGCGAAGACCTGCGGGACAACAGCCCGCTGCTGCAGCCGCTGGGCGACTTTCTCAAAGCACAGGGTTTCTCCGACGAGTTCCGCGACTGGTACTTCCTGCCCATGATGGGTTGCATCTGGAGCTGCCCGACCGACCAGATGCTGGCCTTCCCGGTGGCCACCATGGTCCGCTTCTGCCACAACCACGGCCTGATCCAGGTGACCAACCGCCCGCAGTGGTACACGGTGGACGGCGGCGCGCGCCAGTACGTGCAGAAGATCACCGACAACATCGCCGACAAGCGCCTGAACGCGCCGGTGCAGCAAGTGCTGCGCGACGCTCAGGGCGTGCGCGTGGTGACCGAAGGACAGGTGGAACGGTTTGACGCCATCGTGCTGGCTTGCCACAGCGACCAGGCTTTGCGCATGCTCGGTGGCGAGGCCTCGGCAGACGAGCGCGAGGTGCTCGGCGCCATCCGCTACCAGCCCAACCGCGCGGTGCTGCACACCGACGCCTCGGTGCTGCCCAGGAGCGAACTGGCCTGGGCCGCATGGAACTACGAACGCGCACCCAGCAAAGGCGTGGAATCCGCGCAGGTCTGCCTGCACTACCTGCTCAACCGCCTGCAGCCGTTGCCGGTGGCACAGCCGGTGGTGGTGTCGCTCAACCCGCAGCGCGAGATCGCGGCGAAACACGTGGTGGGCGAGTACGAATACGACCATCCGGTGTTCGACCTCGCCGCCATCCGCGCGCAAGCCCGTGTGCCGGCCATGCAGGGTCAGCTCAACACGTACTTTGCCGGCGCGTGGACCGGCTACGGCTTCCACGAAGACGGCTTGAAGTCGGGCCTGCACGCGGCGCGCGCGCTGATCGATGCGCATCAGCTCGTGCCCATGACGCAGCGCGTCGACGCCCAGCGCGCCGCCTTGCCCGGGGTGTTTGCATGAACACGGCGCCGGTCGCACAGATCGGCTTCGGCCAAGTGCGCCACACGCGCCACCGCCCGCAGCGAAACGCCTTCGCTTACCCCACCTATTTCCTGATGCTGCCCATGCGCAGCCTGCGCCAGCACGGCCCGGGCGCGCTGGCCCGCAACCGCCGCGCGGCACTCAGCTTCAACGACGCCGACCACGGCGATGGCCGCGCCGACAGCCTGAAATGGCTCGACGAACTCCTGCAACAGCACGGCATCGACGACGCGGGTGGCGAGGTGTGGCTGCACACCTACCCGCGCGTGCTGGGCTACACCTTCAAGCCGGTGAGCTTCTGGTACTGCCACCGGGTTGATGGCACGCTGCGCGCAGTACTGGCCGAGGTGAACAACACCTTTGGCGAACGCCACTGCTACCTGCTGGATGAGCCGCACTACGGGCAGCCCGTCGAGGCCAGCAAGGTGTTCCACGTGTCGCCGTTTTGTCCGGTGCGCGGGCGCTACCGCTTTGTCTTCATGCGCGCCGAAGGCGCCACACCGCGCACCGTGGCGCGCATCGACTACTTCGACGACCTCGGTGCAGGCGCAGACAGCGAGCCGCTGCTCAACACCAGCGTGAGCGGCGAACTGCAGCCCCTGAATGCGCGCAGCCTGCGCCGCGCGCTGTGGTCCTACCCCGCCATGACTTTCGGCGTCATGGCGCGCATCCACTGGCAGGCCGTGCGCCTGTGGATCAAGCGCGCGCCCTTCTTCCGCCAGCCACCGCCTCCGGGCGAATTCGTCACCGCCGCCGCACTGCCGGCCTCTCCCGTGAACGCCGAACACAGCCACCCATGAACAGCTCCACCGCCTCCACCAGCCCCGCCGGTTTCTCGCTGCCGCGCAACGCACCCGCCGCCGCCCGCACCACGCTGCAACTGTTGCAGCGCCTGGTGCACGGCAGCCTCACGCTGCAACTGCCCGATGGTTCCGTGCAGCGCTTCGGCCAGGTCGACGGCCCGCACGCGAGCATGAAGCTCAACAACTGGAACGTGTGCTCGGCCTCGCTCAAGTCGGGCGACATCGGTTTTGCCGAGACCTACATCGCCGGCGACTGGACAACATCGAACCTGCCCGCGCTGCTCTCGCTGATGGTGGCCAACCGCCGCGAAGTGGAAGACGTGATCTACGGCTCGTGGCTCGGGCGTTTTGCCTACCGCGTCAAGCACCTGCTCAACCGCAACAGCAAGACCAACAGCCGCAAGAACATCCACGCCCACTACGACCTGGGCAACGCGTTCTACGGCCTGTGGCTGGACGACACGATGAATTACTCGTCGGCCCTGTTCGAGAGCCCCGACCAGACCATGGAGGCCGCGCAGCACGCCAAGGTTCGCCGAGCGCTGCGCATGACCGACGTGAAGCCGGGCGACCGCGTGCTGGAGATCGGTTGCGGCTGGGGCGCGCTGGCCGAGAAGGCCACCACCGAGTTCGACGCGCACGTCACGGGTGTGACCTTGTCCACCGAGCAGCTGGAATTCGCCAACGAGCGCATGCAGCGCCTTGGCCGCGCGGACCGGGCCGATCTGCGCCTGCAGGACTACCGCGACATCAACGACGCACCGTTCGACGCGATCTGCTCCATCGAGATGGTGGAGGCCGTGGGCCGCGAGTACTGGCCGACCTACTTCCAGACCGTTGCCCGCCTGCTCAAGCCCGGAGGCAAGGCCTGCGTGCAGAGCATCGTGATCGACGACGAACACTTCGAGCGCTACATCAAGGGCACCGACTTCATCCAGCAGTACGTGTTCCCCGGCGGCTGCCTGCCGTGCCCGAGCGAGTTCCGCGCGCAGGCCGCCAAGGCCGGTCTGGAAGTGGTGGACGAATTCGCCTTCGGCCTGGACTACGCCCGCACGCTGTCCATCTGGCGCGAACGTTTCCTGCACGAGCAGGATCGGGTGCTGCAGCTCGGCTTTGACCAGCGTTTCCTGCGCATCTGGGAGTTCTACCTGGCGTACTGCGAAGCCGCCTTCGAGCAGGGCAGCACCGACGTGGTCCAGTACACCTTGCGCAAGCCGGTTTGAGGGCCACACCATGAAGCTCGCCGTCATTTCCTTCGCTCTGATCCTCGGCAGTCTGGCCGGCGCGCCCGCGTTTGCGCAGGCGCCCGAGCCCACCCTCAGCGCGGCCCTGCAGGACAAGACTGCTGTGGGCAAAGCGCGGCTGCGCTACTGGGGCTTCGATGTGTACGACGCCAGCCTGTGGGCGCTCCCCGGCTTCGACGCGGGTCGCTTCGAGAACCAGCGCTTCGGCCTGGAGCTGGCTTACCTGCGGGATTTCAAGGGTGCCGACATTGCCGAGCGATCGATTGGCGAGATGAAGGACCTGGCCCCCATCGAACCGGCCCAGGCCACACGGTGGACCCAGGCCATGAGCAGCCTGTTCCCCGACGTGAAGCGCGGCGACCGCATCACCGGTGTGCACGTGCCTGGCAGCGGCGCGCGCTTCTACTTGAACGGCAGGCTGCTCGGTGAGGTGGCGGACGACGCGTTCTCGCGCCTGTTCTTCGGCATCTGGCTATCGCCCAAGACCTCGCAGCCGCGCATGCGCGACACGTTGATCCAGGGCATCACCGGCGCGGCCCGCACGCCATGACCTCGGCGGCAGCCACCCCGGTTGAGCCGGCCAGCCGCTTCATCGGCGCGGGTGCCTGGCGGCGCGGCTTGGGCTACGGACTGCTCGGCCTGCCGCTGGCCTTCGTGGCGCTGCCGCTGTATGTGATCCTGCCCAACCACTACGCCCGCGAATTTGGCGCACCGCTGGCCCTGCTCGGCCTCGTGTTGCTGGCCGCGCGCCTGGTGGACGCGGTGCTCGATCCGATCATCGGGCGCTGGTGCGACCGCCTCTTTTCGCGCTCCATTGCCGCCGTGCTCGCAGCATCCGCCGTGGCTGCGGTGGTGTTGGCGCTGGGGCTGTGGGGCTTGCTGTTTCCGCCCACGGCCGTGCGTGAGGCAGGCACCACCGTGCTGCTGGCATGGGCCGGCCTGTTGATGGCCATCACCTACACCGCCTACAGCGTGGTGGCCGTCGCCCACCAGTCGTGGGGCGCGCGCCTGGGCGGCAACGAAGCGCAGCGCAGCCGCGTGGTGGCGTGGCGCGAAGGTTTGTCCCTGCTGGGCGTGTTGATCGCTGCAGTGCTGCCGGCCACGCTCGGCTTGGGCGCGACCGTCTCCACCTTCGCCGTCTTGCTCACGCTGGGCTGGTGGGCGTGGAGCCGCTCGGCCACACCGATCGCATTGAAAGCCGCGGGGCCCGTCCTGAAGCTCGGCGCCTCACCCTTGCGCCAACCCGCGTTTCTGCGCCTGCTCGCGGTGTTCGTGATCAACGGCACCGCCAGCGCCGTGCCCGCCACGCTGGTGCTGTTCTTCGTGCAGGACCGCCTGCAGGCCTCGCCCTCGGTGGAGCCCGCGTTTCTCGCCACCTACTTCCTGTGTGCAGCGCTATCGATTCCGCTTTGGGTGCGGTTGGTCGGGCGCATCGGCCTGGCGCGCACCTGGCTGGTGGGCATGGCGCTGGCCGTGGCGGTGTTCATCTGGGCCGCCACGTTGGGTGCGGGCGACGTGGTGCCTTTCCTCATCGTCTGCGCGCTCTCCGGCATTGCCCTGGGCACCGACCTCACCCTGCCCAGCGCCATGCTTGCCGGCCTCATCGGGCAGCTGGGTGAACGCGGTCAGCGCGAAGGCGCCTACTTCGGCTGGTGGAGCTTTGCCACCAAGCTCAACCTGGCGCTGGCCGCCGGTCTGGCGCTACCGCTACTCGCGCTGTTCGGCTACGAGCCCGGCGCACGCGACCCGGCCGCCCTGCAGACGCTGACCATCGCCTACTGCCTGCTGCCCTGTGTGCTCAAGCTGCTGGCCGGCAGCGCGCTCTACGCGCTCGTGATCCGGCCCGAGCAGCGCGCGGCCCTGCTTCCGCAAACATCCACCACTTCCTGAGACCCCACCATGCAAAGACGACTCTTGCTCGCCGCCGGCATCACCTCCGCTGCCGCCCTCGCGGGCTGTGCCGGCCCGCAGATCGGCCAGTACGCGAGCGAAAAGCCGCTGCTCGACCTGCGCACCTATTTCAACGGCACGCTGGACGCCTACGGCGTGTTCACCGACCGCTCGGGTGCGGTGGTCAAGCGCTTCACCGTGGTGATGGTCTGCACCTGGAACGGCGACGACGGCGTGCTGGACGAGACCTTCAACTACAGCGACGGCACCACCGGCAAGCGCATCTGGCGCATGAAACACCTGGGCAACGGGCAGTTCAGCGGCACGGCCGACGACGTGGTGGGCACGGCGCGTGGCGAGCAGAAAGGCAACGCCTTCCGCTGGGGCTACACCTTGCTGCTGCCGGTGGACGGCAAAACCTATGAGGTGCAGTTCGACGACTGGATGTACCTGATGGATGAGCGTGTGATGCTCAACAAGGCAGAAATGAGCAAGTTCGGCATCCGCCTCGGTGAGGTCACGCTGTCGTTCGTGAGGCGCAACCCATGAGCGCGGCGCCGGGCCGCCCCAAGCCAGCTCGCACCGCAGTGCGCAGCACGAAGGTTGACCAATGAGCACTCCACGCGCCTTTGTCGAAGCGCCGACGCAAGCGGCTGCCGTCGCTGCTTCTCCGCGTGGCTTCTCGCTGTTCAAGCCCATGAACCCGCCCATCACCGACTGGCGTGGCCTGCGCGTGTGGCTGGTCGGCGCCTCCAGCGGCATTGGTGAGGCCACTGCCTCGGCCCTGCACGCGCGCGGCGCGCAGGTGTTGGTGTCGGCACGCAGTCGCGAAGCGCTGGACCGCTTCGTGCTGAACCATCCGCCGCAGCACGGCGTGACCGCACAAGCCTGGCCACTCGACGTGACAGACGCGGATGCGGTCACGGCCACCGCCCGCGAGATCCTGGCCCAGGGGCCGCTCGATCTGGTGGTGTACTGCGCCGGCCATTACCGCGAAATGCGCGCCACCGAAATGGACATGGCCGATCTCAAGCGGCACATGGACATCAACTACATCGGAGCGCTGCACGTGATGGATGCGGTGGTGCCGGCCATGAGCACACGTGGCAAAGGCCACATCAGCCTCATCAGCAGCGTGGCGGGTTTCCGCGGCCTGCCCAAGAGCCTGGCCTACGGCCCGACCAAGGCCGCACTCACCAACCTGGCGGAGAACCTCTACCTCGATCTGGAGCCACTGGGCATGGGCGTGAGCGTGGTGCATCCTGGTTTCGTGCAGACGCCGCTGACGGCGCAAAACGACTTCACCATGCCCGCACTCATCACGCCGCCGCAAGCCGCGCAGGCCATGATCGACGATTGGGGCCGGGGCGTGTTTGAAGTGCACTACCCCAAGCGCTTCACGCGCTGGATGAAGCTCATGCGCCTCTTGCCCTACCGCGCCTACTTTCCCGCGGTGCGCCGCGCCACCGGCCTGTGAGCAGCGACACCCGCGCGGCGGTCGACCGCCTCTGCGCGTACTTCGAGACGATCTCGCCGCAATCGGTGGCGAGCATCGGCGAGTTCTACACGGCCAACGCGCGCTTCAAGGACCCGTTCAACGAGGTGCACGGCATCCCCGCGATCGAGCAGGTGTTCAGGCACATGTTCGAGAGCCTGCACGAGCCGCGCTTCGTGGTGAGCAGCCGCATCGTGGACGGCACGCAGTGCTTTCTGGTGTGGGAGTTCCGCTTTCGCTTCAAGCGTTTTGACACCACCACCGAACAGGTGGTGCGTGGCGGCTCGCACCTGGTGTTGACAGCCGACGGCTTGATCAGCGACCACCGCGACTACTGGGACGCAGCGGAAGAGCTCTACGAAAAACTGCCCGTGGTGGGCAGCTTGATGCGCTGGCTCAAACGAAGAGCCAACACCTGAGCGCAATCAATCCGGCTTCGTGTCGACGAAGCTTGGGCGCTGGTTGAGTTTCTCGGCCAGACGCGCGAGGTTCGGGTACGGCGTGCGCCAGTCGATCACCGGGAAGCGGAAGTCCAGGTAGCCCAGCGCACAGCCCACGGCCACATCCGACAGGCTGAAGTGGATGCCCGAGCAGAAAGGCTTTTCGCCCAGGCCCTGACTCATGCTTTTCAGGCTCGCTTCAATCTTGGCCATCTGGCGGTCGATCCAGGCGTCGCTGCGCTGCTCGCCGGTGCGTCCGGGCCACGTGGATTCCAGGCGCGCGAGGATGGCGGCGTCGAGCAGGCCATCGGCCAGGGCTTCCCAGGTCTTCACCTCGGCGCGTTCGCGGCCTTGTGTCGGGATGAGCTTGCCCACCGGTGAAAGCGTGTCGAGGTATTCCACGATCACGCGCGAATCGAACACCGCTTCGCCGCCTTCCATGACCAGGCAGGGCACCTTGCCCAGCGGGTTGGAGGTGGCGATCTGGGTGTCGGCCGACCACACGTCTTCGAGGATGAACTGGTAATCCAGCTTCTTCTCGGCCATGACGACGCGCACTTTGCGCACGTAAGGGCTGGGGATGGCGCCGATGAGTTTCATGGAGGACAGGTGGGTGAAGACGGTTGCCCGTGGGAAGGCGATTTTAGCCAGCCCGGCCTTCGGTCCGACTGACAAGGCCGATTGAAAGCCCCGCCTCCTACAATCGCCGGATGCGCCCCACCACCCCATCGGCTTCAGCCTCCACGCCCTCTGCCGCCGCACCGTCGGCGGTCTTGTCCCCCATTTCTGCCCTGTCTCCGCTGGACGGCCGCTACGCCGGTCGCCTGGGCCAGCTGCGCCCGTTCATGAGCGAACTGGGCTACATGCACCGCCGCGTGCAGGTGGAAATCGCGTGGTTCATCGCCTTGTCCGACGCCGGTCTCGCCGAGTTCAAACCGCTGTCTCCGGGTGCTCGCACCTACCTCATGGGCCTGGTGAAAAACTTCAGCGAGGCCGATGGCCAGGCCATCAAGGACATCGAAAAGGTCACCAACCACGACGTGAAAGCGGTGGAGTACTGGATCAAGTCCAAGTTCGAAGCCCGGCCCGAGCTGGAGAAGGCGGCCGAGTTCGTGCACTTTGCCTGCACCAGCGAAGACATCAACAACACCAGCCATGCACTGCAGCTCAAGGGCGGGCGCGATGCGGTGCTGCTGCCTTCGCTCGACGCGGTCATCGCGAAACTGCGCGAGATGGCCCACGCGTTTGCGGCCGTGCCCATGCTCAGCCGCACCCACGGCCAGACCGCGAGCCCCACCACCGTGGGCAAGGAAATCGCCAACGTCGTGGTGCGCCTGGCCGCCGCGCGCGAGAAGATCGCCAGCGTGAAACTGCTGGGCAAGATGAACGGCGCGGTGGGCAACTACAACGCCCACCTGAGCGCCTGGCCCGACTTCGACTGGGAAGCCTTCAGCCGCAACGTGATCGAACAACCCGAGCCGCTCGGCCTGGGCCTGACCTTCCAGCCCTACAGCATCCAGATCGAGCCGCACGACTACATGGCCGAGCTGTTCGATGCGGTCGCGCGCACCAACACCATATTGATCGACCTCTCGCGCGACATCTGGGGCTATGTGAGCCTGGGCTATTTCAAGCAGCGCCTGAAGGCTGGAGAAATCGGCTCATCGACCATGCCGCACAAGGTCAACCCGATCGATTTCGAGAACGCCGAGGGCAACCTGGGTCTGTCGAACGCGCTGTTGCGCCACCTGAGCGAGAAGCTGCCCATCAGCCGCTGGCAGCGCGACCTGACAGACTCCACCGTGCTGCGCAACATGGGCGTGGCCCTGGGCTACGCGGTGCTGGCCTACCACTCCATGGGCGTGGGCCTGGGCAAGCTGGAGCTCAACGAGGAAGCGCTGGCCGACGATCTGGACAAGGCCTGGGAAGTGCTGGCCGAGCCGATCCAGACCGTGATGCGCCGCTACGGGGTGTCGGGTGCGTACGAGAAGCTCAAGGAAGTCACCCGCGGCAAGACCGTGACGGCCGAAGCCTTGCACGGACTGATTGAAAGCCTGGAAATTCCCGAGCCGGAAAAAGCGCGACTGCTGGCCATGACCCCCGGCAGCTACACCGGCAAGGCGGCCGAACTCGCGCGCCGCGTCTGACGCCGAAGTCGCCCGACACCAAGGCTTGACCTGCCTCAAACGGTCGGCAGCCCCATGCCCTTGGAGTCCGGCGAGCGCACATCCCGCGCGACTCCGGAGCTGCTGACCATCGGCCGCTACTTCCCACCGAGCAAGCTGTCCGCGATCCTGGCCTCGCACGCGGATCCGGACATCATCACCTCGCTGGACCGCTGGATGACCAGCACCCAGGCCACGCTACGCCTGTGGGAGCACTTCGCGCCGCATTTCATGCACTCCGAGGGCAATTTCCAGTTCTGGGATCCGGTCAGCCGCATCCTGTTCTCCGGCGACCTGGGCGTGTCGATGGGTTCGTCGGCCGATGCCGCCTGCATGGTCACTTCGCTGGCGGGGCACATTCCCCGAATGGAAAGCTTTCATCGGCGCTACATGGTGTCGGGCAAGGTGCTGCGCCTGTGGGCCCACATGGCGCGCACGCTTCCGATCCGCATGATCGTGCCGCAGCACGGCGCACCGCTGGCAGGCGCGGCCGTGGGCGAGTTCATCGACTGGGTGAGTGACTTCAGCTGTCGCGTGGACCACCTGACCCAGGCCAACTACACCGTCCCGGCGTGAGCCGAGCTGGTCATATCAACGGGCGCGCTCCGCGTAGCGGTTGAAGCGCCAGGCGTCGTCTTCGATGGTGATGCGCCGCCAGGTGGCGCGCTTCTCACCGGGCGACATCTCGGTCCAGCGCTGCACCTCGTCAAAAAGGCGGCCGCAGCCCTTGCACACTTCGTCGCCCTGGCTGGTGGAGCAGATGGCAATACACGGTGTGTCGGGCGTGGTGTCGTACCAGGCCAGCCAGGCTTCATGTGCGGCGGCTGGCAAGGTGGCTTCGTCTGCCTCGACTTCGTGAAAGAACACCATCAGGGCGTACACCTCGGCCAGCGCGCGCGTGGGTTGGGGCAAGGAAACGCCGTCGGGCGACGGAGACTTGTCGCGCCAGTGGTTGATCGCGGCTTCAATGTCGGTGATGTGGATGCCGGCCATGGGGGTCTCTTGAGGGAGGCCGATGATAGCCAGATCGGCCTGCCTCCGGCGCGCAGGGGTCATCGTTTCGCAGCTGCTGTGGGAACTGCTTACTGGGGCAAATGGGCGCCCACCACTACAATCACGCTCCGGCGCCCGCGCAGGCGAGTAGGTTGTTCCTGGTCATCACGAGGTGTCTTGCGTCCTGCTCTTCCCAATATTTGACCAAGAAAATTTATGGACTTCCTGACTTCGCTGCCTTTCTGGATCGCCCTCGGGCAGATCATCATGATCGACATCCTGCTGGGGGGTGACAACGCGGTCGTGATCGCACTGGCCTGCCGCAAGCTGCCGCCAAAACAACGCACCAAAGGCATCATCTGGGGCACGGCGGGTGCCATCGTCCTGCGCGTCATCCTGATTTTCTTCGCCATGACGCTGCTGGCCTTGCCGTGGCTCAAGTTCGTCGGTGCGATCCTTCTGGTGTGGATTGGTGTCAAGCTGCTCGCGCCTGACGAGGAGGGCCACGGCGAAATGGCCACCAGCGACAAGTTGCTGGCCGCCATCAAGACCATCATCGTCGCCGACCTGGTGATGAGCGTGGACAACGTGATCGCCATTGCCGGCGCCGCACAGAACGCTGGCGAACACCAGATGTTGCTGGTCGTGCTGGGCCTGCTGATCTCGATCCCGATCATCGTCTGGGGCAGCCAGCTGGTCATCAAGCTGATGGCCCGCTTCCCGATCATCATCACGGCCGGCGGCATGCTGCTGGGCTGGATCGCCGGCGGCATGCTGGTGTCCGACCCGGTGATGGCCAACCCGGACAAGTGGCAGTGGATGCTCAAGCTGCCCCAGGACGATGTGGTGAAGTACGGCGCCTCGGTCGCTGGTGCCTTGCTGGTGCTGGTGGTCGGAAAGTACGTGGCCTCGCGCCAGGCCAAGGCCGCTCCGGCACACTGACCAACCGGCTGCTGACCCCGTGAAGCTCATCCTCAAATGGCTGCTCGCAGCCTGCGCGCTGCTGCTGGTGGCCTACCTGTACCCCGGCGTGCAGATCCAGAGCTTCACCGCCGCGCTCATCGCCGCGGCGGTGATCGGTCTGTTCAACGTGGTGCTGCGCCCGGTGCTGGTGATCCTCACCCTGCCGGTGACGGTGATCACGCTGGGCTTGTTCCTGTTTGTCATCAACGCGCTGCTGTTCTGGGCCGCGGCCAGCCTCATGGATGGCTTCGGCGTGAACGGCTTCTGGGCCGCCATGCTGGGCTCACTGATCTACTCGGCGCTCATGCTGGTGGTGGACGCGGCGGTCAAAGCCGTTCTCTGAGCTGGCCGCTGCGCGGGTCGCAGCCCGCCTCAGCGCTTGCTGTCTTCCTCTTCTTTCACGCTGTCTCGCAGCAGCAGTTCCACGTCACGCCGGCGGCTGTCGACGATGGCCATTTCCATCGAATCGGCGCTGCGCTCGGCCACGGGCAGAGACTGCGCCGCCCGGAAACGGTCCACCGCGCCCGAATAGTCGAGCTGCGCGGCGCGCGCTTCGGCCTCGGCCCGCACAGCACGCAAGGACTGGCCCTGAACCTGGTAAGCCCGGGCCAGGGTCTGCCAGGCCAGCGCGTCGCGCGGCTGCAGCACCACCCAGCTTTGAAGCCGGGTCACCGCGCGTTGCGGTTGGCCCGAA